>JACRJI010000003.1 GCA_016235665.1 candidate division TA06 bacterium | reverse complement strand
CTGGAGCCTGCCCTGAGACGGCTATTTACCTTGCAAACGAAGGGGCGGCACAAAAAGAAAAAGAACATAACAGGGTTAAGGCTACGTTTTGTACCAAATCAGCTGTCTTCTTTCCACTTTTTCTGAGCAAGGGAGATAGTCCTTAAATGGAGGTCTTGCAGCTGTATGCAACTCCAATTTCACGGTTTTTTGGGGAACCATGTTTCGGGAAACAACATCTAATTGTATTACGCCTTGCGCCGGCCGTAAACCGTTGTGTTATAAATGTGAAATAGTATGTTTTATCGTTGACAAAATAACAATCTTTTGCTATGCTTAGAGTGATGTTCCCGCCGGCGTGGTGAAACTGGTAGACGCAGTGGACTCAAAATCCACCGGTAGCAATACCATGGGGGTTCGATTCCCTCCGCCGGCACCATTATGCCTCCCTGCTTGACAATAGTCCGCCGTAGCTTTAGCGTAGGCGGGCACCATCAATTATCTCTAATACAGAACTATCACCCACAAAATGACCAACGGCAATCCTCAACTCCCCCAGATGGACCAGCTCCTGGAGGAACTGGTCCTGCGCGAAGCCTCCGACCTGCATCTGCGGGTGGGCGAGGCCCCCATTTACCGGATCGGCGGCAAGCTGGTGCGCAGCGAGTTCCCGGTGATGGTGGAAGAGGATACAAAAAGCCTGCTTTATTCCATCATGACCGAGGAGCAGCAGCGCCGCTACGAGAAGGATCTGGAGCTTGATTTTGCTTTTGGCCTGCCCGGGGTGGCCCGGTTCCGCATCAACATTTTCCGTCAGCGGGGCTACGTGGGGGCCATCATGCGGGTGATCCCGCTTAAGATCCGGACTCTGGAGGAATGGAAGCTCCCTCTGATATTGAAGGAACTGGCTCTTTTGCCAAGGGGTTTGATCCTGATCACCGGGCCCACCGGCTCCGGAAAATCCACCACTTTGGCGGCCATGGTGGAACACATCAACAGCAACCGCCGCAGCCACATCATTACCCTGGAAGATCCCATCGAATTCCTGTACAAGGACAACCTGGCCATCATCGAGCAGAGAGAGGTGGGCTCCGACACCCCCACCTTTGCCTCCGGATTGCGCCATGTGATGCGCCAGAACCCCGATGTGATCCTGGTGGGAGAGATGCGCAACTACGAGACCATGTCCCTGGCCATCGCCGCGGCCGAGACCGGCCACCTGGTGCTGGCCACCCTTCACACCACCGACGCCGCCCAGACCGTGGACCGGATCATCAACACCTATCCCCCGGAATCCCAGGCACAGGCCCGGGTCCAGCTGGCCACCGTACTTCAAGCGGTCATCTCCCAGGCCCTGCTGCCGGCGGTGGGCAGCCGCAAGCTGGTGGGCGCTTTCGAGATCATGCTGGGCACTCCGGCCGTCCGCAGCGTCATCCGCGACGGCAAAACCCCCCAGATATACTCGCTGATCCAGACCGGGTCCAAGTTCGGGATGCAGAGCCTGGACTCCGCCTTAAAGGAACTGGTGCAGAAGAACCTGGTCACCCTGGAGGACGCCCTGGCCAAATCCTCCAACCCCGCCGAACTGGAAACGTCCATCAGCCGGTAATTCGATCTGCGGTCAGAACTACCATCCCTATTTCCCATTTATCCGCTTCCCATTTTTTTATCTTCTATTTTTTATTTTTAATTTTGTTAAGATGCAGCTGGCCGAATTACTATATCTGACCTTTCAAAAAGGCGCTTCTGATCTGATCCTTAAGGTTGGTACCCCGCCGGCCTTAAGGCTTCAGGGCAATCTGGTGCCGGTGGAAGTGCCGGTGCTGACCTCGGAGGACACCAAGCGTTTCGCCGTGGACATCATGACCAAGGAACAGCTTGAGCGTTTCCGCCGGGAGCGGGAGCTGGACATGGCCTGCTCCATAGCCAACCTCTGCCGTTTCCGGGCCTCGGTGTTCTTCCAACGAAACGAGTTTGGACTGGTGTTCCGGGTGGTGCCCAATAGGATACCCACCGTGGACGAGCTGAACCTGCCCATCGTCTGCAAGAACCTGGCTATGCGGCCCCGGGGCCTGATCCTGGTGACCGGGCCGGCCGGATGCGGCAAATCCACCACCATAGCCGCCATGGTGGAGACCCGCAACGCCAACCAGGACTGCCACATCGTCACCATCGAGGATCCCATCGAGTTCATCTACCAGGACAAGAAGGCCGAGATCAACCAGCGGGAGGTGGGCAAGGACACCCACAGCTTCACCAACGCCTTAAAGAGCGTGCTGCGCCAGGATCCCGACATGATAGTGATCGGCGAGATGCGCGACCTGGAGACCATTCAGCTGGCCATCACCGCGGCCGAGACCGGACACCTGGTGCTTTCCACCCTGCACACCACCGATTCCATGCAGACCATCGACCGGATAGTGGAGGTCTTCCCGCCCCATCAGCAGGCCCAGGTCCGGATGCAGATCTCGGGCAACCTGCTGGCGGTGCTCTCACAGGTGCTGCCCCGCCGGGCCGACGGCAAGGGCCGGATTGTGGCCTACGAACTGATGCTGATCAACAGCGCCATCCGTAACCTGATCCGCGAAGGCAAGACCAGCCAGATACCCTCAGCCATTCAGATGGGCACCAAGCAGGGCATGATGCCGTTGAACCATTCCCTGGCCGATCTGGTGCGCAAGCGGCTGATCACTTTGGACGAGGCCTTGATCCATACCGACAGCCCCGATGACCTGAAGAACAACCTGGCCCGGGCGGCGGCCCCTGTTCCCCCGGGAAAATAAACTGCCCGGCAAAACTATTCCCGGAACAAGGGGACGTTCACCAAGGTCGGATCTTCCGGCCTTTTGCTTTTTAGAATCATACTGATCAGAATGCAAGACAAATATAAATATATCATCAGAGCCGCTGCTTTGCCGGGTTTATTTTTCTTATTGACCCTATCATTCCCATTACTCCTTCATATAGATTATGGGATTATCGGCAAGAGCTCCGTAATAACATACCGCTTGATCTGGCACTACTTTATATCCGGACAACACCCCCCATATTTAATAACCGAGACCCCGAAGCCCTTGGTTTGCTTTCTGTATTATTTGTTGCCCCCATGGGGCGTATATGTCATGATTTCATTGTTTGTATCCATTGCCTGCCATTCCATATCTGAAATCTCCAAATCTATTACCGGGCGCAGCCTCTTTGGTCTGATAACCTTTCTGTATACCCTTATCATTTTTCATGGCTCTCTGAGGAGTATTATTTTTTGTTCTTGGGAATGGTTGTATATGGGATTGACATTAAGTTCGTTAATGTTATTGTTGAAAAAACGCTACCTTGGTTATGCCGTTCTAATGCTCTTTTCTTCATTGATAAGACCTGAAAGCTGGTTATATTCCTTCGGTATAGTGACTTTCTTCTATGCTGTTGATACCAAACGTTGGAACCGGTTTCTTTGGCTGCCACTGGCTGGGCCATTATTATGGGTTGGATTTGATTATTTTACTTTTGGCGATCCTTTGTTTTCCCTGAAGATGACCTCCAAATATAAGGATATTTTGGGTGTTACGCCCCTAAATTTTGTAGAATTATTAGTATCACTCCCCAAAATTATTTCAAAAGCGGTGGGGCTTTCTACCTTGATTCTTGCCATTGCCAGCCTTGCTTGGTCGGTCTCTCGATCACGGGCAAAGGATGAACGCCTCCATTGGCTTTTTTCAATTATCATTTTTCTGCCGGTAATATTTTATTTATTCATGTCTGCTTTCAGCAATATCATTTTTATGGAGCGTTTCCTTGTTTTTTCTAACGTTTTATTGATATTTTACGCTTTTCTTTCTCCAAATCATATAAAAACCAAACCCCTTTACACAACTATGATTTCTCTAGGACTTTTCTTCATTTTATCTGCTGCCAATATCAATTTGAATTCCATAAAAAAAGCGGTTTCAGACAGCGAATATGAACGTCAAAAGACAACTTTGGTTGAAAAGAGCATCCCCCTGCTTCGGCATTATACTGATTCTCTCCAAGCCAACATCATAGTTCCATACCGCCGTAAAATGGCAACCGATTATCTGCTTCCGGCAAAATACACTGCCAAATTGATCAGCTTTAGGGAAATTGTTTATGAAAACGCCATTCATAATGTAGATATTCACAGGTATTCACCGGCAGTGGCATTGTTTATTGAAAATGACTTTACCGGTCTCGAAAACGGATTTGCGTTTCTTGAAAATCCTGGTATTTATCGTCTAATGGATTATCTGGCACTAAAACCGTTAGTCTGTGGTCAAGGCTATACTATCTATCAATTGTATAACGACACCATCTGGGTGTCCCCGATGGAATTTGAGATCAGGTCAGATACAAATGAAACCTTCCCGCTATAATCACCTTATCCGCCGCCGGAGCCGGCCTCAGTTGCTTTACAACTGCGTCCGCAGGAGTTTTTTGCCCCTGGACCAGGTGCAGGCGGCCATCTATGGCGGCCTGCAGATGCCCATCACCAGGAACCTGATGAATTTTAATGACCCGGCGGTGGAGCAGACCATGCAGCTGCTGACTGACGGCGGCTTTCTGGCCGAAGAGCAGGCCGACGAAATGCAGGAACTGGAGTTGGCCTCCAACCTTTTCCGCTTCTCTTCCCGCCGGCTTGACCTGTGGATAGGCCTGACCACCCGTTGCGACCAGAACTGCCCCGGCTGCCCCCATCACGAAAAACCCCGGGACCTGGGCCCTCAGGCCATCGGGGCCATCAAGGACCTGGTGCTGGAGCACTCCGACCTCAGAGAAATCTCGGTGACCTTTTGGGGCGGCGAACCTTCCCTGGCCTGGCCCCTGGCTTTGGAGATGAAAGAATGGCTGGATAAGGCCTGCCGGGAACTGAACGCCCATGCTGTTTACCATGTGATCACCAACGGCGGCCCCGGCCATCTGCCGGCGATCGTCAGGGACAAGCAAAACCGGCCGGACCTGCTGTTCATCAATCTGGGATCGGGCGAAACGGTGAATGACCCCTCGCTCCGGACAGTTTACCTGACCAGCCTGGCCGGGATGGAGGAGAACCGGAACAAGCTCCTTCCTTCGGCAGCGGTCAAGGTGATTCCTGGAAAACCTTCGGAAAAGCTCTGCCGCAACCTGACCGGGTTCTGCCAAAGCGCCCCCCGGTTCAGCGATGATGAAACAGATATTCTTAAGGGCCTGGTGAATTCGGGGTTTGAGATCCTGAACCTGCCCCGGCCCAAGCCGCTCTGTTGCCAGGCCGCCGACCCCCAGAGTTTCATCGTGGATCCGGAGGGAAACATTTACAAATGCTGGAACGATGTGGGACGGACGGAGAACCGGATCAATGAAAAAATGAATGATCCCTTCTCCCCGCAGTTGTTCAAATGGATGGCCTGGAACCCTTACCGCCAGCAGCACTGCCGGATCTGCGGACTGCTGCCCTGGTGCTTGGGCGGCTGCCTGGCCCAGCCCCCCGACGAGGACTGCGGGCTCTGGCATTACTCACGGAGCGATATTTTGAAACTGCTGGCCCTGGAACATGAAAAAAGGACGAAGTGAAAACTTCGTCCTTTTTGCTGCGGAAACTGATACCGTTATTTCTCCCCTGCCCGGGCCATCAGGGTCAGATAGGTCTTGGCCCTCAAATTTCCCGGATCCTTGGCCAGGCAGATCTGCCACTGTTTGCGGGCTTTATCCCTCTGCCCGTTCTTCAAATAAGCCACACCCAGGAAGATTATGGCCTCAAGATAATCGGGATGGGACCTGGTCAGCGTCTCCAGTTCCTCGATGGCCATATAATACTGCTCCAGGTTCAGGTGGGTCTTGGCCAGCTTTAAGCGGACATCGTGATGGTGGGGATTGAGCTTCAGCGCCTTTTGGTATTCCTCGGCTCCTTCGGTATTATATCCGATGTCGCAATAGGTGTCTCCCAGTCCGGCATGGGCCGAGGACAATTTGTTGCGGATGCCGGTGGTCATTCCTCCCTTGATGTCCTCGGCCTCGGTGGCCTGGCTGAAAAAGGAGACCGCTTCTTCGTAACGTCCCAGCTCGTTCAGGGTAATGGCGATGTTCAGGTGGGCCTCCACATACCGTGGATTAAGCCTGATGGCCTGCTTAAAGGTCTTGATGGCCTGTTCATATTCCCCGTTCAGGTGATAGGCCAGGCCCAGATGGTTGTAAAGGTCGGCAAAATTGGGCGTGATCTTGATGGCTTTTTTAAACTCCTGTACTGCCTCGCCAAACCGTCCCTTGGAATAAAGTTCTTGGCCCAGCTGGCCATGCCGTCCGCTTTCAAAGCCCATTTCATCTTTCCTTTTTTATTGATGGCCGGATGCCATAAAGATACGAAATCCCGGGCTAAAAGTCAAGCAGAATTCTGTTTCCTTACGCCAGCTCAACCGCCAATCCGTCGGCCAGCACCAGGCCCTGGGGCGTAAGGCGCAAATTTCTGCCGTCCCATTCCGCCCAGCCCTGTTCTTTCCAGCGGAGCCAGACCTGTGGCTTGTGCTCCAGGGGGGATTTTCCGAATCTGCGCTGAAAACTTTTTATCTCTATCCCCTCGGCCATCCGCAAGCCTAGGAACAGGGCCTCGAACACCTGCAGTTCCGGAGAAATGGTCTCCCGGAAACCGGCCGGGCTCTTTCCCTTGGTCACCGCATCAGCGTATTTCCCGGCATTTTTTACATTGCTCCATCTTTTATCGCCCCGGTGCGAATGGGCCCCGGCCCCAAAACCCAGGTAGTCCCCGGCCCGCCAGTAATTGATGTTGTGCCGGGAACAATATCCTTTTTTGGCAAAGTTGGAGATCTCATAGCGCTTAAGCCCGGCCCGGTCAAGCTTGTCGACAGCCTCCAGGTACATGTCGGCTTCAAGCTCTTCCCCGCATGGTATTATTTTGCCTTCTGCTTTTTGTTTTTTGAATTCCGTATCCCTCTCATAGGTCAGCGAATAAAGCGACAGGTGCCGGGGTTCAAGCGAAAGCGCCTTGGCCAGGTCCCTTTTCCAGTCGTTTAATGACTGTCCCGGCAGGGCGTAGATCAGGTCCAGGTTGATGTTGGCAAAGCCGGCTTTGGCCCCCAGCTCAAAGGCTTTGACGGCCTGCCGGGCGGTGTGCACCCGGCCTATCTGCTTCAACCGCTCGTCGTTGAAAGACTGCACCCCCAGGCTCAGCCGGTTGAATCCCATTTCCCGGAGAGCTTTCAGTTTTTCCAGGGAAACGGTTCCGGGATTGGCCTCTAAGGTCAGTTCGGCCTCAGGAATCCAGATTGGCAGCGCTTTCAAGATCGTTTCAATCAGCCTGGCCGTTGCGATGGTGGGAGTGCCCCCGCCGAAATATATCGTTCTTAATTCTTCGATCTCGTTCCTACTGCCATCGACCTCAAAGGACAGCGCCTGAAAATATTTTTTCAGTTCGGCAGGCTGTTCCAACGGCTGGGAATTGAATCCGCAGTAGTGGCACTTGGCCAGACAGAATGGAATATGGATGTAAACTGAGTTCATCTGATTCTTTCGGTTTGTAATTGAATGATCGGCAGCATTACCTTATAACATTTTGCCCCAAAAGTCAAACGATTTGATGACCTTTAAAATATCTTTTTCCTTCCTTATGGTATCCCCTTGACTTTTGGCCTGAAATTTGACATCATTAAAATATGTCCAAGTATTTTGCAACAATATTATTATTGCTGGTTGCCTGTTTCCCGGCCCGGGGCCAGAACCTGTTGGCAGCAGATATTCCATCCGGAGAAGGTTTTGATTTCATCACCATACTTTCCCCCCTGCCGGATTCCCTGCTGCCCCAGGACGAGCCTCTGGAGGTCTCACTGCTGCTGTTGGACCTGCAGGATTATTCCCTCAGTCTTCAATTGGATGACGTGGATATCACCGCCGGGACTCAGATTACCGGCGACTACCTTTACTATATTTCGGATTTCGCCCCCCAGCCCGGACCGCACCAAATGCGGCTGACGGCCCTGATCGGACCGGACACCGTTTTTTCACACGGATGGATATTTTACGCCCCAAAAACTTTGTCGGTTCCGGAAAATGCCTGGCTCTGGGATACCTGGGCAGGCCTTGGAGGACAGTACTCTGACTGCAGCGCCGACACCGCCGGTCTGGGCCTTTCCTCCCCGGCCGGTTTTCTGCCCAGGACCGAGTTGTCGTTTTCGGGGCTGCTGGGCCGGGGAAACTTTAACGGGAATCTGTCCTACGATCCGTCTTACGACCAGGACCCCCACGGCCAGTTGCAGTTTTACCACCCCCGATGGGAATTGAGTCTGGGAGAGTTCTACCCCGTGCTTTCGGAACTGGCTTTCTCCGGCCTTTCTCCGCTGGGCGGAGCCGGTACATATAAGACCGGACGCCTGAAGATAGACCTGCTGGCCTGCCGCTCCCAGCCTGCCGACACCGGGTATCAGACCTTTGCCCAGTACATTTACGGAGGCCAGGGATTGTTGGAATTTCGTGACAGCCTGGTCTTTTCGGCAGGGTATTACTCCGGATACGACGACCCTTCCTCTCTGCCGGATTCGGTCAGATATAAGACCAGCTCCTATGTCTATACTGACGAACTGCTGGGGATCTCCGACACCATCCTGTCGGCCGACACTCTTCATCCCGGCCAAAACCAGCTGTTGCTGCTGGCGTTGGACCTTCCGTTCAAAACCCTGCTACTGTCCGGGGAATACATCCGCACCAGGCTGATCCCCGACACCGGAAGAATGGTCTATGGCCAGGGCTGCTCGGCCGGGCTCCAGGTCCGCCGGAGCAGACATCTTTGGAAAGCGCGGTATACTTCGCTGGGACAGTATTTTTACAGTTTCGGCAACCCCTATGCCGAGGCGGCCAAGAACGAACTGGCCCTGGCCCATGAATCTAATTGGAACAAGGGGTTAAACACCCAGGCCTACGCCTCGGCCTATAAAATATTCACCGATTCTACCGCCGGAAACAGCTACAAGGCCGGGGCCTCGCTGAGATTATCCGGCATCGATCCGAAACATTGGTTCTCCGGTTTTAACATTAATCTTGACCACAGCCGAAGGCCTTACACAGGCTACAACTATCAAAGCAGCAGCCTGGGAACCAGTTTTAGTGTAAAATGGAAACGGTTCCGGGCCACTCCCCTCTATTCTTATTCCGCCAGCCAAAGCGACCGGCTGACCCGGTCCCATTCGGCCAATCTGGACATTAACTTTTCTTCCGGAAGAACCTGGCAGATCAACTCCGGATATCAGTATTATCAGCTCCGGGATGATCTGAACACCGTCGATCAACTCAAACACACGGGGTATCTCAAGGGCACCGCCAGCCTGGGAACCAGGTTTTCCCTGGAGCTGGGAGCCAAGCAGATAAACAAAACCGACCGGCTGGACCGGTCAAAAACATACCGCCAGCGCCTGGCCTGGGCCAATCTGGGATACCGCTTCTAAAATATTGCCGGGGAACCATGAGCTTCTTCCGGGTCTCTAATGACCATTGCCCGTTCTGATTGCAACGTTCGGCGGCACAAACTCAATTGACCGGCGGAGTATTTGCCGGGGAGGTTTTTTATGAAACGGATTATCGCAGCCATTATCTTGTCATTGCCCTATCTTTTGGCGCCGGGGGCGGGATCCCAGGAACTTAAGCCAACCGCCGTTTTAAGCCTGTATACCGGGCAGGCTTTCGTCTGGCAGCAGGGCCGGCTGGCGGAAGCGGAATTGGGGCAGGCCCTGCAGCCGGGTGATTCGGTGCGCACCGGCAAGGGATCCCTGGCCGAGATTGGATTCGCCGACGGCACCAGCATCCGGCTGGGAGAAAAGACCTCGCTCTACATCCAGCGCGCCGACAGCACCGACCGCAGCTTCAAGCTCTTTTTGGGAAAGCTTTGGACCAAGGTGGCCAAGCTTTCCCTTAAATCGCAATTTACGGTGGAAACCCCCACCGCGGTGGCCGGGGTGAGGGGCACTGTTTTCAAGGTTGAGATCCAGCCGGACTCCGGCACCCGGGTGGCGGTGGAAGAGGGCCTGGTGGAGGTCTCCGGTCCCGGCCGCCGGGGAAGAATGCTGCGCCTGGCGGCCCTCCGGCAGTCTTTTATGCGGAAGGGTTTGGACCCGTCGGAATCCGGCTTCGACCCCCAAAAAGAAAATCGCTGGGAACGCTGGTCCCACAAGATGTTCCAGGAGCTGCGTCGGTCGGTTAAAAGCCTGGTGACGGGTCTGGAGCAGGCGGTAAAAAGCCAGGAAAAATTACGGGAGAACGCCGGGGCTTTGGAAAATAAAAAACCGAGGGCCTGCAAACTTAACAGCCAGGGCCAGGAGATTGAACGCCAGGCCTACCAGAACCGGCGCAAATTCAAACTGATCCTGCTGAGGCTGGAACGACGCCTGCACCAAACCATGGTTTTGGCCGCCAGGGTGGAAAGCGATTCGGGCCAGGCGGGACTGAGCGCCCAGGCCGGGGAGATCCAAACCCAGGTTGATGCCTTGGTGCAAAGATACCAGGCCGCCGAAGCGGGAGTGTTGGAGACCGTGGAAAGGCTCCAAACCGGATCGGATAAATCTCCGGCCGTACTCGGACATGATGTTGAAAAGATCTTGGCCCGGCTTAATGCTTTAACGGCCAAAACCGCCGCCGGACTGTCTGCCTTGAGGGGGATAAATTCTTCCTGCGACCTTATTGAGCCCAAACTGGCCGAGTTGCTGCAGAACCTGATCCAGATCAAAGAGCTGGCCTCGGCTCAACCCTTGCTGGCCAAGCAGCAGTTCTTTCTTGCCAGACAGAGTTATCTCGGCTTAAAAACGAGCTACGATGGTTTCGATTTTCCGGCGATGTATCAGATATTACCTGAAGCCAGAATGACGGCATCCGAGGCCAGGCTTTTAGCCGGGTCCGTACCGGTTGAGGATCTTAAGTATCAGGAGATCAAAGAGATAGCCAACGACATAAGCTTGTATTCCCGGCAGGCCGGGGCCGCCCGGCAAAAGATCATGAAAATTGAGAGACAAGCCCGGTTGTTTGAACGACTTATGCTTGAACTGGCCCTGATGTTTAAATTGTGATCTTATTCGGGAACTATACCCGGTTAAAACGGCTCTAACTTAATGCCTATATGACGGAAAACAGCAAGATAGAATTTGACCAGATAGTCCAGAAATACGATAAGCGGCTTTTTAATTTGCTCTTTCGTTTGACGGGCGATTATGACCTGGCCCAGGACCTGGCCCAGGAAGTTTTCCTGATCGCTTACAAGGAGTACTCCAAGTTCCGGGGCGAATCGGATTTCTTTACCTGGCTTTACCGGATAGCGGTCAACCACCACCGCCGGCATTTAAGGAAACAAAAGGTTATGTCCTTCTTCGGCCTGGGCGAAAGAACCCCGGAGGAAGAGGTGTCCGACCCCGGGGCCCTGGAGCAGATGGAAAAGATCGAAAAGTTGTCCCAGGATAAGATGGTCCGGCAGGCGGTGTCCGAACTGCCGGCGGAGTTCAAGGAGACCGTGGTGCTTTATTACTTTGAGGACCAGGCCTGCGACGATATCGCCAAAATACTGGACTGCTCTCCGGGCACCGTAAAATCACGCTTGTGGCGGGGCCGCCAGATCCTGGGTCAAAAGCTTAACGGCCTGAAGGCCGCCAATAATCAGGGAGGAAGAAATGAACTGTCAGCAAATTGAAATATTTTTCCGGGACAATCCCGGCGCCGCTTTGCCGCCCCAGGCCCAAAGCCATGTCCGGGAATGCCCGGACTGCCGGGCTCTGGCATCGGGACAAAGCGAACTGGAATCGCTGCTACGGAGCCAGCCCAGCGTTGAACTTCCCCCCTATTTCCAGGCCAGGCTCTGGGCCAGGATAAACCGGGCCGAAGCCAGACCAAAGCTTTTCGACTTGCGGCCGGCCCGGCTTTCCCTGGCCGCCTCGGCCCTGATGATCGCCGCCGTAATGCTGCTGTTCCTGCGGGCTCCGGTGCCGGAAAATATTTTTGCCCCCCAGGCTGTTAACCAAAAACCTTTGCAGGCCGCTGACCCAGACAATGTTCCCGTCAGACCCGGAATTAACATCGCCGCCGTTGAGCCGGAAATCATCGAGCCCAGCCGGATCTATCCGGTCTGGCCCGGAGAACAGGATGTGGCCGAAATCCGGGACCTGAACATCGTGGCATCCTTTTATCCGGCAGTTCAAACCCGCGACCGAATAAAGGTAAGCATTGACGACCGGCCCCTGGCTTCCGCCCAATACCAGATGAAGGAAGACTATCTGACCATCTCCCCAAATGAACTGGCGCCCGGCCAGCACGTGGTGCTGGTATCCCTGACCGGCCGGGACGGCCGGGAGACCAACAAAAGCTGGAGCTTTTACCTGCTGGAGGAACGCTCATGAAAAAGCTGATCACCATCATTTTGCTTTTGGCCTCGGCCGCAGGAATGGCCCTGGCCCAGCAGCTGGAAGTATCTCCCAATCCGGCCGAGGTGATTCCCAACGGAACGGTCCAGTTCTCGGTACCGGGCCAGGAGCAGACGGCTGTGGTCTGGAAGGTGCTCCCCCCGTCTTTGGGATCCATCTCTGCTGACGGGCGCTTTACCGCCGGAAGGTCCGCTGGACAGGGGATAGTACGGGCCTCGGTGCAGCAGAGCGATAAAATGATTTTGGGCCATGCCCTGATCAGGGTCGCAGGCGGCAAGACCACGGGATTGACCGTTAAAGTAAGCCCCGGCTCGGCCCGGATGGAACCGGGTTCGGCCATAAAACTTTCGGCCGAAGTCCGTTATTTGAACGGCGAGCCGGCGGCAGAGGCGGCCGTCTCCTGGCAGGTGGTGCCAGCCGGCCTGGGAACCATTGACCAGAACGGTAATTTCACCGCCTTAACCCCGGGAACCGGCCGGATAGCGGCCCTAGCCAAGTCTGAGAAATTCAAGGGTCTCGGGCAGGCTAAAATAACCGTGGGACCAAAACTAAAGCCCCAAAAACTGATGGTGGAGATGACCCCGGCTAAGGCAGATCTGAAGCCCGGCGAAAATGCAGTATATTCGGTTTCGGTCCATGACCGGGACGGCAACCCAGCAACGGCAGAACTTGAATTCCGCGTGGAACCATCCGGGCTGGGAACTATAGACGGCTCCGGTAATTTCACCGCCGGCGATAAACCGGGAGTGGGAACTGTAAAAGTACTGGCTAAAAATGAAACGGGATCAGGAACCGCAAAATCCCTGGTAGTAGTGGCAGAAAAGACCCAACGTTATACCATTAAGGTAAAACCGAGGCAAGCGGCGCTGGAACCGGGGCAGTCGCTGGAATTCACCGCCGAGGCCTTTGACAAAAGCGGCAACCCGGTCACTCCTCCCTACTGGGTCTGGAAGGTGATCCCGGAAAAGCTGGGTGAGGTTTCTCCCCAGGGTGTATTTACCGCCGGACAGAAATCCGGTCAGGGTAAAGTAGTGGCTTCGCTTCCGCCCCAGTTCGGCCAGGGTCAGGAGGCCGTCTCAGTCAGAATAAAGCCAGGCCAGCCGTTGCGGGTCAAGATCGATCCTCCGAACGCCCTTCTGTTGCCGGGACAGCCCCAGCAATTTACTGCTACAGTAATAAATGCCCAGGGCCAGCCGATGCCACAGATCAAGATTTTGTGGAAAACATACCCTGAAGGATTGGGGACTATCACTCAAAACGGCTTTTTCATGGCCAGCGATCAGCCCGGCAAGAAGGGAGCGGTATTGGCTGTGGTCACGCCCCAGCAGGGCGGCGGCCAGGGAGCGGCCCCGGTAAGCATCTCGGAATATAGGATCAAGATCGACCAAAAACCAGGTCCCATTATCGTGAATTCCGGCGGCAATTATGCTTTCAGCGCCACCATCACCGATGCGATGGGAAACGTGATAACCGTAAGCCAATTGCAATGGCTGACCGATCCCGCCTCCCCGCAGTTCGGCACCATCAGCCAAACCGGCCAGTTTACCGCCGGACACCCCCCAGGACAGATCAACGGCTGGGTGATAGTGAGGGCCACCATCAATGGTTTGGTGATCGCTGATAAAATCGTAGTGGTAGTAAAGAACAATTAGGAATAAGACCTGACCTGTCACAAAAAAGCCCCCCGCCATCGGCGGGGGGCTTTTTTCCTCTATTTTATCTTCCGATATTTACTTCTTGGTCTTGACCGGCTTTTTGACAGCCTTAGCTATTTTTACCATATTAACAACCTTATCCTCATTTTCTTCTGTCACCGGAGGACATTCTCCGGTTCCTTTTTCCACCTGCCGCTCAAATATGTTCCGGTCATCGCGCTTCATCACTATGATTCCATAGATGATGGTCTGTCCCACCACCGTGGCTGCTGCGGCATACGATATCACCAGCAGGCGGACCAGATTCAGCGACATTCCCATCAAAAAGGCCGAAACATGCCCGGACCAGTTGAGGACCGGAGTGTTCAGCAGATACAGCCCCTGGTCAAATCCCCAGCCCTGCATCGCTCCCAGCATTACATTCAGCACCATGGGCGGAGTATAAAGGTTGAAGGCGGCGGCACCAAGATCTAAAAATCTTTGCCCCATGAAGACCCCCAGCAGTTTGTAGGAGATCATCACCGCATGGTGCGTGAACAAGGCAAAGACCCCGAAACCTAAAAGAACTACTAATTTCAGCAGTCCATTGTATACCACCAAACGCCAGGGCTGGGAGGTTATGGTGGAAAATATCTCGAAAAGATTGTCAAAAGTGTCGCTCTTGGCAGCGCCGGCCACGATAGGAGAATAAAACAGAGCCACCATCAGAGCCGCCAGCAGGAATACTATGAACAAGCAGACCAGGTAAATGGGGATGGCCATGGCCGAGACCGTTAGCTCACCCAGATATGGTATCCGGCCCCACAGCCCCAGCACCAGTCCGCCCAAGACCAAAAAAGCGATGAAAGAGGCTATCACCAGCGGCGCGCCCAGCACTGCCTTCCAGCCCTGTTTTATAAAAGCGATCGCTTCCTTGGTCTCATAAAACTCGTTGCCCGAAAGTTGTTCGGTAGCTATCCTGGCCACAACCGCCGAAGTCAGCATATAGATCACTCCCAGTCCGGCGGCGCCCAGGAACCAGAAGATCCAGGCCGCCAGGCCAAAATCAGACCAGGGCAGGGGCAATAACCCGAACATGACCCAGGTGTCGGAAAAAGAACGGCCGGCTGCGGCATGAGCCAGATAGCTGAATAAGTTATAAATTGCCAGGCCCAATAACAGGCCACAGAAGAAAGCCCAGATCTTTTTGGGCGAAAAGCCCAGCCGGGCCGCCCGAAATACGTCCTTAAAATTAAAATACATTTTAAGCATGGGCTTTATTCCTCCTGTTTTTTAGTTTGTATGATTCGCCGTGATGGTTTTTTATCCCAGGTATTCCACCAGCATCTGGCAAATATAGTCCTCGATCCGGCGGGCCAGCTTAGCCCGGTAGATATTGTTGACCATGATGGAAAACGCGAACATCTTTCCGTTCTTGGCGGTCAGGTATCCGGACAGGGCCGAAACCCCGCCGATGGATCCGGTCTTGGCGTAGACCCGGCCCGAGACCTTGGGACCGGCCAGCCGGCTGGTCAGGGTTCCGTCAATTCCACCAATGGCCAGAGAATTATAAAAATCCTCCCAATAGGGCTGGTTGGACATGAACTTTAACAAATTTACCACCTGTTGGGGGGAGACCGTGTTCAGCCGGGAAAGTCCGCAGCCGTCGTAAAGATCGATGGTCCCCAGCCCCATTTGTTCGGTGATCACCCGCTCGGAAAGCGAGCCCTGCTGGCGGCTGCCTTCGCCGCCCATTTCGGAGCCGATGGTGTTAAGCAAGGCCTCGGCATACAGGTTGTGGCTGTTTTTATTGATGATCTTGATGATCTCGGAAAGCGGGGGCGAATAATTGGCATAGATCAGTTCCGCTTGCTGTTTCAGCGCCAAAGGTTTGTCGGTTAGAGCCAAACCTTGTCCCGAGACTGTGATCCCCTTGTCTTGCAGAACAGCAGCAAACACACGGGCAAAGTGGCCCTGGGGATCCTTGGCCACGAATAGGAACCTTTTGCTGGAGCCCTGGGCCAATTTCCCGGTTATCTTGAGCGCCTCGCCGTCAAAGCTGGCATAGGCCTTTCCGGTATAATAGACCCTTCGGCTTTTAGCCACCATTTTTCCGGTTTTTTTATCCTTGACCTGGCGGGTGACGGTGCTGCTGCTGCCCTTGATGGTCCGGCTGAGGTTCTTGATCCTGATGGCCATGGGGGGATCGGTGGAAACCCTCAGGGGCTTGCCCAGCTGCCCCCCGGAAATGGTGACCGCCACCAGATTGTCGCGATAGGAAAGCCCTGATATCTGCCAAGCCATGCGCTTTTTCGATTTCACCATCTTGTTGGTAGCCCGGGGCACCATGGAAACTATCTTCTCCGGTACGAAATTTCCCTCGTCGCCGATTATATCCCCGTCCACTGCCGTTATCCCCTGCGACTTTAAGCTGTCGGCCCACTCCTCCAGCAAAGCCAGTTCGCTGATGGTGGGATCCCCCGATCCCTTGATGATCAGGTCACCGTGCAATACCCCAAGGGAATCTATTTCGCCCAGTGTAAATATCTCGGTCTGGTAGGAATAGTTGGGGCCCAACTGTTCCAGGGCCGCAGCGGTGGTGAATAATTTTGCGTTGGAGGCCGGAATGAACTTGCTTTGGGAATTATGCTGGTAAATGATGTCCCCGCTTTCCAGGTCCATCACCGCTATGCCCCACCGGCCCAGACGGGGCAGCTTCTGGTCAAATAACTTATCCAGATCATCCTGGATGTCCCCGGTAGGTTTGGGCATATAGGACACCGACTGCCGCCGTTTGGTTTTTGGGGCGGCCTTTGCTTTTTTTGCGGTGGCCGCCTCCCCGGAACAAAAAAGCAACGCCCCGCCCAAAATAATGGCCAAGGCCGAAAGTATTATTTTATTTTGGCGAAGCGTCAATCTTACAAATCTTTATTTATCGGTTGTTGCCCAAAAACAGATAGGGCCGCCACCGCTGGTCCGGCAGCCCCAGATGATATTGGATGAAAGTGATATAATGGGGATTTTTTGGTTTGCGCAGCAGGTTCATCTTTACCTGGCTTAAACTGAGGTCTCCCTTTTTATTGTTGCAGGCCATACAAGCGCAGACCAGGTTCTCCCAGCTGTCTTCCCCTCCCTGACTTTTGGGGATGACGTGATCGGCCGTCATCGATCCCTGGGTGGTTCCGCAATATTGGCAGGTGCGGTTGTCGCGGCGGACGATGTTCTGCTTGCTCAGCCTGACATTCTGGCGGGGCCGCTTGATATAACAGTTAAGCCTGACCACGCTGGGCACAATAAATTTCTGGCACAGACTGCGCACCAAATGTTCGCTTTGTTCAACCACTTCGGCCTTCTGGCGGTAAAGCATCAGCAAGGCCCGGCGGGCGTTGCAGACCGAGAGCGGTTCATAATTCTGGTTTAAGACCAGCACCTGCCGGTTAAGGCCGTTATTTAAGGCAACTCGTGCTGAGGTCAATCCTCCTTATGCGCGAAGAATATTTTATGAGTATAGATATTGAACGGGAAGTATATCTCCACCGTATAGCTGATCTCTATCACCAGGCCCTGAGGCGTACGGGTCATATGTTCCAGAAAATACTGCTTGGCCAGTTCCTGGTATTCTTTCTCCTGTTCCAGGTTTTCCGGTTCATAGAAAAACTTTTTACCGTCCTCGCCAACCACCTGGTAAAAATAATCTCCCGCTATCGGAAGTTTATCAAGCAGGGCGTTCTCGGAAAGTTTGATAGCAATAGTGAGGTCAGATTCGCCATTGGAGACCAGCACCGCTTCCTCCATCTTTCCCTTGATATCGGCAAAACGGATGTAAGGCAAGAGTATTTTTATGGACATGTACAGTGCAAAGCCCACCAAGATCCATAAAATCCATTTGACTATTCTCGGCATTGGCACCTCCCGGATAAAAATATGAGCACAAGCGTTGATACTTGTGCCCTGGATGTCTAAATATCTTACGCTTGTTGAATTGAATTGTTGACCGGTTTTTGTAAAACCGACAAGCGTGGTTATGGCCCTGAGTGTAAACTGGTCTGCCCGGCGAAGTCCGCCCAATGAGGACAAAGTCTGGTGGACCTGAGGGGAATCGAACCCCTGACCTCCTGACTGCCAGGCTCGAACCCCTTACAGATTACATAATATATAATCTTACAATAGAATGAGTTGGAAGTCAAGTATTTTTTGTTAAAAAGCATTGTGCCATATTTGTGTCTTGTTTTAAAATTCTGGTAAATTTTCGAGGTTATCAACTTCCTTATTGTTCTCTACCGTCTTGATATATTCTTTACCGTTTATTTTGACAATTATGACAGGTTGACCCTTTTTCCAATTACCCTCATTGTTTTTAGGTATTGTTACAAAGGTTTTACCTGCTTTTATAGAGGATATTACTTCTTGCCTGGAATATTCTATAGCGGATCCGAAGTTTTCACCATCGTCGGAATGTACTTTAACTCTGTCAATATGAGTGTGTTCAGAATTGTATCTGCATGCGGAAATACCATAATCGGCCCACTTTGCCATGATTGTTCCTCCTTAAATAATGCTTAATTCTTTCTTGGAAAATATAATACATCTTTACCATATTAAAATCAAGATTTACTCGGCGTGAGATATTTAACCCAACATCATCAAATATATTTGGGCCTGTGTCAACCGGATTAATAGAGTTTCCACTTCTTACTCTTTTCGGCATCGAAGCAGTACCCATTCATGCTGACGACGATATTTTCGAGGAGGTTGGTAGCTAAAGGGTAAAACAGCACCGCCGCAAGACCCATTGTTTAGTTTAAGAATTGTTTGACATTCGTGAACAGTTATCTCGGAATTAATAAGGACATCGAAGGCTTACAATATCATTGATTCAGGGTACAAAAGAGACCTACCGATAGATGATTCTTTTGAAAATATTATTTATACAACATTAGTGAGTAACAAATAACCATATTGTTTTATAAATTATATATTCTTTGCTCTTTTAATATATCATTGCTATGGCCACGCCTTCGTATCAGATAACATTTACCCTCTTTTATCAATACTTCTGCCGGATGATTGAAACTGATAAAATTCAATAAACTCATACTATATCCATATGCACCAGCAAGGAAAATACCAACGAGATCAGTTTTATTTATGCGTGGTACTTTAACATTCTGTGATAGCGTGTCCAATGGCGTACAGAGTGGGCCACAAATATTAACTTTTCCAACTACTGGTTTATTTAATTTATTAACAATATATGTCGGATGATTAATATTTAAAAACTTAGAGCGAAAGAAATTATTAATTCCGCCATCAACAATTATATTGTTCTCCTTTATATATTTAACACTAGTAACAAATATTCCTGCGGCACCAACAATATACCTTCCTAGTTCCAATATAAGTTTTCCTCCAAGTAATTGGTTCCGATTCGCATCGATTATTTTCCCCAACTTCTTGCCAATATAATATAAATCTAATTCTTTGTCGCTATTATCATAGGGGATACCAAAACCCCCGCCGAAATCAATATATTCAAGATTAATATTATTCACGCGATGTAATTTTTTAAACACATTCACGGCTTCAGAAAAATTATTGATGATAGTGTTTTTATTGAGTATTTGACTTGCGATATAAACATGGATCCCTTTTATGTTTACATTGCTATAAGAAACAATATCGTCCTTTATGTCAAAATATTTTATGCCAAATTTTGCATTTTTCCCCATCATTACTTCTAAGGCTTCTACCTTGTTAGTGCCTGTATTAATCCGTAAAGAAACATTGACTTTTTTATTTTTCTTCTTTGCTATGGCATTGATAACTTCAAGCTCGTCAAGGGATTCAACATTTAACAAGAAAATGCCATTATCAATTGAATATTCAATTTCCTCTATACTCTTAGCTGGATTATTAAAAATAATACGATTACCTTTGTATCCTATCCTTTTAGCGGCCTGTAATTCCCCAATCGATGATACTTCAGCGCCAATACCGATATTTTTAATAATATTGCATACAGTTAAATTGGGATTAGCTTTGAAAGAATAATATAAGTCGAAATAAGGTAAATATTTTTTTAATGCCTCAACTCTTTCAGCTATCTTTTCATAATCATATATGTAAATCGGTGTTCCATGTTTTGATACAATATCACTAACCCTTATGCCACCTATGACTAATTCATTTCCATTAACATTAAAACGATTAATAATTGGATGTTTCTTAATATTTTGTTTATAAATGTCGTGTAACATATTTCACTAATTTATAGTGGTTAACTATCGTCTTATTTATTACACATTTCCCGTAGGATTGTTATTTTGTGTTAACCATTTGATTATAACTTTTACCAATTGATTTTCTTTATTTACAAATCCGTGTGAAGCATTTTTAACAATTGAGACATCGTTAACATTTGATTTAGCAAGCGACCTCTTGACATTATCGGCCCCTTGTAAAAGATAGTCATCTTTTTCACCCAACACAACCAGGATGGGCACCTTAATAGCAATCAATTCTTTTAACTCTCTATCGGCATCTCGATAATGAAACACATCGTTCTTTGATCCAATATTATAGAAACTCAAAATTGTTTTAGCACTTGTAAGCAAATTTGTTCCCTTAAATACAACAAATTTAGCGGGGTCAATCGTGAATATATTCTTAGCCGCTTTTATTAATCTGTTATAATTATTTTTATACTTACTTATTTTTATACCTATATCGTCACAAGGAGAAAGAAGTATTAACCCTTTGATTTTCTTTTCATTACGCATAGATTGATAATATACTGCTTTATTTGCACCCGTACTATGACCTTGCAAGTAAATATGTTTAAAACCATTTCTAATCAATAATGATATGCTCGCATCAATATCATATATACACTCCTCAAATATTTCATAAGCCCCACCACCATTGATAAATTTTATCTTATTGTCATTACGTTTTATTAGATCTGAAATATAGTCATGCCCTCTATTGTTAAAGGTCATAAAAGCAACATTCTGGCTTGTATAACCACAGGCCATTTTGTCAATAAACCTATTTTCATAATAATTACCTGACAAACCATGGACATGTAAAACTACGACTTGTGATTTTTTCTCCGGGAAAAACAACATGCCCTGTAATTCAATATGATCCCTTGTTTGATAACGAAGACACTGGATATTCATTTTACTTTCCTCCTTTTTAAGAGATACGCTTGTCCATTTACAGATTGAGTTCTATATTTTGCATAAATATTTTTATATTTACTGACTTCTTTGGGTGATATAGATATTTTACTTCTTCCAATCAACATTTTTCTTGTTGATTCCAATAGATGATAAACCACACAATCATCTATTATTATAAAATCACAAACATCCGCAATATTATTTTTATCAATTACATATGCATTTACGCCGTTATTGATTTGATTCTGAATAATATTATGCATATGGTTTTGTTCTTTATTGTTTATTATAAAGATACGCTCTATATCTACCTTGTTCTCCTTAATAACTTTTCTGTTAATATCCAAAAGTTCTGTTCCAAAACCAGTGTCCCAAAATTTTTCATTAGCAAAACTGATACTAACAGCTCTTATTCTTTTTTTAGCCAATAACAACAAAGATTTTAAAGTTTCATAGCTATGATACTCATCGATATCGAGATAACAACTAAGCGCTTTTGTGAATCTATCATAAAGAAGATCATTAAATAAGGATACTAATCGTGGGTTTTTTAAATCAAGCCTGCTTAGAACATTTTCAATACTATCCGTTATTACCTTACCGGTCGGGGACATCTGATTATTAAATAAACGTTTTAAATCAATATCGGTAGTATCTATCGTTTGAATTATAGTATTTATCACATCTAAATTATTTGCATCAATATTTGATCTGTTTTTAATTGTTAATGCGTTGTGTAATATTGCCTGGTAACATAAAATAAAGTTCCTTACTACCGTACTATCTTTTATGGCTACTGCAAATGTTTTCGTTTGTGCAGATGAGATGTCGTTAGACAATGAGATATGTACCCATTTGTTTTCAACAATAAATAAATCTATAAAAGGTAAAATCGGTGGACCCCAGATAGCGCTAAATGAGTATGCCGGTTGATTCTCAAATCGTTTTAATCGATCCTTTAATTCTTTTAGATCTGCACGGGATGATATGTGTACAATTTGCTGAATAGTAAAATTACCTTTTTGAACACGTCTGATCCACTCAGCCATAAATTCTTGTTCCTTTGGTTCTTCGCCGTCTTCGTATCCGAAATTTTTCAGTTTTTCAAAATGCGTTATATATATATTGGAATCTGATGGCAGTTGGGAAACTTCATCCAATAGAAATTCATAACTCTGCCGCCTCGTCGGGAAAAACATCACATCTATTTGATTGTCGATTTTTTTATTTACTTCATGTAAGTTAAAATTAATATTTTTTAGTATGGCTGGCAGCTTATTTAAATATACCGACCTTTCGAGAATAAATGAAATACCGATCAAACATAACAACAATAGTTGTATTTTAGAAATATTGTTAAATATAATCTTTGGAATACTGAATAGTGATTGATCATTGATGAAGCCCGTCAGGTCTAGAAGTGTTATAATAATCAGGACGCATAATAATGCTATCACAATAAAGGCATATACTTTGTCTATAATTCTATTCTTCATTTAAAACTTCCTTAATATATTTCCTGTATATTCGAATATTACTCTTGCCCTCAAATATATAGAAAGGGAATGACTCGCTTATTACGGAGTCAATTTGATAATTGGTACAATAATATTTCCCAAACCATGATCCTGTTTCAGCGAATACGATAATAATCTTATTTCTACTTTTGGCTCTATTTACTATTTCATCTAACGAATTCGTTGCTAATGCCATTCCCGTAACCAAAATAATATCACACAAATCAATCAAAGAATTATTCTTATCGTGTCCGTTTTCGATGGTTACACCATTAATCTTCTTACCAACAATATCCGGTTCTAAATCTGTCGCAAAAACAGTACAACCTTTCTTTACTAATTCATTTATTATATTACCAACAACACCAATATTCAATATTTTTACATTATTAATATTTTTTTCTTCAATAAAATACTGAATTTCATTGGTTATTATCTGAGCCCGTTTAATGCTTTTGATAACTGAATTGCCTTCTAAAACATATTCTTTAAAACATTTTTGATCAAAATTTGCATAGATTGAATCCAATGTCGCAATCTTAAAATAACAATTATGCCTATTTAGTATCGTTCTTGCATCTTTGCCTATAAGATCATCATTTATCATTATTCTTTTCCCAGAATAATAACAACAACCTTGTTTTATGGTTTGAACAACCAATACATTATATTTAAAACATCTTTCGTGGGTATTTGGTTGATATAACAATTTTATATCCCAAATGCCCCTTATAATGAAACGATCAGTTTCTATGCATTCGTCATTATTCAGCAGACGGTTTTCTAAATCCGTAATGATACTCATAATAAAGTTATGATGACTCCTGTAGAGCGTTAAGTTAAGTTTAAATATCTTTCAGCTAATTATTCCCACACACCTCTGTTTTGTCTCATACTAACAAAGGGCTTGAATGCCCCCGGCATCAATGTGAAAAGTTCTGGCTCCAATTTGTGCCATATTTGTGCCATATCGGAGTCAAAAGTGGTAGTATTAGAACTGAACAAAAAAAATAGGCAAAGGAACCTAACAGTCAAGTAAGATAGTATCAAACAAGATGTTATTTCATTTGCCTATGAAGATTACTGGTGCGCCATAAAGGACTCGAACCTTTGACCCGCTGATTAAGAGTCAGCTGCTCTACCAACTGAGCTAATGGCGCAATTTGCAAGAACGATTATTATACTAAATATTGGAATAAATGTAAAGAGCAAACAAAAGCCCCCTCCAGCACGGAGGGGGGGGCCGTCTTTCTATTCAATATTCAGTAGTCAGTAACTTGTTTTGTTTTAGTGAATACTGTCTACTGAATAGTGACTAGTGCTTGGTATCAGTCCAGATAGGCCCGCAGCCTTTCGCTTTGGTCCGCGGTTTTCATCTTCCTCAGGGCCCGGTCTTTAAGCTGCCGCACCCGTTCCCGGGAGATGTTGAACTTCCGCCCGATGGAATCCAGGGTCCCTTCGTCGTTGTTCTCCAGTCCGTAATACATCTTGACGATCTTTTCTTCCCTGGGCGTTAATAGAGATAGCACCCGCTTGATGTCGTGGCCCATGGTCTTGCTCTTCAGCACCTGCTCCGGGGAACTGTGGTCCTGGTTTTCCATGGTGTCCCCCAGGGTCCGTCCGTCGCCTTCAATGGACGGGGCGTCCAGCGAAACCTCGTTGGAGGAAAACCCCAGCAGTTCGGCCACCTCGGCCTCGGAGATCTTCGAATGCTTGGATATCTGCCGGGCCGAAGGTTTGCCTCCGGTGTTGGGATTAAGGGTCTGCAGTTCGTGGATGGCCTTGTTGATCTTGTTCAGCTTGTCTATCCGGTTCATGGGCAGCCGCACCGAGCGGGTCTGCTCGGCTATGGCTTTAAGAATGGCCTGCCGTATCCACCACACGGCATATGTGTTAAAACGGTAACCCTTGTAGGGGTCGTAGCGCTTGATGGCCCGCATCAGCCCAAAATTGCCCTCGTTGATCAGGTCGGCCATGGACATCCCCCTTCCCTGGAAATCCTTGGCCACGCTGACCACGAAGCGCAGATTGCTCTCCACCAGCTTGTCCAGCGCCTTGCGGTTCCCGGCCTTGGCCTTAAGGGCCAGAATGGACTCCTCGTCCTCGGTTAGAACCGGCAGACTTCCGATCTCCCTGAAATATATGTCCAGGGAGGGATCGTCGGCTATGGAGCTTATTCTTCTGTAATCCATTTTTAACAGTTGGACCGTTTAACGTTTGGCGTTTAAAGTTAGTGAATACTGACTACTGTATAGTGTATTCATCCCATCTATTTCGCCTTGACCGCTATGAACAGGGTATTCTGCCCCCGTTTCAGCAGAAATACCACCGGTTTGTCGCTTTTGAGCTCACTATTTAAGATGCTGGAATAGTCGGAAAGGTTCCTGATAATTTTGTTGTTTATCTTTTTTATGACGTCGCCCCGCTGGATCCCGGCATCGTCGGCCGGGGAATCAGGCTCGATCTCGGCGATCACCACTCCCTCTTTTTCCGTGATCCCGGCGATTTTGGCCTGCTCGGAGTCGACAGCAATGAGTTTTTTGATCCCCAGCCAGATCTTGGGCTCGGCCTCATCCTTGGCTTTGGCCGCTGTCTCGCCCGGCATCTCGCCGATGACGGCGCTTAATGTCTTCTGTTTTTTATCGCGGAGGATCGACAGCTTTACCTGGTCGCCCACCTTGGTCTCGGCCACTATCTGGCGGAACTTGGCCACGGTGGGAACTTCCTGGTTGTTGAACCTGATGATGATGTCCCCTTCCAGCAGGCCGGCCTTGCCGGCCGGTGTGCCCTCCTCCACCTTGGCTATCAGCACGCCTTTGAGGTCCTTGAGTCCGAAGCCTTCGGCCAGCTCCGGGGTCACCTCCTGGGGCAGCACTCCCAGATAGCCCCGCACCACCTTGCCGTGGTCTATCAGCTGGTCGGCGATCTTTTTGGCCATGTTGATGGGGATGGCAAAGCCTATGCCCTGGCCGGCCGAATTGACGGCTGTGTTGATGCCTATCACCTCGCCTCTAAGATTTACCAGCGGCCCGCCCGAGTTGCCGAAGTTGATGGAGGCGTCGGTCTGGATGAAGTCCTGGTACATGGGCCCGCCGCCCTGGATGTCCAGCCCGGTCCGGCCCTTGTAGCTGATGATCCCCTGGGTGACGGTGCGCTCCAGCCCAAAGGGGTTGCCGATGGCCACCGCGTAGTCTCCCACTTCGATCTCGTCGGAATTGCCCAGGTCGGCCACCTCCGACTGCGGCAGGTCCTCTTTAAGGCCCTTGAGCTTTATCACCGCCACGTCGCTCTTGGGGTCGGCTCCCACCACTTCGGCGGAGAATTCCCGGCTGTCGGACATCTTGACGGTAAGTTCCGGGTTGCCGGCCACCACGTGATTGTTGGTCAGGATGTAGCCCTTTTTATCTATGATGAATCCCGAGCCCTGGCCCTCGATCTTCTTCTGCTTCTTCTCCGGCTCCATCTGGCGGAACTCGGGGAAAAAGTCCTTGAAGAAATCATCGTAGGGAGACTGGAAGCCCCGGGAGATGACCTCGGTGTAACGCCTGGAGCTGATGTTGACCACCGCCGGGCCGGCCTTTTTGGCCACCGCCACGAAGGGGCTCTGCAGTCCCGAGGTCAAAGGCAGGGTTGAATTGCCCGTGGCCGCGCTTTTCGGATCCCCCTTGTCGGCCCGGGAGAACGGCGTCAGGTTTAAGCTTGAGGCAATGATTATCCCGGCTATAAGGCAGGCGCTGCCCACCAGCAATGATTTGAAGTTCCCCGATCCCTTATTGTTGCGGATCATTCTATTCTTCCTCTTCGATTAGATTTTGAGGTTGGTTGCTGTATTTATGAATACGCAACCGGGCAATGGTTTGTTCCGGATTCTGCTCAATTTCCATTATCACCCTGACCCCTTCCAGGTTAATGCCTTTCTCCCTGATCAGGTAGACTATCTGTTCCAAAGTCTCCAGATCGTCCTGGGAATACATCCTAGTTCGGCCGCTTACACGGGCCGGGGAAAGCAAACCCCTTCTCTCGTAAAGCCTTAGGGTCTGCTCGTGCAGCCCGCACAGCTTGGCCACCACGCTGATGGTATAGACCGGGGCATTGGATTCAGGGCGCATTTTTAACTCCAGAAAATGAGACGTTGAGAAGTCCCGAAGGTGAGATATTTGAACTCTAAGCGATTTCTTAGTTTCTCACCTTCTCATCTTCTCAACTTCTTGTTAATGGTCCCGGGCTACTTAACCTCGATGGCGATCTCCTTGGGCTTCACCTCTTCGGCCTTGGGGACGGTGATGGTCAGCAGCCCGTTCTCGTAAGCCGCCCTGGTCTTGCCGGACTGCACCTCGGTGGGAAGCCTTAAGACCCGCTGGAACTGGCCGTACATCCTCTCTATCCGGTGATAAGTCTTGTCCTTGGTCTCCTCCTCATGCCGCCGTTCGCCGGAAATTGTCAGCATGTCTCCTGAGATCTGGATCTTGATATCATCCTTCTTCATCCCGGGGATCTCGGCTTTAACTATGATGTCGGTCTTGGTCTCCTCAATGTCCATCATCGGCGCCCATAGGCCGTCGGAAAGGTTTCTGCGGTCCGGCGCCCGGCCCAGGAAATCCGAGAAAAGCCGGTTCATGTCATCCTGAAAGGAAGACAGCTCAGTAAAAGGATAGTACTTGATAAGATCTCTGCTCATTTTTATTCCTCCTATGCTTATAGTTTCATAATTATAACTATTGAGTGCCTTGTTGTCAAGTCTTTTGATAATATTTTATTTAATGATTTATTAACATATTGTATTGTAAATTGTTATGCATATAGTATTTTTTAGGGAACCTTACGGTAAAAAATGCACTCTAAATTGTAATCCCAATATTTTCTAATTTACGATTTGGAGAACTACCATGAAACAACCACTATGTGTTTGCCTGGCTTTATTGATGGCAGCATTTATATCCTTAAGCTGCAGTAAAACACCGACCGAGGCCACGATCTCCGATGAAGATCAGATAAAAGACCTGTTGCTTTCCTCTCAATATACCGATACCACCACCTTTGTCAATGATGGAACTTCCATACCGTTATCTGTTACCTCCTTAAAATCTGCCGACAAAAACGAGATCTTTCCCGACTCCATCAAGTTTGCCCGGAAGGTCGATCAGGTGGTCAGGACGGTCAGCGTTACCCTGGACCCGGACAGCATCAACGCCACCGCCACTATAACATTGGATATTTACGGCATAATGTATGTGGACAATGACGGTGACAGCATCCGGGATCCCTTCCAGCGCAACTTCAACAGCGCCGGCCTGCATGACCGGGCCACCCGCTATGCCAGACTGCGCAAGATCAATGATGTTTGGCATGTCTGGGGGGTGACCCCGCTGGAACTGTACACCCTTAACGGCGACCCCGGCCTGGGCATCGACAGCGTGGTGATCAGCGGCTGCGCCAACAGCAACGGCATTGTGGTCATCAAACCCCTGGATATGGTTCAGACCCGGCTTCGTAACCTGCTGCCGGTGTTCAATCCCGGAGACTCTGTGACCGTCAGCGTCTGGGCCTCGCCCTCCGGCCAGTTCTGGTCATTTCTGCATCGCTGGCTTTACCGGGTGCACGACCGGCGCCCTCTGGAAAAAGTTGACGGCCAGATGTTCACCTACAGCTGGCAGGTACCGGTTGATGCCTTGCTGGGGGTCCGCCACGCTTCGGTCGATGTCATCAGCCAGAATTGTCTGTTTGGTGACAACACTGCCACATACTCGGCCAAAGCCTGGTGCCTGCCCTACATCGTGGCCGCGGACACAGTCAACTTGCCCTGATACACATCAGAGAGCAAGGTTTTGGAACAATAAATTTTACCTTGTCTGCTGCACCGGTATGCAGTCAATAAACCTAAAGTTGGGAGATCTGACAATGATGGAAAAAATATTGATGGAAGAATTTTGGGTGGTGGGCCCGGCCGGGGCCGACCTTAAGACCAGCCTGATGAATCTGGCTCAGCAGAACCGGCTGGCGGTAAGGATACTGGAGGAGGACGGCCAGATGAACCGGAAAAAGCTGCGGTTCACCGTCAGCGGCGACAAAGACGGCATCGGCAGTTTTCACAAAGGGCTGTCCCTGGAACCGGACGTCAAGTTCGTGGGCTTGGGCGTTTGATATTTAGGAATCCCAACGCCGGAAAAAGGAGAAGAGGCTGGAATAATAATTCCAGCCTCTTCTCCTTTGGTTTGCCTTCTCAGATCTCAGGCCTTGCTTTCGTGTTGGCCCAACATCTTGGAGGTTCCGTCAAAATAAACATCGCTGTCTATGATCAGACCCCGGCACTTGATGTCCCCGCTGTAATGGGCGCCGCTTTGCAGTTCAATCTTGTTCGAAGCGACTATGTTCCCGATTACCTTGCCGCCGATGATGGCGTCCTTGGCCCGGATCTCAGCCTTCAATGACCCCTCTTTACCTATCACCAGGGTGCCGCTGGTCTCTACCTGCCCCTCAACCTGGCCGTCTATCCTGATCCCGCCTTCAACTTTAAGAGTGCCGTTAAAACTGGAGCCCTTGCCCAGCAGGGTGTTCATCGGTCCGCCGCCGATCTCCGTCTTTTTGTCCATCGTTTGCTCTTCCTTTACTGTTGGGGTTTGATTAATCAAACCCTTACGAGTTGGGGCAGGTTTAAAACCTGCCCTTACGATTATCTTTGTTATTCGGTCTCGGTGACGCCCACTTCATAATCCTGGCCGTTGACCCGCATCACGAAATGGCGCTGGGGATGGCCATCGGGCGAGGGCAGGCCCACTTTGAGGGAATCCTGGCGGGCCTTCTTCTTAAGGGGGTCCTTCTGGACCTCAAAATACTCCTTGGCCACCGCCGGGTACAGGGCGTAGGACAGGATGTCCTCTTCCTTGTCCGATATCCCCTCCATCTCCTTCTTGCACTTCTCCCATTCCGGAGCGATGTGGCTGGCCGGGCGGTCGGTGATGGGCTTCTCGTCGCCGATGGCCTTCTTCATCACAACCGGGTCGATGGGGGCCGGGGTCTTGCCGTACAGGCCCTTGCAGAGGTCCTTGACCTCCTGGATGATGATCTTGTATCTTTCCCCGGCCAGCACGTTGAAGGTGGCCTGGGTGCCCACTATCTGCGAGGTGGGGGTCACCAGCGGCACGTAGCCCAGCTCGGCCCGCACCTTGGGGATCTCCTTGAGCACGGCCTCGAACTTGTCCAGGGCATTCTGCTTTTCCAGCTGGCTGACCATGTTGGTCAGCATCCCGCCCGGCACCTGGTAGACCAGGGCCCGGACGTCCACCCTCTCGGCCACCGGGGTGATCAGGTGCTGGTAGGCCCGGTCCTTGATGTCCTGGAAATACTCGGCGATCTCCAAAAAGTGCGACTTGTCCACCTTCAGCCCGAAACCGGCGTTGTCCAGCATCTCCACCATGGACTCGGTGGGCGGCTGGCTGGTGCCCGAGCCGAAGGGCGAGATGGCGCAGTCCAGGATGTCGGCCCCGGCCTGGGCTGCGGCGAAGTATGAGGTCGGTGCCATGCCGGTGGTGCAGTGGGAGTGCAGGCAGACCGGCAGGCCCACTTCTGATTTAAGTTTTGATATCAGCTCCTGGGCCGAGGCCGGGGAGATCAGCCCGGCCATGTCCTTGATGGTGATGATGTCGCAGCCCAGGTTCTTGAGCTCCTTGGCGAAGGACACGAAGCCGTCTATGGAGTGCACCGGCGAGATGGTGTAGCTCAGCGCGCCCTGGACGGTGGCCCCGGTCTTTTTGGCGGTGACGATGGCCTTCTCCATGTTGCGGATGTCGTTCAGGGCGTCGAACACCCGGAAGACGTCGATGCCCAGCTCGGCCGCCTTTTTGATGAACCGCTCCAGGATGTCGTCGGAGTAATGCTTGTAGCCCACCAGGTTCTGGCCCCGCAGCAGCATCTGGAGTTTGGTCTTCTTGGTGTGTTTTTTGAATATCCGGATCCGCTCCCAGGGGTTCTCGTCCAGAAAGCGGAGCATGGTGTCAAAGGTGGCCCCGCCCCACATCTCGAACGACCAGTAACCCACCTGGTCCATCTTCTCGATCATGGGGATCATGTCCTCGGTCCGCATCCGGGTGGCTATCAGGCTCTGGTGGGCGTCCCGGAAGGCGGTCTCGGTGATGTTGACCAGTTGGCCCTTGTTGGCACTTTCGATCTTATCTGATTTTTTTAACATCTTTATTCCTGCTTCATGGGGGTTACTATCCACAGATTTCGCAGATTATCGCAGATTTTTTATATTCTGGTTTTTCCTGAAATAATAAATCCCGATCTGTGTCAATCTGTGTAATCTGCGGATAGATATTTTCTTTATGCTGTTAGGACAGTATGACCAAAGCTTCGCCGGCGGTGACGGTCTGTCCCGGCTTGACCCGGATCTCGACCACCTTGCCGGCCACCGGGGTGGAGAGCGAGGTCTCCATCTTCATGGCTTCAAGTTTGAGCAGCACGTCGCCGTCCTTCACCTCCTGGCCCACCTGGCACAGCACCTTGATGATGGTCCCGGTCATGGGAGCGGGGATGACCTTCTGGCCCTCGGCTATCTGGGCCTGGGGCTTTCCCGGGGCCGCGGCCGGGGCCGCCTGGGGAACGGTCACCGAGATGGTCTTGGGACCGGTGGGGGCGGGAATGGGGGCCAAAGCCGGCTTCTTGCCGACCTCCTCGACCTCCACCTCGTAGGCCTTGTTGTTTACCTTTACGATGTACTTGCGGGACATGTTTGACCTTTCGTATTATTTCTAAGAAATCAAATGATGCTTATTTTTCTCCGTGCCTCTGTGTCTCTGTGGCAAAGATTATTTCCTGGGGCCGCCCATGTTCTCCTGCCTTCCGGCCAGCGCCCAAAGGTTGATCTCGGAATGGTGCACCGGCTTGATGGAGGCTACGTGGAAGGCCAGCTTGTCGTCCTTTAGATAGCGCCCCAGGGCGGCGGCTATGGCCACCTGGATCTCGGCGGGGATGTTCTCTTTCTTCTGACTCATACTTTTAACCAAATGTTTACTGTTTGGTGTTGACCGTTTACTGTTGAATCAAACTTCAAACAGTAAACCGGAAACGCTCAATCGTTATTACCGTTCTACGTTCACTGTTGGTGCCAACTTCAAACAGTAAACGGGAAACACTCAACTGTTAGAGCGGTATGTTCCCGTGCTTCTTGTTGGGCGACTGCTCGCGCTTGGTCTTGAGGATGGCCAGGGCCGAGGCCACCCTTCCCCTTGTTTCTTCCGGCGCTATCACCGCGTCCACGTAACCGCGCTTGGCGGCTTCGTAGGGGTTGGAGAACATCTCTTCGTAGGTGGCTATCAGCTCCTGGCGCTTCTTGTTCTGGTCGGCCGCACCGTCGATCTGCTTGCGGAAGATGACGTTGACCGCGCCGGAGGCGCCCATCACCGCGATCTCGGCCTGGGGCCAGGCCAGCATCAGGTCCGATCCCAGGTCCTTGTTGCACATGGCGATGTGGGCCCCGCCGTATGATTTGCGCAAAGTGACGGTGATCTTGGGCACGGTGGCCTCGGAGTAGGCGAACAGGATCTTGGCCCCGTGGCGGATGATCCCGCCGTGCTCCTGCTGTTTTCCCGGCAGGTAGCCCGGGCAGTCCACAAAGGTCACCAGCGGGATGTTGAAGGCGTCGCAAAAGCGGATGAAACGGGCGGCCTTGTCCGAGGAGTTGATGTCCAGACAGCCGGCCAGCACCTGGGGCTGGTTGGCCACTATGCCCACGCTGTGCCCGCCCACCCGGCCAAAACCCACTACGATGTTGGGAGCAAAGTGCTCGTGGACCTCCAGGAAGTCGCCGTTGTCAACCACTCTTAGAATTATGTCCTTGGCGTCATAAGGCATCTTGGGGTTCACCGGGACGATGGTCCGCAGTTCCATGTCTATCCGGCCGGGCTCGTCGGTAGTGTCCAATACCGGCGGGTCTTCCAGATTGTTGGCCGGCAGGAAGGACAGCAGTTTGCGCACCCCGGCAAAGCAGTGCTCTTCGGTGGGATAGGCAAAATGCCCGTTACCCGAGACCTGGTTGTGGGCCATGGCCCCGCCCAGTTCTTCCAGGCCCACCTCCTCGCCCATCACGGCCTTGATCACCTGGGGCCCGGTGATGTACATGTTGGAGACCTTGTCCACCATGAAGACGAAATCGGTGATGGCGGGCGAATAGACCGCACCTCCGGCGCAGGGGCCTAAGATCACGGAGATCTGGGGGATGACGCCCGAGGACCGGGTGTTGCGGAAGAATATCATGCCGTAGCCGTGCAGGGAGTCCACGCCCTCCTGGATGCGGGCTCCGCCGGAATCGTTGATGCCGATGACCGGGACGCCCATCTTAAGCGCCATGTCCTGCATCTTGACGATCTTTAGGGCGTGGGCCTCGCCCAGGCTTCCCCCGGTGACGGTGAAGTCCTGGGAGAACAGGAAGACCGGGCGCCCCTCCACCGTGCCGTAGCCGGTGACCACGCCGTCGGCCGGGATGGACACCTTGTCCATGCCAAAGTTGTCGCAGCGGTGCTGGACGAAGGCGTCGAACTCCACGAAGCTCTGGGGATCCAGCAGCTGGTCTATCCGCTCCCGGGCCGAGAGTTTTTTCTTTTCGTGCTGTTTGGCCGCCCGCTTGCCGTCGGCATCGCAGATGACCGCCTTCTGGTCCTCCAGCGCTTTGATGATCTGCTCAATGGTCTTTTCAGACATCTTGCGTAAACCTAACTATATTAAAAGTTTATTGTTTACAACCCAAACCTGCCAACAGGGATAGAATAATTATTATATCTTAAAATACGGGGCTTTTCAAGGGGAAAATGGCTGGTCTTTTAACGGAAAGATTTTGCTTGTTTTTGTCGGTGGTATAGTATAGAATATAATATAGATAATTAAGTCTTAGTAATTTATTCTCAGAAATTTTTAATTAAGAGATATTGATAAATGATTTACAGAATGGGTGAGTTGTTTTGCGGCCCCGGAGGGTTGGCCCTTGGCGCCAAAAGTGTGATTGTTAAAAAGGATGGTGTGTCATTTTACATTAAGCCTGCATGGGCTAATGATTACGACAAAGATACCTGCGACACTTACAAATTGAATATGGGCAACGATTGTGAAGTAATTTGTGAGGATGTATCAAAAATAAATTTAGCAAAACTTTCACCCATTGATGGTCTTGCTTTTGGTTTCCCTTGCAATGATTTTAGCGTTGTTGGCAAACAAAAGGGCATGAATGGCCATTTTGGCCCATTATATACTTATGGTGTGAAGATTTTAAAACATCACCAACCCAAATGGTTTCTAGCAGAAAATGTGGGTGGTTTAGCAAATGCAAATGATGGCACCGCATTTAAAACTATACTTAAAGAACTATTTGATTGTAACTACAACATTACACCGCATTTGTATAAATTTGAATACTATGGCGTACCACAAGCAAGGCATCGTGTTATTATAGTAGGTATACATAAAAGTTGTAAATTATTTTTTAAAGTACCGCAAATTATTACCCCCAAGCCTATAACCTGTAAACAAGCAATTACACAACCACATATACCACAAAATGCACCGAATAATGAATTAACTAAACAAAATGAAGTTGTTATTGAACGATTAAAACATATAAGGCCTGGAGAAAATGCTTTTACAGCTAAATTACCAAAAGAATTAACCTTAAATATACACGGGGCTACAATAAGCCAGATATATAAACGGTTGGATCCTAACAAACCAGCATATACTATCACTGGTAGCGGCGGCGGTGGCACACATGTATATCATTGGGCCGAAAATCGAGCCTTAACGAATAGAGAGAGAGCACGTTTACAAACATTCCCAGATAATTTTATTTTTAAAGGTTCAAAAGAAAGCGTAAGAAAACAAATCGGTATGGCAGTACCACCAGAAGGAGCAAAAATAATATTTAAAGCCATATTAAACACTCTTGCCGGTATATCATACGATTACATTGAACCATCTTTTGAGCCACTTGTCCATATTGAATATTCTTTGAAAAATTACAAGGAATATGAAGCGGTTCAATTAAGAATATTGGAAAAAGAAATAAAATACAATACCAAAAATAAATAACTGGAGAGCTTAGCGTGCCTAACTTAACACTAACAAAAGCAAGTGACTATTTAAATATTTCTAAAAAATATTTAGAGAACTATGCAAAAGTGGGTAAAGAATTACCGTTGCACAAAGAAGGTCGTAGTTATGTTATCACCGACGCGGAGCTAAACGAATGGAAAGCACAGCGTGAGTATAGTATGGTACAACTCATACGCGAAGATTACTTAAAATGTTTAGAATTTGCCATAAGAAGCTTTTATCAATATAAATCCACATCCAATTTTGGCACAACCGAACAAAGAGAGGCAGGCAAATTTGTTTCAAACTTCGTCATCGGCAAACTTGGTGAAATTGCTGTAACCAAATTTATTAAACGGCATTACGATATTGATATAACTTTAGATTTTAGCCTTCGTGATGCTGTTGTAGGCCAAGATATCGTTGAAATAGCAAAACCACGCCGTGGAGGTCGTGTATATAATCCTGCCCGTAAAAGAATTGCAATAAAAACGACCAAGATGAAAAATGTATGGCTGATTGTCCCACAAAAGGAAATAGAAGACACGACAAGAGTTTCCGAAATATATATTTGTTCACGCGTTGAGTTGTTTCTTAACCATTTTATCAGAATAGTAAGAGACCATAATTCACTGAACCATCTAACTGACATCATCCCCCAATTTGATGTAATTGAGGCACAGGTCTGTGGCTACATACCCGTAGACCTGCTTCGCAGTAATGCCCCCGTTAAAATCTTGCCGGATCAGGATCAGGCTATTGGGTCGAGTTATGTGTATAGAACAGGCATGCTTATGCAAAAAAAGGATGATTGGGATAAGTTAATTGAAGAACTCTAAGCATGGACAATTTGACCAAAAAACAACGCAGAATTAACATGCAACGCATTCGTTCCGTAGGGACAAAACCAGAAAAAATAATAGCACAACAACTACGGAAAAAAGGGATATATTTTTCACAACACTTAAAATCATTGCCTGGCAAACCTGATTTTGTCTTGAGAAAATATGGGGTAGTTGTTTTTGTTGATTCCGATTTTTGGCATTGTAATCCAAAACATTTTATAATGCCAAAAACAAATAAAATATATTGGAAAACTAAAATAAGTAATAATATAAAACGTGACAAAATTGTTAATAAACTATTAAAGGGGAACGGGTGGAAAGTTATCCGCATATGGGAATATGATATTAATAATAGTCTAAATAGAACTTTATTGAAAATATATAGAGCAATCAACAACTATAAATGAAAAAGCCGGGCACTGCCCGGCTTTTTCATTTCAGTTTGCTCCGTTCTATTTCATTTCATCACTTTCCGCATCTGTTTTTAATTGACAAAACCCATACTGGATGTTAATATTCCATTCTTGAACCGCGTCAAAAAACCAGATCAGCAGATATTATGGCCAAAGCAAAAATAACACCCCCGGCCCGGACCCGGGACCGGACCCGGTGGCAGCTGATCGAGCGGATCAAGGAGCTGACCGCCCTGCACCAGACGGCCGGCATCCTGCGGGAGCACCAGGTCCCGGCCGGACAAACCGTCAAAAAGATCCTGGACATCATCCCCCCGGCCTGGCAGTACCCGGAGATCACCGGGGCCCGCATCCGCTACGGCGGCAGGGAATACGCCACCGCCAATTTCCGGGCCACCCGCTGGACGCTGCGCCGGGAGTTCAAGGTGGACCGCCGGAAAAGCGGGTCCATTGAGGTCTGCTATTTAAAACGGCGGCCGGACATGGACCAGGGCCCCTTCCTGGCCGAAGAACTGGCGCTGGTGGAAACCCTGGCCGAGCTGCTGCGGCTGTATTTCCACGGCCGGCTTTACCGCGAGGCCCTGGAGCGGATGAACCGGCGGCTGGAGCATCTGGTGCAAAAGCGGACCGCCCAGCTGGCCGGGGCCAACCTCTCGCTGCGTCGGGAGGCCGCGGCCCGGCAGCGGCAGGACATCCAGCTGAGGAATCTGGCCTCCGAGCTGGTGCTGGCCGAGGCCCGCGAAAGGCGGGCCATCGCCGGCGACCTGCACGACCACATCGGCCAGGCCCTGGCCCTGGTCCGCCGGAAGCTGCAGGTGCTACAGGGCTACAGCGCCTTCTCCGGCTCGGAGCGGGAGGTGGAGTCCATCCGGGACCTGATCGACCAGATCATCCAGTACACCCGGACCCTGACCGTGGAGCTGAGCCCGCCGGTGCTCTACGAGCTGGGACTGGGCCCGGCCCTGGCCTCGCTGGCCGGGCAGTTCCGCAAAAAGCACGGCCTGGCGGTGACCGCCGGCTGCGAGGGGCTGCCCCCGGACCTGGGGGATGACGCCGGCATCACCCTGTACACCGCCGCCCGCGAACTGCTGGCCAACGTGGTCAAGCACTCCGGCGCCAAAAACGCCTGGCTGACCGCCGGGGCCGGCCCGGGGACCATCAGCATCACGGTCAGGGACGACGGCTCCGGCTGCCCGCCTTTGAAAACGGCCTGCGACGGCTCGGGCTTCGGACTGTTCAGCATCCGGGAGCGCCTTAAGCGCTACGGCGGGACCCTGTCGCTGGAAAGCCTCCCGGGAAAGGGGACCTCCGCCACCATCACCATGCCGCTCAAGCCAAACAAGGAAAAACAATGAAGAGGATACTGATAGCCGACGACCACCGGATATTCCGGGACGGACTGCGGACCATGTTCCAGCAGGCCGGAGACCAGGTGGTGGCCGAGGCCGGCGACGGGCTGGCGGCGGGGGAACTGTGCCAAAAACACCGGCCCGACCTGGTGATCATGGACATCACCATGCCGGGCTTGAACGGCATAGAGGCCTTGCGCCGGATCAAGGCGGAAAACCCCGGCACCATGGTGATAATGCTTTCGATGCACACCGACCTCCAGTTCATCATCGGATCGCTGAGGGCCGGGGCCTCCGGCTACCTGCTCAAGGAATCGGCCTTCGACGAGCTGGCCATGGCCGTCAGGACCATCAGGCAGAACGGGACATACCTGAGCTCTTCCATCGCGGACACCGTGATAAGGGACTACCTGGCCCAGCGGCCCAAAAACACGGACGGGGCCTTCTCGGTGCTGACCCCCAGGGAACGGGAGGTGCTGCAGCTGATCGCCGAGGGCCGGACCACCAAGGAGATAGCCGCCGGGCTTAAGCTCAGCAGCAAGACGGTGGAGACCCACCGCCAGCAGATGATGGACAAGCTGGGCCTGCACAGCATAGCCCAGCTGACGAAGTTCGCCGTCAGGGAGGGCATGACCAGCCCCTGAAAATGAAGACCGAAAGACACAAAAGGCGCCCTGCCTCCGCAGGGCGCTTTTTTGCATCAGGTGGTTGCCCGGCCAATATCAGTAGAACACCCTATTACCCGGCCAAGCCCAAATGTGATATCATGCGGGCAATAAGAACCGTCAACTTATTTTGGAAGGGATATCTATGCAGGCATTCGATACCGGCAATACCGGGTTCATGCTGGTGGCCACCAGCCTGGTGATGCTGATGACCCCGGGGCTGGCCTTTTTCTACGGCGGCCTGGTGGGCCGCAAGAACGTGCTGGCCATCATGATCCAGAGCTTCGTCTCCATGGGCTGGACCTCGGTGCTGTGGTTCGCCTTCGGATACTCCATGTGCTTCTCCGGCACCCATGCGGCCGGCACCGACATCGCCGGGATCATCGGCAATTTTGACCTGGCCTTCCTGCGCGGCATCGGGCCCTCCACCGTGCTGGAGGGCAACAACATCCCCCTGCTGGTGTTCATCGCCTACCAGATGATGTTCGCCATCATCACCCCGGCTTTGATCACCGGGGCCTTCACCAACCGGGTGCGGTTCGTGCCTTATCTGATATTCCTCACCGTCTGGCTGGTGCTGGTCTATTTCCCGATGGTGCATATGGTATGGGGCGGCGGCCTGCTGCAGCAGTGGGGCGTGCTGGATTTTGCCGGGGGCATAGTGGTGCATGCCATCGCGGGCATGGCGGCGCTGGCCTCGGTATTTTACCTGGGCAGGCGCAAGGCGGCCGAAAAGGGCCCCCACAGCATCCCGCTGGTGGCGCTGGGTACCGGGCTGCTGTGGTTCGGCTGGTACGGCTTCAACGCCGGCAGCGAGCTGAGAGTGGACCATGTCACCTCCCTGGCCTTCCTGAACACCGACACCGCCGCCTCCTTTGCCGCCATCACCTGGCTGATAATGGCCTGGGTCTTTGAGAAGAAGCCCAAACTGCTGGGACTGCTGACCGGCTCCATTGCCGGGCTGGCCACCATCACCCCCTGCGCCGGGTACGTCACCGTGCCCACCTCGGCCCTGATAGGGGTGATCGCCGGGGTGGTCTGCTACGGAGCCATCACCCTTAAGAACCGGCTGGGTTGGGACGACGCCCTGGATGTCTGGGGAGTGCACGGAGTGGGCGGAACGATCGGGGTGATCCTGCTGGGCCTGTTCGCCACCAAAGCGGTGAACGCCAATGGCGCCGACGGGCTTTTCTACGGGGGAGCGGGGTTCTTCCTTAAACAGACGGTGGCGGTGACGGCCGCCTCTATTTACGCCTTCCTGTTCTCGTATGCCGCGCTGTGGGCCATCGATAAGATCACTCCTGTCCGCACCACCGAGCAGGAAGAGATAGACGGTCTGGATGCCACCCTGCATGGAGAAGAGGCCTACCTGTAACCAGGTACCTTAACGCAAGAAGCCCCGTCCCTTTCCAGGGACGGGGCTTCTTGGACTATGAGCAGTTTCCCGGCCGGTGCCGCCTAACTTAATGTTTCCTTGATATACGCCATCAGCAGATCCCTGGCCGCGTTCAGCCCCTTCAAATGCGTCCTTTCCATCCCGTGGCTGGCGCTCACTCCCGGGCCTATCAGCCCCACCCTGATATCGCACCCGGCCGCCAGGGCCGCCCCTCCGTCCGAGCCGTACAGCGGAAAGACATCAAGCCGGTGGGCAATGCCGTGGGCCGTGGCCAGGCGGGATATCTTTTGCCTCATGGCATAGTCATACGGCCCGTTGGAATCTTTTACGCAGATGGAGACCGCCGTCTCCACCCCGTCCACCTTCTCGCCCACCACCCCCATGTCCACCACCAGCATCTCGGCGGCCGTGGCCGGCACCCCGGCCGAGGCCCCGTGTCCCACCTCCTCGTAATTGGAGAAGAAGAAGGCCACCGGCAGCTTTTCCAGTTCCTTGGAACCCAGCGCCAGCAGGGCGTCCATCATGGCGGCCGAACCGGCCTTGTCGTCCAGGAACCGGCACTTGATGAACCCGGAATCGGTGTATTCAAAGCGGGGGTCAAAGCAGATGAAATCCCCGGTGCGGATCCCCAGCTTCTCGGTCTCCTCTTTCTTGGCGACCTCGGCGTCCAGCCGGATGTGCATGCTGTCTGGCTTGCGCTCGGCCTTGTCCGCCTCCTTGTTGACGTGGGCCGCCGGGTTGTTCAGCAGCAGGGTGCCCCGGAACTTTTTGTCCTCGGAGGTGATGATGGTGACGTACTCGCCCTCGAACGAGGCCAGCACCGGCGAGCCGATCTTGGTGAAGGCCAGGGAGCCGTCGCTGTTGATGCCGCTGACCATCAGGCCCAGGGTGTCCACGTGCCCCGAGACCACCAGCTTCGGCGCCTGGTGGTTCCCGCACAGCAGCCCGCCCTTGTTGGTCCGCCTGGTGGTTATGCCGTTCTTTTGGCATAGTTCCGTGATGTGGTCCATCACCGCGCCGGTATAGCCCGAGGGCGAGTGAATGGCCTCCAGGTCCTTCAGCAATTGGACGATGCGTTCCATGGCGTTTTCCTTATTTGCGTTAAAGGATAGATAACTTAAAATCATCTTCTCTCTAACTCATCCCCTCTGTCCCCTTCTCTTGAATAAATTAGGGCCGTCTTGGTGCAAGAGAAGGGGAAGCGAAGGGGTTGAGTTCAGACTATCCCCCGTAGTCACAGGTGGTTCCTGGGTTAGTTAGACAATCAACTTGCGTTATTTGAATATTCTACTACCAGAGACAGGGCAAAATCAAGCAAAATAACCCCGTAATGAGTATAAAAAAACAAAGCCGCCCCGGTGTTTCCGGAGGCGGCTGTTAACGAAAAGGAGGGTCCTACAAACTACTAAACGTATTCACATCGTAATTACACAATTAATTTTATTTTTGCCTTTTGATTTTTTATTTTCTATATCCCAGAGTGATCATGTGGGTCGACCCGATCTCGTCCCCCGGGATCATGGCGTAATCCACCGAGATCCCGCTGACATTGACCCCCAGCCCGAACCTCAGCATGGAGACGAAGCCCTGGTCGCGGTCGGTCTTCAGCCCGGCGCGGAGGCTGAGATACTTGGGCAGGTTATATTCCGCTCCCAGCCCTACTGACGGCACATCGTCCAGGGGAACATCCAGCGAGAACACCGGCAGCAGGGGCAGATTGTAGAAGTAGTAGCTGCAGCCCAGCGAGAAGGTGATGGGCAGGCCGGCCGACTCGTCCACGAACTTGGGGCCGGACCCCAGGTTCTTGACGGCCGCCCCCAGGGTGAAGCGGTTGAACTTCTTGATGGCGCCCAGGTCCATCATCACCGAGGTGGCCGATTCCTCCTCCAGCGACTGGCTGGCCAGCTTGAGCGAGGCCCCCAGCTGCATCTTCTGTTTGACGAAGCGCCGGGCATAAGTGGCGGCGATCCCCAGGTCGGTGCCGTTGAAGGTGGTCTCGTTGCGGGCGTACTGGTCCAGCCCCACCATGTCGCCGTAGTTGAAGTGGGTGACGGAGAGGGCGATCCCATTATTGCCGAAGCTCATTCCCCCGGCCAGGTAGCCGTAGTACATGTCCAGATAGGTGGGCGCCATGCTGGCGGTGAAGGCCATCGGGCCCAGGTCGGCCACCCCGGCCGGGTTCCAGAATCCGCCGTAGATGTCCCCGGAGACGGCGGTGTAGGCCTCGCCCATGGCGGTGGGCCGGGCTCCCTGGGGCAGGGTCAAAAAGACGGCTGACTTGTCGCCCGGCTCCAGGGCCATTGCCTGGGATGCCAGGAACAGCACCAACGATATATAGATGATCTTCTTCATTTTTTATCTCCCTCTGTTATCGGATTATGGCAATCTTGCCGGTCTTTTTGCCCCCCTGGGGATTGGTCACGGAATAGATGTACACCCCGCTGGCGGCTTTGGCGGCCCAGGTGGCCAAACCGTCACCGTTGCTCTCGGCTATCTCTTCCACCAAGCGTCCTTTGATGTCGAATATCTTGACCGTGGCCGCTGCCGTCAGCCCCTCGAAGTTGACCACGGTATGCCCAATGTAGGGTTTGAAAGGATTGGGGAAGACCCTGAGATTCTCCAGGTCGGCGGCCGCGGCCGGGCCCTGGACCACTATCCTGATGGAATCGGTGTCCACCGTCAGGTCATTGCCCACCGCCCGAAATTTGGCGTAGCCCACGTAGCGCCCGGCCGGGGTTCCCTCGGGAACGTACAGGGTGACGGTGACATCCAGGGTCTGCCCGATGCTCAGGGCGGGGAACGAGGCCGGGGATTCTATGAATCCGGCGCTTAGGGTCAGCGAGGAATTGTCAACATTATGCAAAGTGATGCCGTTGGCCGTCAGGCTGTCTATCACCGCGGTGCTGGGGCCGTCCAGGGAATCGGGGTTGAGCGAGTCCCGGGTGTTGACCAGGCGGAACGAGCGGGAGACATAGGCCGGCCCGGCCGGCAGCGCCCCAAAGTTCAGGCTGTCGCCTGCGGCGTCCAGCAGGTCGGGGAAGATGTCCAGGTCCACCTGGCTGACCACCACGTGCCCGTGCCGGGAATAGATGTTACCGGTGGTATCCTCGATCAGGTCGCGCCAGACCAGGAAGAAGTTGGCCACCGAGTCGATGTTGGTGATGGCCACCGCCGGGGGATAGAAGATGTTGCCGAAGTTGGCCCCGCTGTTGCCGGTGTAGGTGTCGAACATTTTGTAGGACGGGGTGAACTCGTTGACCGTATCATTGAAGGCGCACAGCCTGAGCTCGAACAGGGAATCGGTGGCCCCCAGGTTGGAATGCCAGACCACTATCATGTTGCCGGTGGTCTGGTCTATGGCCATCCGGGGCCGGTAGTTCCAAGTGCCGGACAGGGTGTCGCTGACCCGGACGTTGGCCGAGAAAGCGGACGCGGTGTCGGGCTTCTGGCTGAAGAACAGCACCGGCTGGGCGTTGGAGGCCGCCACTCCGGTCCGGGTGTCTTCCCAGATCACCATGGTCTTGTTGTTGATCCGGTCGATGGTGGGGTTCTGCATCCGGGCCACGTCCCCGTTGTCGTTGATCTTGGCGTCGGTGCCAAAGGTCAGGCCGTAATCGCCGGAACTGTTGCAGAAGATGTCGCACTGCGGGTCATTGACGTTGCCGGAATTGGACTGCTCGTAGGTCACGAAGACCTTGCCGCTGTCATCGGTGACAATGGCCGGGTGCTTGGCGGCCTTGGTGGAGTCGGTGTTCACCCGGACCATGCCGGTGAAGTTGACGTCCCTGGTCAGCGAATAGGCCATCCTGACCTTGGTGGCGGTGGTTCCGAAGGCCTCGGTCCACACTAAGTATAGAACGCTGTCCTTGGGATCGACCGCGATCCGGGGCAGGGGTCCGTAGTTGTTCTGGTCGTCCTTGTTGTTGTTGATGTACACCCCTCTTATTGTGTCCGGCGTGCTGAAGGTGTTCCCGCCATCTGTTGACTTGGACAAATATATCCGCCATTTGGTATCGGGGTACTTTACCTGCCAGACGATGTAGATGGCCCCCGAGGCTCCCTTGACCATCCAGGGATAGACGTTGTTCAGGCTGTCGTTGCAGACCACCACATTGGGCCGGGAATAAGTGGCCGCCAGGTCGGTGGATCGGGCAAAATAAATGGCGTTGGTGTCGTTGCCGTCACGGTCGTCCTCCCAGACGGTGTAGACCCTGGGGCTGGCGGCCAGGCTGTCGTCGATGATGGTGTAGGGATGGATGGCCGGATGCGCTCCGCTCCCGGCGGCATCGTCCACCCGCACCCGCGGCCCCCAGCTTATCCCTTGGGACCAGGCCAGGGCTGGGAACAGCAACATAATCCAAAGCAACTTTTTGATGTGCATGGCGATAACTCCTTGTTGGACAATTAGTGATATAGGATTAGAGTAACAAAGAATGCCTTCCGGTTCCCGAAAAATGAAGATTTTTTACAACCCTATTACGGACCGGCCTGCTGCCGATAAAATACTGATTTTATGATTGACTTATAGCATTTAAATCTGATAGACTAATAGGTTAAGAAACAACAATGGAGCGGCAACTATTTTGGAAAAAAAGAACGACCTCCAGGCGGTGGAAAGCCTGTCAAAGGCCAAGGAACAGATCAAAGCCGAACTGTCCAAGGTCATCGTGGGCCAGCAGGCGGTGATAGACGAGCTGTTGACCGCACTGCTCTGCGGGGGCCATGTATTGCTGGTGGGCGTGCCCGGCCTGGCCAAGACCCTGATGATCAACACCCTGGCCCAGAGCCTTAACCTGAGCTTCAACCGCATTCAGTTCACCCCGGACCTGATGCCCTCGGACATAACAGGGACCGACATCATCGAGGAGGAACAGGGCAGCCGCAAGCGCTTCTTCAAGTTCCTCAAGGGCCCGGTGTTCGCCAACATCGTGCTGGCCGACGAGATCAACCGCACCCCGCCCAAGACCCAGGCCGCCCTGCTTCAGGCCATGCAGGAGCGCAAGGTGACGGCCGGGGGAAACACCTTCATATTGGACGAGCCCTTCTTCGTGCTGGCCACCCAGAACCCCATCGAGCAGGAGGGCACCTATCCCCTGCCCGAGGCCCAGCTGGACCGCTTCATGTTCAACACTTTGGTGGACTACCCTTCGTCCGACGAAGAAGTGCAGATAGTGAAAAGCACCACCTCGGCCTACCAGGCCGTCATCAAGCCGGTGCTGTCAGGCCCGGAGATCGTGGCCCTGCAGCAGTTAGTGCGTCGGGTGCCGGTGGCCGACAGCGTGGTGGAATTCGCGGTCAGCCTGTGCCGCCGCACCCGCCCCAAGGCCGCGGAGTCCCCGGATTTCGTCAAGGACTACGTGGCCTGGGGTGCCGGCCCCCGCGCCTCGCAGTACCTGATCCTGGGCGCCAAGGCTCGGGCCATCCTGGAAGGCCGGCTGGCCCCGGGAATAGAGGATGTGAGGGCTTTGGCCCTGCCGGTGCTTAGGCACAGGATCATCACCAACTTCAACGCCGAGGCCGCCGGGGTGGATTCGGTGGAGATCATCAACCGGCTGTTGGGGTGACCTTGCCCGCTAAATGACACGAAACGTATCTACTATATAATTACCTCTGTGTCTTAGTGTCTCTGTGGCAAAAATAATATAAGTGGAGAAAGTTATGAAAACATTAGTTGTCTTCTACAGCCGCACCGGGTTCACCAAGAAGGTCTGCCTGGAGCTGGCGGCCAAACTGCAGGCCGAGGTGGAGGAGATCATAGACACCAAGAGCCGCAAGGGGCCCATCGGCTGGCTGTACGCCGGGCGCGACGCTTCGCGCAAGCTGTCCACCCTGATCGCCCAGACCCAAAAGGACCCGGCCCAATACGACCTGGTGGTGCTGGGCACTCCGGTCTGGGCCTGGAACCTGACCCCGGCCATAAGAACTTACCTGGAACAGAATAAAGGCAAGATCAAGAAGGCCGCCTTCTTCTGCACCATGGGCGGCTCGGGCGACGCGGGAACATTCCAGGGCATGGAGGAACTGCTGGGCCAAAAGCCGGCGGCCGTCCTGGCGCTTAAGACCAAACAGGTGGCAGGCAACCAGTATGCCGCGGAGCTGGACAGATTTGTGGAACAGGTCACTAAAAATTAATTCCGGAACTGGACCTTTACCACGGAAACACTGAAATTGGAAATATTTATTTTCCTCTTTTCATTCTTTCCGTGTTTCTGTGGTAGGTTCCCCGTAATCCCTAACCATTAATCCAATAGCTAAAGACTATGCCGGCACAAGAAGGTTCCAGGCGGGCCTGGGTGGTCTCGGTGGATATGGGCTACGGCCACCAGCGGGCCGCCTATCCCCTTAACGAAATAGCCAACGAGCGGATCATCACCGCCAACAACGACCAGATCATCTCGCCCCGGGAAAAGAACATCTGGGAGTGGAGCCGGATCGGCTACGAGACGGTCTCCCGGCTGAAGTCAATTCCCGGCATCGGGCCGTTCATCTTTGGGCTGTACGACAAACTGCAGGCCATCGCCCCCTTCTACCCCTTCAAGGTGGATTACCGGCCCACCGCCACGGTGCGGAGGACCAAGAAGATGATCGAGAAGTGGGGCCTGTGCTCCAGCCTGATCGATTACGTGAAAAAGGAAAGCCTGCCCTTCATCGCCACCCACTTCATCCCGGCCCTGGCCGCCGACTACCTGGGAATGCAGCGGGTCTACTGCGTCATCACCGACACCGACATGAACCGGGTCTGGGTCAGCCGCAACCCGGCCGAGTCCCGGATAAACTACCTGACCCCCTCCCGCCACGCCTCCATGCGCCTGCGCCAGTACGGGGTGCCCGAGGACCGCATTACCATGACCGGCTTCCCCCTGCCCCGGGAGAACATCGGTGGCCGGGACCAGGCCGTTTTAAAGAAAGACCTGCTGGAGCGCCTGCCCACCCTGGATCCCAACAACCGGTTCATCTCGGCCTACCGCGAGGTGATCCACAAGTATCTGGGCGATGTCAAGGAAAAGAGCAAGCGCCCGGTGACCCTGTGCTACATGGTGGGCGGGGCCGGGGCCCAGACCGAGATCGGCATCACCATCGTCCGGTCGCTCAAGAAGAAGATCGAGCAGGGCAAGGTCCGGGTGATGCTGGTGGCCGGCACCCGGCTGGACGTGGCCAGTTATTTCAAGCAGGAGCTTGGCGCCATGAACTGCGACTGCGAGGGCCGCTCCGGCATCAAGGTGATCTACGGCCTGGACAAGCGGGCCTACTTTGCCGCCTTCAACCAGGAACTGCACAATACCGACATCATCTGGACCAAGCCCTCGGAGATGTCCTTTTACACCGCGCTGGGACTGCCCATCATCATCGCCCCGCCGGTGGGGGCCCACGAGAAGTTCAACCAGGAATGGCTGGAGCACATCGGCTCGGGCTTTTTGCAGGAGGACCCCCGCTACGTGGACCAGTGGCTGTTCTACGTGCTAGAGAGCGGGCGCTACGCCGAGGCCGCCTGGCACGGGTTTATGAACGCGCCGTCGCTTGGCACTTACAAGATAGAGGATGCGTTGTTTGGGGCATAGTAAAGTTATACCCAGCAGTTGCGCAACTCTTGCCTTTTGGGGCGGGTTTACGCAATAAACACTCAAAACCACTATTTATGTGACACTACAACAAAAGCAGACAGTGATAAAGTATTGTTAGGATTTATTAAAAATGAACTCCATGATATTTGAAATAGTAAGCTTTAGTATCTTGACTTGTATTGCACTATTTTCATTAACTAAAATTGACTGGAAGAAGAGAAAGAATGGTATATTTAAATACATACCTAGAAATTACGTTGTATTAATATTCATGATTATTGGTCTGTGTTTAGGTATTTATGGATTGATGAAAAAAGAAGCAAAAGAATATAAGCATGATATCAAAAGTGATGAAATTAAAGTTCTATCTCAACAAGGAATTGAAGAAACAAAAAATGCACTTGATATATTAATGCAAGACTATCAAAATAAATTTGATAAAATAACGGATGATTTTCAAAGTAAATCAAAAACAATTTTAAATACTGTATTATCCAATAGTGATTCTGCTTTGCAGAGTAAAATTAGTGCAATTAGACAGTCATATATAAAAATGGAAAAAGATTATATAATTGAAAAAGAAATTTCTCATAGGTATTACTTTTCTGAAGAATGGCCATTTTCTGATAAAGTATTAAATATCTCTGGAGATATGTTCTTTTTTATTCCAATTGATATCTCAGGACAAGTTGACGGAATTGATAGATATATTGTTTGGACTTTGATAAAAAACAAAGGCACTTATCCTTACAATAAAATTGATTCATTACAGGATGAAATATGGGATTATCTAAAACCAATGAAATTAGGTTTGGGGATTAATTTAGAGAAACTAAAAACTTTTAATGTTATAAAACCAGATTATTGGAAAAGCAATAATATTGAGTTTACAGATGAATTTATGGAGCGACTTAAAGTATATCAAGCATATAAGGATACTGATGAATATGTTCCTAAACTATTTGAGGTGTATAGAAAATACAGAGTGAAATAACGCCACACAACACGCAGTATAAAATATTACTGTGATAGTAGGTTATTCAAGGATTGCAGCCCGCTTCAACCTTTGTGTAACTCGACAGGAAAAGCCCGAAACAGGCAACTTTCACACCACAAAACGTTAGATCTAAAAATTTGAAAAACAATGTGATTAATCCACTCTAACGGCTTTATGCTTGCAACTAAAGCTTATAGCATATAGCCTATAGCTAACAGCAACAAGGATACCGATGCCTGAGAACGGAAAGAACAACAACTACCCCGTCACCCGCCAGGGCCTGGACAAGAATTCCATCAAGCGCTCCTTCGGCGACAACCTGACCTTTTCCCTGGCCAAGGACCAGTACTCGGCCACCGAACGGGACTACTTCAACAGCCTGGCCCTGACCGTGCGGGAGCGGCTGGTGGAGCGCTGGATCAAGACCCAGCAGGCCTACTACCACAGCGACGCCAAGCGGGTCTATTACCTGTCGCTGGAATTTCTGATCGGCCGCCTGCTGGGCAACAACCTGCTCAATCTCCAGATGGACGAGGCGGCCCACGATGCCATGACCGACCTGGGCCTGGACCTGGAAAAGCTGGAGGATTACGAGTGGGACGCCGGGCTGGGCAACGGGGGCCTGGGCCGGCTGGCCGCCTGCTTTCTGGACTCCATGGCCACGCTGGAGCTTCCGGCCTACGGCTACGGCATCCGCTACGAGTACGGGATATTCTTTCAGAAGATACTGAGCGGCCAGCAGGTGGAGACCCCCGACAACTGGCTGCGCTACGGCAACCCCTGGGAGCTGCCCCGGCCCGAATACCTGTACCCGGTCAAGTTCTACGGCCTGGTGGAGCAGACTGTGCGGGCCGACGGCCGCCCCCGCTTTGAATGGAAGGACGGCCAGGACGTGCTGGCCATGGCCTACGACGTGCCGGTGCCGGGCTTTGGCAACCAGACCGTCAATACGCTCAGGCTCTGGTCGGCCAAGTCCACCCGGGAGTTCGACCTCAACTACTTCAACAGCGGCGACTACGTGGCGGCGGTGGAGCAGAAGAACCAGAACGAGAACATCACCCGGGTGCTGTACCCCAGCGACAACGTCTACCAGGGCAAGGAGCTGAGGCTGAAGCAGGAATACTTCTTCGTCACCGCCACCTTGCAGGACGCCATTCGGCGCTACAAGAAGACCCACCCCGATTTCGGGGCCTTCGCCCAAAAGACCGCCTTCCAGCTGAACGACACCCACCCGGCCATCGCCATCCCCGAGATGATGCGCCTGCTGATGGACGAGGAAGGCCTGGAATGGGACGCCGCCTGGGACCTGACCAACCTGGTCTTCGCCTACACCAACCACACCGTGATGCCCGAGGCTTTGGAGCACTGGCCGGCGGCCATGATGGCCCACCTGCTGCCCCGCCATATGCAGATCATCGGGGAGATCAACCGCCGCTTCCTGGAGGCGGTGGCCAAAAGATATCCCGGAGACCAGTCCAAGCTCAAAACCATGTCCATCATCGGCGAAGGTTCCGACCCCCAGGTGAAGATGGCCCATCTGGCCATCGTAGGCAGCCATTCGGTGAACGGGGTGGCCGAACTGCATACCAGCATCCTTAGGGAAAAGGTGTTTCCGGAATTCAACGATTTCTTTCCGGGAAAATTCAACAACAAGACCAACGGCATCACCCCCCGGCGCTGGCTTAACACCTGCAACCGGGACCTGGCCGGGCTGATCACCAAGAAGATCGGCAATGGCTGGGTGAAGGACCTGACCCAGCTGAAGAAGCTGGAGCCCTTTGCCGACGACGTGCTGTTCCGGGAAAAATGGCAGGTGGTCAAGCGCTCCAACAAGATCCGGCTGGCCGAGTACATCCGCCGCCACAACGGCATCGAGGTTCCGGTGGATTCGCTGTTCGACTGCCAGGTCAAGCGGATGCACGAGTACAAGCGGCAGCTGCTGAACATTCTGGGCGTGATCGCCCGGTACAATGATATCAAGGAAAATCCCAACGGCAGGCACGTCAAGCGGACCGTGATCTTTGCCGGCAAGGCCGCCCCCAGCTACGCCACGGCCAAACTGGTCATCCGGCTTATAAACGCGGTGGCCGAAAAGGTGAACCACGACCCGGAAGTGGGCCAGAACCTGAAGGTGGTCTTTTTGGCAAATTACGGGGTCAGCCTGGCAGAGCTGATCATCCCGGCCGCCGACCTCTCCCAGCAGATATCCACCGCCGGGATGGAGGCCTCCGGCACCGGCAATATGAAGTTCGCCCTGAACGGGGCGCTGACCATCGGAACTTTGGACGGGGCCAACGTGGAGATCATGGAGGAAGTGGGGGCGGACAACATCTTCATCTTCGGGCTGAAAACTGACCAGGTCTTGGAACTCCGCCGGCAGGGTTATGACCCCCGGAAATATTACGATTTAGAGCCCCGGCTCAAGAAAGTGCTGGACCTGATGGCTGTCGGTCATTTTTCCCCGGAGGAGCCCGGGTTGTTCCAGCCGCTGGTGGACAACCTGCTGAACCAGGGCGACCATTACATGCTGCTGGCCGACTTTGCCGACTACCTGCGCTGCCAGCAGGAGGTGGACCAGACCTTTTTGCAGCCCGACCTCTGGCTCAAGAAATCCATCTACAACGTGGCCCGGATGGGCAAGTTCTCCAGCGACCGCTCCATCGCCCAGTATGCCAGTGAGATCTGGAAGGTGGATCCGGTGAAGGTGACAGAATGAAATATTGTATCCATTCGGGCCCTTTTTACCTATATTAGCCAAATAAAAGCATGCCCTGAGCCCACGGACTGAGTGTGTCGAAGTCTGCCAGACTGAGCGCCCCGGCTGAGCGTTCGACTGATCTTACGCCGAAGCCTAGCCGAAGTCCGGGTCGAATGGGCACAAAAGCCACAAAACAATTTTCATATCCTACTTTACTACCCGATCTACTCCACCTACTTTTATTTAAGGAGCCCTTATGCCCAAACAGGAACTGCAATGGAACCTGAACGACATCATCGCCCGGAATAAGTTTGACGATTTCGCCCGGACCTTTGAGAAGAACATTCTGAAACTGGGCGACCATTACAAAGCCCTATCCCCGGCCATGCCGGAAGAAAGCTTCCGCCGAATGATGTCCTTCACCGAAAAGCTCAAGGAGGACGCCAACCGGTTGAGTTCCTTCGGCTCGCTCTGGATGTCGGTGGACATCAACTCCCAGGATGCTATGCTTTACAAATCCCGGGCCCAGGACCTGATGGTCAGCCACACCCAGGCCCTGATCCCCATCACCCAGTGGCTGATGGGCAAGCCGGTGGAGGGCCTGCGCCGGCTAGATGACGCCAACGCCCAAAGGCTTTTTAAGGCGGTGCCGGACCTGGAATATGTTCTTGCCTACCAGCGCCGGGGGGCGGTCCATACTTTGGACCAGGACGTGGAAAAAGTGATGACCCGCAAGAAGGTCACCGGGGCCGACCCCCTGAACGAGCTTTACAACCTGATCAGCGACGGCTTTGAATACCGCTTTAAGCCCAAGGGCAAAAAAGAAAAAGTATTCAAGACCCAGAGCCAGGTCCGGGCTTACTTTTACAGCTCCAGCCCGGCCGAACGCCAGGCCGCCTACCAGGCGCTTTTCCAGCCCTACCGGGACAACATCTCCAAGTTCTACGTCATCTACCAGGCCCTGGCCAAGGACTGGGATCAGGACGCCAAAGACCGGAATTTTGTGTCTCCGATGTCCATGCGCAATTTTTACAACCAGGTTCCGGATAAGGCCATCGAAACCCTGCTGAAGGTCAGCGCCGACAATGCCGGGATCTACCAGGAATATTTCCGGCTTAAGGCCCGGCTGCTGGGGGTTAAAAAACTGCGGCGCTACGACATCTACTCCCCGCTGGAAAAGCAAAGGTCCTCCATGCCCTTTGACCGGGCCAAGGCCCTGGTCTTGGATATCTTCAAGGAATTTTCTCCCGGCCTGGCCCAGAATGCCCGGCAGATCTTTGAGGCCGGCCACATCGACACCCATCCCCGGCCCGGCAAGGAAGCCGGCGCCTTCTGCGCCATGATCACCCCCAGTACAACCCCCTACATTTTGCTGAACTATACCGGCGACAATTCCTCGGTGATGACCATGGCCCACGAGCTGGGGCACGGGGCCCACGACCTCTACGCCTCGGCCCATTCGGTCACGCCGGCCGAAACCACCCTGCCCCTGGCCGAGACCGCCTCCACCACCGCCGAGATGCTGGTGTTCGAACGTTTGCTGTCCCAGACAAAATCAGACAGGGAAAAGCGGGCCATGCTGCTGGAGAAGATCGGCGACTCTTACGCCACCGTGATGCGCCAGGCCTACTTTGTGAAGTTCGAGATGGCCGCCCACCAACTGCTGCTGCAGGGCGCCAAGGAAAGCCAGCTGTCGGACCTGTACCTCAAGATGCTCAGGGAGCAGTTTGGTTCATCGTTGGACGTGGCCGATGAGTTCCGGCACGAGTGGGCCTACATCGCCCATATCTTCAAGACCCCCTTCTACTGTTACGCCTATAATTTCGGGGAACTGCTATCCATGGCCCTTTACGCCCGGTACAAGAAGGAAGGCCGCTCCTTCGTGCCCAAGATCGAGAAGATCCTGTCCTACGGCGGATCGCAGAGCCCGGAGCTGATCCTGGAACAGGTGGGGATAGACATGTGCTCGGCCTCGTTCTGGCAGGGAAGCTATGACGTGGTCCGGGGCTGGCTGGAAGAGCTTAAAAGATTGAGCAAATAGCCTACAAACAGAAAAAGCCGTTCCGCATAATGCGGAACGGCTTTTTGATTTTCCATTAGCTTAAAACAACCGATACCAAACCTGGCTGTCGCGTTAAAAACTTGTGATGAGTTTATCGAATCACGATCAGTGAGCATCGCAGTTGATGACGAAATAGCTTGTCTGGCCTGTTTGAGGGCTTGGCCAAAGCCCGAGTTCAGACAAGCCCGTCATCAACGAGAAGCACAACGCCTGGAGAGTTTTAAGCGACGAGCTTTTTCTTTTGGTTCTTTGCTTTTTGGCGGTACAAAAAGAAAAGAATAGAGTAGTGATGGGTCTGCGTTTTTGACAGATATTTACTATATGCCTAGTTGTCCCAAGAAAGACAGACCGTCACAATCATTTTTCTTAAATTGTCAGCCCAGCGCTTCTCAAAACTAGTACCAGGCCCTCAGCGTCCTGCTGGTCAAAAGCCCCCAGCTCCCGGCTGTCCAGGTCAAGCACCGCCCGGCAGCTGCCGTCCGGTTCGATCACCGGGACCACGATCTCGGACAGGTTGGCCGGATCGCAGATGATGTGCTTGTCCCCCAGGGCGTACACATCCTTCACTATCTGAGCGGTCTTATCCTTCATCCCTTTTCCGCAGACGCCCTGCAAACCGATGGGGGAACAGGCCGCCCGTGGCTGGCGGCAGATCAGTTCCATGGCCTCCTGCCCCGGCAGCAGCCGGTAAAACCCCACCCAGTCCAAACCCTTGTCCTTAAGGCCTTCCCAGAGAACGTCCGACGCCAGTTTCATCCTATCATCGCTTCCCATGGCCGGGCTCACTTTGCCTTTGATTATCTCCGCCATCCCGGCATAATCCCGTTTGATGTTCTTGGCCGAGATCGTTTCTATCAGTTCCTTCACCTTCTTTTCAATGTCGTCCCGGACACAGCGGAAGAATTCCACCGGCTGGCCCTTGGGATCGGGCAGCTTCCACTCGATCTGTTTGGTGGTGGAGAATACGGGGCAGACGTCCTGACAGCCCATAGTCACCAGGTAGTCCACCCGGCTGACCGGCAGGTCCTGAAACCCCTTGGGGCGGGAGCCGGAGATGTCTATGCCCTTTTCCCTGATCACGGTCACGGCCAGGGGATTTATCGAATCCGAAGGGTTGGAGCCGGCGCTGTAGGCTTCGATCACCCCGCCCCCCAGTTGTTTGGCAAAAGCCTCGGCCATCTGGCTGCGGCAGGAATTTTCAGTGCAAAGAAATAGGACTGTTTTCATAAATGCGTTTTGTTAATGTCCTGTTGAAATATTTGTTTGATGTTTGGGGATCTGACGATCATTTGCCGGCGGGACTCACAGGGTGAACTTCTCTCCCAAAAATTTCTCCCGGGCCCCGGAGTGGTCCACTATCTCCTGGGGGGTGCCGGCGGCAAAAACTTTGCCTTCATAGATCACATAGGCCCGGTCGGTGATCTCCAGAGTCTCCCGCACATTGTGGTCGGTGATCAGTACCCCGATCCCCCGGTCCTTAAGCTTGACCACCACCTGCTGGATGTCGGCCCGGGCGATGGGATCGATCCCGGTAAAGGGCTCGTCCAAAAGCAGGAAGGAGGGATTGGTGACCAGGGCCCGGGTCACCTCCACCCGCCTCCGCTCGCCGCCGGAGATGGCATAGGCCTTCTTCTTGGCCAGATGATCTATGTTGAGTTCGCTCAGCAGTGATTTCAATCGTTCCTGGCGCTGCTCCTTGTTCAGCGGCATCATCTCCAGGATGGCCATGATGTTGTCCTCCACCGAAAGTTTCCTAAAGACCGAAGCCTCCTGGGTCAGGTAACCCAGCCCCAGCCTAGCCCTTTGGTACATGGGCAGGCCGGTGATCTCGGTCTGGTCTAAAAGCACCTTGCCGGAATCAGGTTTCAAAAGACCGGTGATGATGTTGAAGGTGGTGGTCTTGCCGGCCCCGTTGGGCCCAAGCAAGCCGACCACCTCGCCCTGCTTTACTTCAAGGGAGATCCCGTTTACCGCCCGGTGCTTTTTGTAGCTTTTAAATATTCCCTCTGTTCTCAGGGTCTGCCGTTCTTTTATCTGGTCCACAGTTTTCCGTCCTTTAATTCCAGTGTGAGTTGCGCCCTTTGGGCTATTTCCTGATTGTGGGTGACGATCACCAGCGCTATGCCGGTGTTTTGGTTGAGCTCCCATAAAAGCTGGGCCACGTTCTGGCCCGTGGCCCGGTCCAGGTTGCCGGTGGGCTCGTCGGCCAGCAGCACTAAGGGATTGGTGACCACGGCCCGGGCGATAGCCACCCGCTGCTGTTCTCCGCCCGAAAGTTCACTGGGCTTGTGTTCGGCCCGATCCTCCAATCCAAGACTGCCAAGTATCTTCCGGCTTGCTTCCTCGGCCTGGGTCAGGGACTGGCCCCTCACCAGCAGCGGCATGGCCACATTCTCCCAGGCGCAGAATTCCGGCAGCAGATGATGGAACTGGAAAACGAAACCCATGCTTTTGTTCCGCAGAGACGCCAATTCATGGTCCGAAAGATCGGACGTGTCCTGGCCTTCGATCATCACCTGGCCGGCGGTGGGCCGGTCCAGGCAGCCTAGTATCTGCAATAGGGTTGATTTGCCGGAACCGGATGCCCCGGTGATGGCTATGGTCTGGCCTTTTCCTATGGACAGGGTAACTTCTGACAAGACCTTAATGGCCCCTTTGGGAGCCTTGAATGTTCGGCCGACATTTACAGCCTCTATGACTGCGGTCATTTTACTTTTTCCCCTTAACTAAAAATACAAACAGTACCACCGCCAGCAGGGCGGCTCCCGCTCCATAGAGAAATGCTGCCCTGAATCCAAAAACCTGCCACAGCAACCCGGCGGCGGCGCTGGCGGCGAAAGTGGCCAGCCCGGAGGACATGTGGTACACTCCCATCCCGGTGGCTCGCAGATCTTCCGGCACCAGCTTGGAGGCATAGGCCTTTCCCACCCCGTCGGTGAAGGCGGTGTAGAAACCATAGACCGCGAACAAGACCCAGACCATGGCAGGATGATTGTTGAAGGCGAATCCCAGATATACCAGACTGAACAGCAACAGCCCGAAAGTGTAGACCTTTCTGGAGCCGAACCGGTCGGCCAGCAGTCCGGCGGGGTAGGACCCCAGGGAATAGGTCAGATTGTAGAGCACGTATGCCAGAATGACCGTCACCACGGCGTTTGCTGTCCCGGCAAAAAGGTCCTTGGCCCGGATGATCAGAAAGACATCCGACGAATTGCCGATGGCAAAGATCAGGTTGATGAAGATGAATATCTTGAAATCCCGGTTGAACGACTTCCATCCGAAACGGGGCTTTTTATACCGGGCGGTAAACGGCTTCTCCTTTACCAGGAGCAACAGCGCTACCCCCAGCACAGCCGGGACGAAGGCCCAGAGAAAGACCTGTCGATACGACAGGGCCTGGGCGGCCGGATCGGTGGAGGTCATTTTGCTCATGAAGAACAGGGCGGCCAGCGGTCCCAGCACCGCCCCTAGGGAATCCATGGCCCGGTGCAGTCCAAAAGCCTTGCCCCTCTGCGATTCCGGGGTGTAATCGGCGATCAGGGCGTCACGGGCCGAGGTCCTTAATCCCTTTCCGGTGCGGTCCAGGATGCGCATGGCCAGCACGAAGGGCCAGCCCAGGAACTGGGCAAAGACCAGCAGCGGTTTAGAGAAGGCCGACAGGGAGTACCCCCCGATCACGAAGGGCCTTCGTTTGCCGGCCTGATCCGACCACCAGCCGGAGAAGATCTTGAGGACATTGGAAACGCTCTCGGCCAGGCCCTCCATCAGGCCCAGGGCCGCCATCGGCGCCCCCAGCACTGTGGTCAGGAATATCGGCACCAAGGGATACAGCATTTCCGAGGAAATGTCCGTCAGCAGGCTGACCCAGCCCAGCCGGATCACATTTGGAGACAGCTTTGGTTTATCGGCATTTGCCATTTATAGGCCCTTACGATCTGTTACAAATTGACCGTTATCAAACTAGTATGCCCCCCCGCCCAGGATCACTGCCGGCAGTGTTTTGAAAAGTATTTCAATATCCAGAACAGGGGACCCGTGCTCCAGATAATATATATCCAGAAGCACCATCTCTTCAAAGGATAGTTCACTGCGCCCCGAAACCTGCCATAAGCCGGTCATGCCCTGGGGGCCTTCCAGGCGCCTTTTGTGCCACTCCTTATACTGGGATACTTCGGCCGGCAGGGGAGGACGGGGACCCACCAGGCTCATCTCTCCCAGGAATACGTTGATCAGCTGGGGCAATTCATCCAAGCTTAAGCGCCGCAGCCAGCGCCCCACCGGAGTGATCCGGGGATCGTTGCGGATCTTAAAGATCGGACCGTCGGCTTCGTTCTGCTCCATCAGCCGGTGCTTGTTTTTTTCTGCCCCCAGGAACATGGTGCGGAACTTGTAAAGTTTGAACTCCCGGCCGCCCTCACCCAGCCTGGTCTGCCGGAAGAATACCGGACCGGGAGAATCCTGCTTTATTAGCACAGCCGACAGCCCGAATACCGGCGAAAGCAGCAACAGACCTAAACCGGAACCCAGGACATCCACTAATCGCTTGAAGACCCGGTAGGACTTCTGGACCGTCTGGTGATGCGCCCGGAACAAGGATATTCCGGCCATATCATAGATTCCGGCCACCCGGGCCAACAGGTCGGTGCGGTGGGATACGATCCGCACTTCTATCTTATGGCTGCGGCAGTAGTCAAGAACCTGGCTGTAATCGGCCAAATGGCGGGAGAGATCGGGAATGAATACTTCCTCCACTTCCTGCCTGGCCAGGGCTTGATGACATTCCGAGTAAAGGCCCAGGGCCTTTATCCCGCAATAGCTGAAACTCAGGTCCTTGGGTGCTTCCACTAAAAAACCTACTATCCTATACCCCAAGGCATGATTGATTATCAAATGATCCAGGATCGCCTTGGCGGAACGGCCGCTGCCCACGATCACCGCATTCTTTACCCCCCAGCCTTTCTGCATCCGGTCAACATTCAAATTGAACAGCAGCAACCGGCTTAGGGACAGAAATACCGGCGTAATTATAAAATACAGAACGATGTAACCCCTGGAATAGTGGTACCCCTTGAATACGAAGACAATGGTGATCAGCGCAATCAGACTATAGAGGGCTGCCTTTAAAAGGTCCAGCACTTGTTCCGATCGCGGTTGCTTTCCCACCCGGCGGTAGCTGCCGATCAGAGCCAGCCAAAACACATAGGCCAGCAGGACCCACAATTTCAACTCTGGCACTGAGGCCCGGCCCGACTTGGCAAATGGCAGCAGCTCAAACCAGATCCACTGGGTCAGGCCAGCCGAAAGCCAGGCCGCCAGGCAGTCGGTCAACAAAGCCAGGGCCGGAAATACTTCCCCCCAGTTTTTTCTTAAGTTCATGGCCTGCCCTCCCGGAACTTTGCGTATTCAACATCCACTATTGTTTTTAGCTGCCGGATGAAATATTCCTGGTTGAAACTCAGGGCATGTTTTCTAATTTGTTCCCTGTTAAATTCCGTTTTTTCAAAACGGTTGACGGCTGCTATCAAAGACTCCACTGTTTGCCGGCTGAAAAATATTCCGGTCCGGCCATCCACCACCGTTTCCAGAGCGCCGCCCCGTCCGTATGCTATCACCGGTTTTCCGCAGCACTGTGCCTCCAGGGGGGTCAGCCCGAAATCTTCCAGGGTGGGAAATATCAGGGCCCGGCAGTTCTGGTAATAATCCAGCAGCTGGCGGTCGGAAACCTTGCCGGTAAACCGGACGTTGGGCAGGGCCATTTTTTTTAATCGTTTCATCTCGGAACCGTCTCCCACCACCACCAAAGAACGGCCGGTCAGATTGAAGGCCTGCACCGCCAGGTCCACCCTCTTATATGGCTTTAGCCTGGAGACCACCAGATAGTAGTCGCTGCCGCCCCCGTCGTTTTGAGGGAGAAAGAATTCGGTATCCACCGCTGGGTGAAGCACTATGGAATCCCTCCGGTAGTACTTTGATATCCGCTTTTGAACCTCCCGGGAATTGGCTACGATCAGGTCGGGACGCTGGGAACTCATCACGTCCCAGCGCCGGATATTGCTGAGCATATATTTAAGCAGCAGCCTTAGGGGCCAGGCATATTCTTTTAGGGTCTGATGGTACCAATCCCAGACGAAACGCATGGGGCTGTGCAAGTAGCAAAGATGCCAGGTCCGGGGATCGGTGATGGCCCCTTTGGCCCAGGCGCTGGAACTGGAGATCAGGATGTCATATCCGGTAAAATCAAAACTCTCCACCGCCACCGGCATAAATCCCAGGTATTCGCGGAACTGCCCCCAGGGAGAGCCGGGCAGGCTTTGAACGAAGGAAGTTTTGGCCCGGTCAATGTTCAGATGGTCCTCCAGCAGCCCATCCCCTTTCTGCCGGACCAGGGTATACAGGTCGGCCCGGGGATAGATCTTCAGCAGCATCTCCAGCACCCTTTCCGCCCCCCCATACTGGGTAAGATAGTCGTGAACGATGGCGACCTTCGGTTCTTTTTTCTCCGGCTGGATGGCTGAATGGTCCGCTTCCGGCTGAGGCCAGAATTTCCAGCCGTATTTTTGAAAATAGCTTACCATGCTGTTCAGGTGCACCCGGAACAAACGATTCAACGGATTGGCGCTCTGGCGGTGGAAACGATGGTGGGCAAAAACCCTGCTGTTATACAATACTTTCCAGCCAGCCATATGGATCCTGCGGCAAATGTCCACATCGTCAAAATACAAAAAGAACTTCTCGTCAAAGCCGCTGACCTGTTCCAGGGCCTCGCGCCGGAAGAACATGAAAGAACCCTGAAACCAGTCGGTCTCAAAGTTTTGGTGGTAGTCATGCTGAAGCATCTCATGGCGGTCGGCTATAGCATGCAGCCTTTTGTTCTTAAAGGGAAACCTCCGGGCCCAGATATCTACCAGGGTGGGAAATGTCCGGCAGTTATGCTGAATATTGTTGTCGCCCCAGTTCATCAACCGGCAGGTGCTGACCCCGCAATCCGGGTTGCTTTCCATGAAAGAGACCATGTCCTTAACTGTGTTCTTCTCAAACTTAAGATCGGCATTCAGCACCATAATATAAGCGCCCCGGGCCCGCTTGATATTAAGGTTGTGATTGGCTCCATATCCCCTGGACTGGCAGTTTACGGTGATTTTTATCAGTGGGTAATTCTGGCTGACATAATTTACCGTATCGTCCCGGGAACAATTGTCCACCAGTAAAATCTCGTGGTCTACCCCCTGCAGGGATTCCAGCAGCGAAGGAAGGAGTATTTTAAGATGATTCACCTCGCTATGAGAGATAAGCGATATTGATATTAACGGTTGGTCTGTCATTTTACAAGCAATAAAGTTGATTTTTATGCTGTTAGCAGGTAGTAAACTCCCCAGCCGGCCCGGCGCAGGTCGGCACACCATTTAAATTCCCTGTCAGTCATTGCTGTTCTTTCATTGGGGATTCCTGATTTATCTATCACCCGCCGGCGGAACATCATGCTATTTTCCAGAAACATCTTTCTTTCAGAACATTTACTGATGCCGTCTTTTTTCTGCCAGCTTTTCCCGGTAACCAGGCCGGCCAGCGCGGCTTTAGGCCGTTGTTCCAAAAAATCGTGTAGCTTCTGGAATTGACCAAAGATAGCTTCCGGACGCAGCGGCACCAAAGCCAGATACTCGGATTCTGTCATCTGCAACGCTTGATTTACCGCAAACCAGTACCCTTTGGGGCTTTGATTGGCAATCCACAAGACCTGGGGGTATTTTTCCTTAAGCATCTCCAGGCTGCCGTCATTGCTGGCATCATCCACCACCAATACATTGTAAGGCATCTTCGGCGGATCGTCATATATGGACTTAAGACACTCATCCAGCAGGCATTTTTGGTTATGCGCGGCTAGCACCAAAGTCAAACGGCTGACGCTGTAAGGGCGCTTGAAACTGGCCTGGTAACGTTCGTCCAACCGCCAGTGATACTTGTGAAATAATTTCAGGTAACTTATCACATGCCTCAGATAGGAACGGACTTTGATTTGCTGGGTGCCCTGCTGCCCGTAATGGTAGATGCTGGCATCTGGCACAAATTAACGCCTCCAGCCATATTCCTGCATCCTGTAGCTGATGTCTATGTCTTCGCAATAGATGAAAAACCTCTCGTCAAAAAGCCCTGTCTGCTCCAGAGCCTGACGCCGGAAGATGATGTTCCCGCCATATACCCAGTCCACCTCCGTCTCCGAAGCCAGGACCACATCCGACATCTCGTAATAGCGGACCTGGGCGGTGGGCGGAATTATTTTTTTTAAAATAGATCCCCGGTATATCACCGGCCAGATTGACGGAGGAAAGCGGCGGCGCGAATACTGGCGCAGACCCTGGGGAGACAGCAGTTTTGCACCGGCCGCCCCGGCATCGGGAAACTGATCCATAAACCGGACCATAGCGCTGAAGGTGTCTTCGGTTATATATGTGTCGCTGTCCAGGGAAAACAGATAACGTCCGCGTCCCATCCCCAAGCCGATGTTCTGGGCCGAGGCAAATCCCCGGTTCTTGCGGTTGGCTATCACCTTGACCCAGGGAAACTTTTCGGCCAGCATCGCGACCGTACCATCGCGCGAACCGTTGTCCACCACTATCACCTGGTAGCTGATACCCTTGGTATGGGCCTTGATAGACCCCAGGCACAGTCCTAGCAGCCGCTTGACATTATAGCTGACGATGGAGATGCTCAGGTCAATATTTTTATCTTCGGGATAAAGCATACTTTTTTTTTAAACTATCTGCCGGGCGGTGGTTATTTTATAATTTTCAGACAACAGCAGGGAGGTCATTTTATTCAGAACATCCGGACGGTTGCCGCTGGAGATCAGCCAGTCGTGAAGGTTCAGGGTAAAAAAGCCCGGCGCCCTCAAAAGCTGCTGGTGCCAGGCATTGACGGCAAAATCTATGTCTTTGGCCGGAGAGGGCTGCAGGGGAGATAACAGCCCCAGCAATTCCCCGTCCATGGATGAGGTTAGCGGAAGTTCCTTTAACCCGTATTTGTTCTGATGCGGAAGCTTGCGGAAATTCCTTTCTTGCCACCTGGCCCACAATCCGGCCATTCTTTGACCCGCCCGGATCTCGGGCCTGGCCGCCGGAGAGAAGAATCGTTCCCGCAAGAACAGGTGTTGGTGACTGACCCAAAGGTATCCCTTCCTGTTCAGCCATTCCAGCAATCGCTGATCGTGATCCAGCCAGGGCGCCCGGAAGCCGTAAGGGCTGTGCCCCAGAGTCTGAGTGTAGGCCTGCTGGCTGCGGGCCAGTACTTTCTCCAGCCATTTATCATCCAACATTCTTAAGTTTTCGTGCTTCCAGCCATGCAAAGCGATCTCATGCCCCTGCTTTTCCAATTCCACAAAAAGCTGGGGATGCATCTCCAACAGCTTGCCGCAAGCATTGAATACCGCCGGAACCTTATAGCGGTGCAGCACCTTGGTGATCTGGCTGATCCCCTCGGCAAAATCCAGATATTCCCGCCAGGGGCCTTCCAGACCGGATTCGGTGTCAATGAATATGATGGCATTTTTTCCGGTCACTTTTTCTCCCGCCAGGCTGTTATCTGATTATGAGCCAGTTTTCCCAGCTTTTTTATGAAATATCCTGCATCCTTTAAACCGATGCCGCCGGAACGCAACATCAGTCTGGCCCTAAGCAGTGAACCCTTGGCCTTCATGTCAGCCATTTCTTTGTGGCTGACCCCAGGCAGGTTCATGAGAAACGAAGTGTCCTTCAGCCAGGAGTCCCAATCAGTTAAAAGCTCACTGGCGACCAGCTTGTGCCTGATGGCAATGTCATATAGCGGGCTGCCCGGATAGGGGGTGGTTATTGACCAGCCGATATAGTCCACTAGCCTCTGGTCCACCAGTTTTTTGGCAAAATCCAGGGTCTTTTGGGTCATGGCCAGATCCTCAAACCGCAGCTGGCCATCCTCCTCCCAAACGTTGAACAGCATGAAAAGACCGTGGATCTTTAAATTGTATTTTTTTAACAGACGGCAGGCTGATTCCACCTGCTCCAGGGTAATGTTCTTTTTGATTCCTTTCAGGGCTTCGGGATTTCCGCTCTCTATGCCCAAATGAACATACCAACAACCCGCTTCTGCCATGGCTTTTACCAGCTCTTCGGGGAGGGGATGGGCTCTTAATTGCGTTTTCCAGGCCACCGGCAGACCGCGCGATTTGATCTCGGCGCAGATGGCCATGGCATTGTCCAGATTATTGTTGAATTCGTCGGCATTGTCAAAGGCCTCACGCACTCCGAAGGTCTTATAAAGGTACTCTATCTCATCGGCAATGTTTTTTGCCGTGCGGGTCCGGACCCGGGGAGTGGAAGTGTTCCAGACGCAATTGGAACAAAAGGTGCAGCGGTAGGGACAACCCCTGGACATGATGATATTGGTTTCAGGCGTATATTTATAAAGATAAAAACCGGTGTAATCCTTTAAGTCCAAAAGATCCCTGGCCGGAAACGGAATGTCGTCCAAATTAGGAATGAATTTGCGGGGCGGGGTCAGCACCGGCTTACCTTCCTTGCGCAGGCAAAGCCCGTCTACTTTTTCCCAGTCCACTTTCTCAAAAGAGCCATTCTGCTCCATCATCTTGACGATTTCAACCAAAGTGGTTTCGCCCTCCCCATATACCACCAGGTCTGCAGCTGAGCGCAGTATCCCTTCCTGGGGCAGGGCCGTGGCGTGAGGCCCGCCCAGGATCACTACCTTGCCGGGATGCTCCCTTTTTATGCGATCAGCCAGCCGCAGGGCGCTGGCCGCTACCGGAGTATAATAGGAAAGACCTATGATATCAGCGTCAACTGCTTTTATCCGCTCAATGGTCTTCAGGTACCCATGCCGTACACCATCAAATACATTGATAGCCACCTGCGGCATCTGTTGCCGAAGGTAACCGGCCAGATACAGAATGCCCAGGGGCGGAGAGATCTGTTCCCCCAGCTCTCCCAGTTTTGGCGGATTTTCCGGCGGGACAAATATCAATTGGACTTTCATTGGTCTGCCTCACTATTTTGCATTGGTTCCATTAGCTTTTGGTAAACCTGGCCCACCCGTTTCGAAACCAAAGCAGCGTCAAACCTTTGGCGGACGGTATTCAAGGCCTGGCTTCCCAAAGCCTCCCGAAGTCTTTTATCTTTTATCAGGTCCTCAATTTTCAGGGCCAGGTCACGACTGTTCCCAGGAATGGCAAAAAGCCCGTTTTGCCGGGGCGTGATCAAATCCAGCGGACCGCCCAAGGGGGTAGCTATCACCGGTTTCCCCAGAGCCATCGCCTCCAGTGCCGTCAGGCCAAAGCCCTCTGGTTCGATGGATGGCTGGACAACCATATCGGAGGCGGAAAGGTACTTGGCCACATCCTTTACTTCCAGCAAAAGGGTGTGCCTGCTTTTCAAGCCCTTGGCCGTCAGTAGCTGCTGGATCTCCAAAGCCTGATCCTGATATTTTGGAACGACCACTCCTAAGATCAACAGGTGCAGATCATAGCCTTTATCCAGCAAATCCAGTATGGAATCTATGAGCACCACCACTCCTTTGCGCCGGATGAGTCTTCCGCAGTATCCTATCACCAGCCTGCCGTTCGGGATCCCCAGTTGAGTTTTGGTTTCCGGAATATCTGTCCGGGGGTAGAACAGGTTCAGGTCCACCCCGTCGTTGACCACCGTGACCTTTTTTTCGATGGCCGCCCGTGAGAAAAGTTTGGCTGCCTGGCTGGAGACGCAGATGATCCTGTTTGCCAATAGGGGCATGAAAAGCCTTAAGAATCTTCTGATCCACCAAGGCCTCTCGATTATCTCCCGCACCTGCCACGCGTGGGGGATCCGGCAAATAAATGCAGCCAACCCGGGCGAAAGAAGGGCACTGGAGTTGGTATGGACCAGCGCTACCCTTTCTTTATTGATGAGCTTTATGAAAAAGGACGTTGATTTAACCAGCCGGACCAGGAACTTGAAAATGTAAATTTTTCCCAAGCCCCGGGCCATTATATCCAGATCGTCAAAATAATGAACCTTAAAGCCCTTTTGCTCCAGGTCCAGGGAAATGGGCCCGGGATGCGGGTAGACCATGATCATCCGCCATTTATCGGAGTCCATCTTTACGGCCAGATTACGCAGGGCAATATCACCGCCGCCCAACTCTGAGCCATTGGTGGCCAGGATCACCGGTTTAGGATATGATTTTTTCATAGACCTGATATGTTTTAAAAGCAGTATTGCGCCAGGTAAAATCCTTTGCCCGTTCTCGGCCTCTCTGCCTCAGCTTTTGCGCCAGAGAGGGTTCATCCAACAGCGAGGTAATCTTAACGACCCAATCGGAAGGATCTTCCGGGTCGGCCAGCAAACCGGCGGTTCCCACTACTTCCGGCAGGGCCGAGGCATTGGCGGCCACCACCGGAACCCCTGCGGCCATGGCTTCCAGAACTGGCAGACCAAACCCTTCGTACCGGGAAGGAACCAGCGCTCCCAGGGCGCTTACCATCAGGGCCGCCAGATCCTCCTGCGGCACCGGGCCGGCAAAAATAACGCTGGACCCCAGCCCAAGTTTAAGGCACTGTTCTTTGATGGCAGCGGCCCCGAAACCGTCACGCCCTATAATGCAAAGTTTCAGACCGGACCTGCCCTTTTGTCTCATGATTTTCATGGCCTGGAAGAGGACTTTCAGGTTTTTTCTGGCGGTAACCGTGGAAACCGTTATCAGGTATGGCTTCTTCAGTCCGTATCTGGCCAGAACATCATCCGCTTTGGCGGCCGGAACCTGGCTGCAGCTCGAAACGCCCAAAGGTATCGCAAATATTTTTTGGGGATCTATCCCCAACAGAGACACTATCTCCTCCTTGGAAAATTCTGAAATGGTTATTACAGCCCGGGCGGTTTTGGCGGCCTGTTGTGTAACCCAGCGCAGATAAATATTTTCTTTTAGACTGTAAAAGCCGGGGTGGCGCAAAAAGGCCAGGTCGAAAAAAGTAACGGCGGACGGCATTTTTAAACCAAACGGCAAGGTAAAAGAAGTTCCATGAAAGACATCTGTTTCATAACGATTTGCCATTGAGCCAACCCCTCGCAGGTCCCATCCAAAGCGGCCCACTTCTCCGCCAGGCCATCCAACCGGGGTTATGGTCTCCAATTGTGACCGGCCTGAGGACAGTATCAATTTTTGTTCCAAAATGTTTTTATTCAAACCGAACAAATACTTGAACGGTCCTTCATCCAAGCCATCCAAGCCCCGCAGCAGGTTGAACAGATATTGTTCGGTTCCGGTCCAAACCGGCCGTTCAAGATAACGGCAGTTAAATCCCACTTTCATGAAATACCACCAGGACTCAAGGTTCCTGCCAGTTTCTCGATCTCCTCCGCGGCCGAATCCCAGCTGTAATATTTTCGGGCTATTTCCACGGTCCGCCCCTTTAACCGTGTTTTCAATCCTTGATCCCCGGCAAAAGACACTATCCCCTCCGCCAAATCCTGCGGTTTGAGACTTTTAAAAACCAGGCTTTGGTCCAGCCGGTTAAGGATCTCCGGGATGGAACCGACCGGGGTACCCAGCACCGGAGTATCGCAGGCCAGGGATTCGGCGATAGACAGCCCAAAGCCTTCCAGCGAGGTGGTTGGCATCACCGAAAAATCGGCCGCCTGGTAAAGCCTGACCTTTTCCTCTTCGGTGACATATCCGAGAAATTTTATCCGGTCCCTCAACCCCAGTCCAACTGATCTTTTTTCCAGTTCGTCTTTTAGCGCACCCTGCCCGGCTATCAGCAACATCGCTCCCGGAAGTTTTTTTACCACAGACTGCATGGCGTCGATCAGCAAATCTACCCCTGTGCGGGGGATCAGGCGCCGTACCGTCAAGAGCAGCGGTTGCGCTTGATCGTAACCAAGTTGCTTTTTAAGAGCCGCCTTGTCTTCTGCAGGGCGATATATTTCGTTATTGGCCCCGCCTGGTATGACTGTCATTATCTTTGGAAAAAGTCCGAAATGGCGGTTAATTATCTCTTGGCTGTGCATACTTAAGGTGGCAACTGCTCCGGCGGCGGCGATATGTTTTGACGGTTGGCGTTTCATCCACCATCCCAGTAGCGGCAATCCCAAAGTAGCAACCGATCTGGCGAATACCCCTTTTGATCGGGCCAGACCCAGCAGCTCTGTCTTATATTCCAGATCCATAGGCCCGTAAAAAAAGTAGATGCTCGGTAATTTATTTCTCCGGATCCACTTGAAGGCAGCTCTGTCGGAATACAGCGAGCCACACAGAACGGCGTCATAATCATCGGAATCAATATTTTTCAGGAGATTTAAGCAGCTTCGGCCCGCCGCTATTCCCCTGCCGGGATTTTCGAACCGGCCGGCATATCTTACAACCCTTACCCCATCCGGCCAAATCTCTTCTGCCGGAGTTCCCCGGTCGGTCCGGGCGGCCACCACCGTGACCCGGTGTCCTCTTTTTTGCAGTGATTTAACGCAATTATAAACATGCACTCCGCTGCCGCCGCCGGGTTCGGGGTAAAAAACACTTGTGATCCACAATAACCGCAAACTCTTCATGACTTGAACCAACCCTTTTGCATTTCCCAGGCTTTGAAATACGATACCATGGGATACAGCAGGGAATAGGTAGCTACAAACAGCCCCATGGTACCATCCAGAAAACCCAACCTGATAAAATAGAACACTAAAAATACTTTCAACCCTTCCAGAACTGCAACAAGCCCTGAAAAATATTTACTGGTTCGTATTTTCTGAGGATAAATCTTTTTTGCCTCCAAATCGGTGTAATAATTAAATTTGGATATAAACTCGGTATAGCCGTCATAACCCAGGTGCATGATCTTGCCTTTCAGCTTTGCGGCGGGTCCCTGAAGTTTTATGGTCTCGTCCGTGAGCAGATCGTCATATTCCCCGCGGCCTTTGCGGAAGAGTCTTATCAGACACAAACCCTCAAAACACCGGATACGTCGGCTACCCAAATATGTGCTGATCCTCAGGTAAAAACCGGCCGGGGCACCCGGACGGTTGATCTCTTTGACGATCTCCCTGGCCAGACCTTCCCCTACTATCTCATCAGCATCAATGGAAAGAATCCAATCATTCCGGCATTTCCCGATACCCCAGTTTTTCTGGGGCCCGAACCCTTGCCAGGCATGGTGGTACACTTTGGCGCTTTGCTGCCGGGCGATTTCCACAGTACGGTCGGAACTGCCTGAATCCACCACCACTATCTCGTCAGCCCAGGCCAGGCTCTGCAGGCATTCTTTCAAATGCCGCTTCTCCTCGTTGTAGGTGACCAGTAAGGCAGAGATGCCCATATCTACTGCCTCCCCGCTGGCGGTTTGTCGGTTTCCAGGGATTTGACGGCGGCCGTAAACCGGTAAATGGCCGAAAACAAGGAAATGTAAAAGCCAGGCATACCGTCTTTAAATCCACCGCGTAAGATATAATAATCAAAAAAGGTCTTTACCGGCCTGGCAATCCCCTGCAAGAAAAAACTATTTCCCCAGGGTTTTTGCCTTTGGAGATCTTTAAGAATAACGGCCTCGGCGGTGGTATAACGGTTGAATTTCGCCAAATATTCATCAAGATTGGCCACCGCCCGGTGATCCATGTAACCCTTCATACTTCCGGTGGATCCCTGGACCAGCAATCTCTCGTGCACGGGTGTTGTCTCGAAACGGGCCTGACCATTCTTAAAGAGACGCTGTTGCCAGTCTGGCCACCAGCAATGCATAAACCTGTCGTTGTAATAATTCCGGCGCAAAATCCGATAAGCCGAATGCTTTGGCCTTTGTTGCAATGTTCTCTTTATTTCATCAACCAAACCAGTGGTCATCTCTTCGTCGGCATCCAGTGATATTATCCATTCCCCCTGGCAGTGCTCAAAGGCCCAGTTCTTTTGGCGACCAAAACCTTGCCACGGATGATGCATTACTTTTGCCCCATATTCCTTGGCTATCTCCAAAGTGCGGTCGGTGCTCCCCGAATCCACCACCAGGACCTCATCCGCCCAGACCACGCTTCTAAGACAACGTCCAATGTACTTTTCTTCATTCTTGGCTATTATTACCGCTGATACCAGCAAGCTCAAGTACCTCCCGTTGTCAAACGGCTGTTCCATTGGGCCAGTAGCCCCACAAAAAACCAGAAATAGATGCTTACCGGGATCGTTTCTATACCGCCGGAAAAAGTAAGCACGATTACCGCCATCATCAAGGCAAAAAGCGATGCCGACATGGAGTGATGGGGAAAATCGTCCCGGCGGGATATTTTATATGCCGTGGCTGCCGACACAACAAAAACCGCGAGCAATAAAAACAATCCGGGCCAGCCGTAGTTGGTGGCGATCGTAGCATAGTAATTATCGGTTATATAAACCGAACGGCTGTCGTTTTGTCCTAATGCGCTCTGGGCCTGACCCCGGCTTCCGCCCACCGAACCTGCTCCCAGTCCCAATGGGTGGCCCATGACGGTGGGAATCCAAGTGGTAGCCAGTGCCCCCAGGCGGCCTTGCACCGAGACGCTTTCCTTGGGATTTCTTAAACTATTTACCATAGCTAAAAACGGATCATCTGTAGTGTCCTTGGCCGCAATGTCAAAAAGGATGATTATGAAAGCAACGGCCACCGAAAAAGCCAGGAACCGGTAGATTTTGCTGCCTTTTTTAAACAGCAGATAAAACATCAGTCCCGCCGCAAACCCAACCCAGATACCGCGGACCTGGCAGGCAAAAATGCAGAATACGCAAAGCAATGCCGTAAGCAGGTAAAATAGATTTAGCAAAAATCCCTGACCCCGCTTGAACCATGAGAGGGAAATAAAGAACATGAACAGCATATAGGTGCCGAAAACTCCAGCACTGATCATGGTGGAAAAATATCGGATCCCTCCGGTGGAGGAGACCGGAGTTTCTCTTATCCACCAAGCTTCAGCTGCAGTCCAGCCAAAGATCATCTGTTTTATTGCATAAAGGCCGCACAGCCAGATAAGCACCAGAAAGAATGTCTTTAGAACCGCCAAATGCCGATCTTCAATTAAAAAAAGCGCCAGAAAAAAAGTTATGGCCGGAAAAACGTCGCCCCGGTAGCCAAATAAAGCAACACTTATAGAAGGATTCTGTGGGTTTATCACCTCCACTATACCCCACAACAAATATGTTATGGTCAACACCACCAAGTGCTGCTTGTATTGTCCAAAACCTATCGACATCTTTTTATTGAAAACGAAGCCCCCCATGCAAGCCAGCATAATGAGGTCTGTGGCCGCTCCCACATTGGGAATTATTCCCAGCCTCATGATAAAGCCCATCAAAGGAGTAACCAACAGCAGTCCCAGGAGCCCATTTAACGGATAGTTTATTCCGGCAAAGGCAATGCCGCTGCCAAAGATGAACAGCAGTATCAAACTTAAAAAACCGTTGTTTATGCCCCATCCCATAAACCATCCGGATATCACCAGCGCCAATAACCCGAATATCTGCAAAAGCAGCATCCGGGGATTCGATCCGCGCCTTTGATTTTCACTGCGCCAAAAGTATTCGGTAAACAGCAACTGTCTTTTCTCCTATGGCCTGCGGCGAGTAATGTTTTTTATATGTTTCTAAGGCTCCGGCGCCGAGTCTGTCTTTTAGTGATTGATCCATATGCAAACCAGTAATGGCTTTTACCAAGGATTCAGAATCCCCGGCAGGAACTGCCACCCAGGGAGTTTCGCCCTCAGGCCGGTTTTGCTCATCCGTCACCACCAATGGCTTGCCCAGCTGCAGCATCAACGGCAAGGTGGAATGGCGCCCCAAATCCTGGCTCTTGGTGAAAATGGCCAGCCCGATATCGGCGGCGCATAGTGTAAAACTGGTTTCCCTGACGCCAAGTTCTCCCGTAAAAACGATATCGGAGTCAAGTCCCAACTCTTTTGCCATCTTCATCAGTTCGGTCAGGTAGGTCTTTTCGTCCCCCTCGGAACCAACATGAATGTAACTCGTCCTTAGATTTTTTTCCTTCAGTGCTTTAAGTGATCTAAGGATAAGGGGGAAATCCTTGTCGCGGTAAATAAATCCGAAAGAAACCAGCAGCGGTGCCTTCGAGTCCAGGAAATATTTACGGCAAACTTCTTCCTTATGGCCCTTGCCCGGCAAATCCACTTCCATTCCCGGGCCGATAGGTATATTGAATATTCTCTTGGCTACGGCCGGATGAATACCGGCGATTTCGTCAGCCCCCGATGGATAACCGATAATTATGGCATCGGCATATTCCCACATCTTTCTCAGGACGGCCTTTTTCCGGAAGCCCAAACGGCCTGCGCCCTTGAAAAGATAAGGATAGTTCAAGTCGTGCTGGGTAACTACTACCAGGGCTTTGGGCAGCCAGCGTTTGATTTGCCCCGGCAGGGAAAGTCCCAGCCAGCCTGGATGAAACAAGGCCTGCTGATATTGTATATGAACGATATCCGGGTTTTCAGATTTTAGTATTGCTTGAATGTGCGTTTTTTGGCTTATCTTCCAATTGGAAACGGTATGCACACGGCTCAGACCGTACTGCTTAGCATCCACCGGATCGTCTCCGGTCAAAAGGGAAATCTCCAGTCCCATGCCGGTCAAGGCCTTGATCAACAAAGCGGCATAGTTTCCCACTCCGCATACCTTGGGTGGGAAAGCCGGACAAACAAAAAGAACTTTCATGGCCCGGCCAATATTTTATACTGCTCAATAATTTTCAAGGCATTTTGCCGGATGGTGAACCCCTGGGCGATACGTTTCTGCCCGGCCCGCCCCATGCGGCGCCGATACTCCGGATCGCTGGCCAGCACCATCACCTGGCGGGCCAGTTCAATGGCATCCAGTTTCCGCATGACGATCCCTGTCAGGCCGTCTTCCACCGACTCCGGCAATCCGCCCTGGTTAGAAACGATCACCGGGCGGGATTGGGCTTGGGCATCAATCGAGATCAAACCAAAAGGTTCTTCCTGCGAGGGAACCGTAACTATGTCCAAGGCGCTTAAGAATACGGGCAGGTCGGAAATAAAACCAGTGAAGCTCACCCTGGAATCCAACCTGTAATTATTTATCAATGTGTCCAGTTCCTCCAAGTAATTGAGATCGGCCGTTTCCCGGTCCCCGGCTATGATCCATTTGATGGAGGTTTCTTCCTTCAAAATATCCACGGCTTTTAGGAACAGATGCTGGCCCTTACGGGGATGGATGCGGCTACAGATGCCAACGGCAATATCGCTTGGACCCAAACCCAGACGTTTCCGCATGGCCCGGACCGGTTCAGCAGCGGCTTCCGTCAAAGGTTCAATGCCCGGCCTTATGGTCAAGCATTTATTTCCATTGATTTTGTAAGTCAGAATGACGCGTTTTCTTAGAGCCTCCGAATCTGTAAAAACCACGGGGATCTTACGCAAGGCCCAAAGGGAAAACCGGTTAGATACTTCAAAATCCTGGAGCTTGCAGCATATGGGAATCTTGCCAAATAAAGCAAAAGGCATCAGCCAATGCAGTGAGTTGGCTCCTTGAGCGTGTATCAGGTCAGGCTTAAACTTCTTTACTTCCTTAGATATCGAAATCACCGAGCGTATATATGGCAGGGGTTCGCCTTTTTTAAAAAAATCCAGACAGATCTCCGATACATTAATTCCAGCTTCAGCAGCCTTTTGCGCTAATGGGCTTTGAGGGGGGCAAAGCAGCCTTGGTTCAATCCCCATATTTTTCATTTCCTTGACCAAGGCCAGCAGATGTTTTTCGCCCCCCCCGTATTCCACCCGGCTCCAATTTATAAAAAGGATACGCATCAAGCACTCTCCATTTCGGCCTTAGCCGGCCTGATGTATTTGTGCCAAAAATCCATCCATTCGTCTTTTTCCAAAAGCCAGATGACAAGCAAGTACCCTATTGACAAAAAACCAGCCTTTAATATCAGCAACACCAATAGAGAATCTGTTTTGGGAAGATACGCCAACATCGAAAGTGCCAGCCCGGCACCGGCGGCCAGGGCCGGATTTAATAATATTTTACCGAAATTCAGATCCACTTCCTTCACCACTTGGCGGTAAACCACTATGATCCCGACGGCCGAAGAAACTGCCACACACATGGCCACGCCCTCTTTACCCCAAAGATAAACAAAGGGAAAACAGGTCAGTACCATCCAGCCCCCCTGCCAGATCAGGGCATCCATGGCCGCCTTGGGACGGCCCACTGCCGCCAGCAAACCGCCGGCCAGATCGTAGAATGGCCGCAGCAGCATCATCAGAGCCAGCCAGCGTAAAATATTTACTATGGGCAACCAACGTTCACCGATCAGAACAATGGTTCCCTCATGGGCGCAAAACACCATCCCCAGTCCGATCCACAGCGAGATGCGAAAAACAGCTGAGAGCACTTTCTGATATGCCTGGGAAAGCGCCGGCCTGTTATTTTGCAGGCGGGAATAGGTGGGAAAGGCTGTGGAGGCGATTACGTGGGCCACCTGGGTGGTCGGCAGGTTCGCCCAATTCAGGGCTTTACTGTAGAAACCAAGCTCGGTGTTGCCCCGGACTGTTCCCACCGTAAAACTGTCAAACTGCTGTGACAGGGACTGGGCGCTCATTCCCAAAAACCAGCGCCAGTAAGGGCCGTAACTTAAGAACCAGTTCTTAATATTTTTGTCGTATTCCCACCCTATGGAAAAAGGGCAGACCAGCAGGTTCCCAACCAATCCTACCACAATACCGGATACGGTTCCCGCCACTAATGCCCAGGGTCCCCATCCCAACCAGGCGGTAAAAACCATCAGCCCGGATGAAATCAAACAGGAAGCCAGGGCGATTAGGGCGATCTCCTTGTACATCATCGTTTTTTGCAATATGACACTGGGCGTCAGGGAAAATATGGCCGATCCGCTGGCAGCCATTAAGGCGATGAATATCAGTCCCACGGTCTGGCCGTAGAATTTTGCCACCAGCCAGGTGCCTGGCACAGCCAGTGATAATATGGCCGAATAAATGCCTAGGTTCAAAAGCCGGTGGGTGGAGTAATGGGCGGCAACAGGGTTGGGCTGGTGCACCAAGGCTTCGTCAAATCCCAGCATCTGAAAACGGGCCGCAAAAAAAACGAATACTCCGGCCATGGCATACTGGCCGAAAGCCTCCGGCGCCACCAGCCTGGCGGTAATGATCGAGGCTACTGCCGTCACCGCAAAGCGGATATAGTTGGCCCCGGCCACCCACAATGTGCCGCTCACGGCTTTCTGGGCAATCGCTCTGCTCATTGGATATAATTATTTTCGGTTTTCAGCATCAAATCGTCTTTAGCTGTTTTTTATAGCCAGACAAAATCCCTGTTCCCATACAGATTGCATTTTTCCTCTAAGCGTGTATTATTCGCCCGGTGTCAAAGCCCTGGCTTACCAGATGCTGCCCGGCCCGGTTATCAGTCCGGCAACTATTATGACTCATCTATTATTTTTTGCGGAGATACGGAAGGATAAGCTCCACTGCTTTATCCTTGAAATTGTGCCAGGAATAATCCAGCGCCCGAGTCCGGGCATTTTTCCCCAGATGCAAACAAAGTTCTGCATCCGAAAACAAAACCCCCATTTTCTGGGCCAATAAGCCCGTGTCGGCCACCGGCACTATCCACCCGCTTTTGCCATCATCAATGGCAGATTTCACCCCGCAGTTTTCAGTGACGATGGCGGGAAGGCCGGCCGCCATTCCTTCCATGACAGCCATCCCAAATCCATCGGCCAGCGAGGGCAGCACTGTAAACCTGGCCTTTTCAAAGTATGGTCTGAGGTCGGTTTTAACCCCTGCCAACTCCACGCTGGCATCCAACATCTGCTGATTAGCGTCCAGCCAGTTTTTTAAGCAAGGCTGCAAATTGCCAATGAGTACCAGCCTGCGACCCGGCTTTTTAACCCTCTGCCAGGCCGTAATCAGATGATGGACACCCTTGGCCAGTTCCAAACGGCCGATGTACAGGGCCCAGGGTTCCTTGGTTCCCTGAACAGCTGAAGGATGAAAGTAATCGCAATCAACACCCGGCGGCATTATCAGAAATTTATCCGGTTCGAAACCGCTGGCGATGAATGAATCCACCACCAATTGTGACGGTGCGGCTATGATATCGGCCAAGCCAAGTTCGTACAGGCTGTCTGTCACTCTTTTTGGTCCGAGGTGCCAGGGAAGCGGAATGTTGTATCTTTGGAATTCGGCTGCCAGCAGATCCCGAAAGGCGGGGGGATAGATCATGCCGCATTCCAGTACTGATTTTATTCCCTGGGAGCGGCAGGCTTCTAATGATTTCTGGGACTGCAATACCCAACCGTAATAAAGACCAGACTCTCCCCTGCAAATCTCCTGTGCCACTTTCTTTTGATAAAATGCCTCTTGTCTGGAAAGCAACAGTTTCCGGCCCCAGTCAAACCGGCCCAAAACGGGAATGCGGACTGGTGCAATGGCCCGGGAATTTTTGATGCTATTTTTTAATGGCTGGCCATCGATATGAAAAAACCTCAACAGTAAGCCGGCCTGGGCCAGCCCTTCGGCGAGATGCTGAGCCACTTTGCCTATCGCCTCCTGCCCCAGCGGACTGGATGTGGCCAATATGACTTTTTTCAATTGCTCCAGCGGAACATTCCTCAAGATCTTATTCCCATCTTGCATTTAATTCTGTTCTGCAGCCGGACCGCCGGCAGCAGTTTGAATCCTGGTTTTGCCCACACCGCCAGGGCATAAAGCGATCCTTGAGGAAGGTAGTATATTTTTACCATCCTGGCCCCGAGTTTTTTCAGATCGCTTTCGCTCCAAACAGACCTATGCCTCTCATGCGGATTATCCAGAACCTCGCCCTGGCCCCAGTCCTCACCCAGTGGAATGGCTACCAGTAACGCTTTGTTGGCCTTACTGAAAAGATCTCCGATGACATTGCTGGCCGCACTTTTCTCCAGATGCTCCAGGACATCGCCGGCAAATATTATGTCATAATTGGGAAGCTCCGGAAGCTTATCCTCAATCTTGCCCAAGTGTATCTTATCGTAAACATGCTCGTGCTGGGGGCAAAGATAATCCCGGTGAACCTCCACCCCTTCTATCCTAACCAGCCAATTTTGTTTTTGGTAGCGGCCGTGATAAATGTCTCCGAACTCCCGGGCCAAAAAACCCCAGCGGCCAAAGCCGCAGCCAATATCCAGAAAGCTCTGGTAGCCCAGATGGGAAATAATGGAGATGACATCCGAGATGTGTTCGTATCGGCTCGACGGCATGTTGCGTTCAACCTCTTTATGTTTTTTTTGCCACCACTGTCCAGTAAAACGGATACCTTTGAATACCCGGCAAAAGCCCGATTATAAAATCCATCCTGGTCAACAGTTCCACTTCCCACTGCCTGGTGCCAAGACGATCCCGGTGATCTTTATGAAGCAACCTGTAAAAAGCTTCGGTGCTTTGATACAGCAATCCGGTTAAAAAAAACTTGGGCTGAATATATAACGGCTCAAGCCCGGCCCTCTCGCAGAACCTCACGATATCGATATAACTCACTCCCCGGTTGGCCTCATCGCCCACTGATTGGCCCCACAACTGCTTGGAGCGTATCCCCATCAATTGAGCCAATGGCCTGAGGATCTTGTAAAACCAGGCATTGGGTTCGGCCGCCATAATAAACACGCCGCCTTTTTTCAAAACCCTGCCAACCTGTTCCGCCACTTTATACCGCTCCGGCATCTGGTGCAGAGCGGCGCAGATGTATACGGCATCAAAGGTCTCAGCTTCAAACGGTATCTGTTCAGCGTCAATAGCCGCCACCGCCCAGGGATGCTTACAATTAGCTTCCCGGAATTTTACTGCGGCCGCAAAACCGGCCCTGGGAGCTAGATCAGTTTCCAAAACCTCATGCCCCATTTGACATAAAGATACCCCGTGCCTGCCGTCCCCGCCGCCCAGGGTAAGTATCAGGCTGTGCGGCTTTAAAAAAGAGATGGCTTTTTCTTTTATCTTCCGTTCATATTTAGTAAAGCGGTAATAATTTCTGAAGACGCTTGATTCGCTGGGGGAAATAGCCTCACGTCCATAATAATCTGATTCCAAGTGTTTGAACTCGTCGGAAGAATTCCAAAATACCGGCACGCTGTCTTGAATTTCAAATTTTTGGCCGCATTCCAGGCACTCAAACTTGCCCAAATTGCTCCGGAGCTTGCCCAGACAATTGGTACAGGCTAAACGACGGGTTAAATATTGGGGGAGGAGTTGTCCCAGCCACTCCTGCTGAGATTTATCTTTTTTGCGATTATTCATTTTTACGCAGAATCAAGGCCGTATTGCCGTCAAAAAATAAGTCTCCGGGCCACCAAGGAATAGGTGCCATCAGGTCTTCAAGAGGAAAAGACACCCACCTTACCAAAGGGTTCATCACTTTTATCATCCACCATCTTTGCCAAAGCAGTTTTTTATCGCCCAGCAGTTTCATTTGGACCCGGTTGACGTATACAAAAAACGGCAGCAGCAGATGGTGATATGCCCACAATACCCTGCCGGGGTTTTGAGCGCCGCAAACGGCCAAATGCTTTTGAGCCGCCATGATCAGCGATCTTCGGTTATAGGCCCTGACGTGCCCGTGCCTCTCGGCTTCGCCGGGCTTTAGCTTTCCGGAGTATGAGGTGGGGCAAGCCAGCCAAAGCAAACCGTCATTCTTTAGGACCCTTTTGGCCTCTTGCAGGGCCAGATCCTCATCAGGGATATGCTCCAGCACATGGTTCATCAATATCACATCAAAAGAACAATCCTTGAAAGGTATGGCGGTGACGGTGGCGCTGGCAAATATTACGTTTTTCTTGCGCTGGCTGGCTTCCCTGGTAAACTCTATGTCAAATCCGAACAGAACGTGCCGTTCAAAGGGTTCCAAATTATCCGCCGTCTGGGAGCCAATGTCCAGCACCCGGCCGCCTCTAAGAGCCGCCAGTTTTGAAAGCTGGTGACGGGTATATTGAGAACCCAGATTATGCTCAACCTCGTAGCGTTGTTCTTCAAATGTCAGTGGCATCTGATTTCTCCCATCGGGCTGTGATAATGGCAGTAGCACACTTCGGTCCGGCATGGGAAATCGAATCCGTGTTATGTGCTGTCATGGTTTATTCTGATCGTTGTGGTCTAATCGGAATCTATTTGCTCCGCTGAACATTCAAGTTTTCTGCGGCACAGGACTTGGTAATATCTGCAAAATCGATATCAAAAACATCTCAAACACTTCCCTGGGTGCCCATGGATTAGCTGACATTCATAATGAAACCGGCCGGGTTTACTTTTTCGCGAATTGGGCTATGATAAAAGATCCTCCTTGGTTTACCACCGGCACGGAGCGCAAAAACCGGTCGCAGGTTCTATAAGCCCCGGGAATATCCCTTTCCAGGTATTCCCAGATCCTTTCCGGCAAGATCGATGCGCTTGACGACCATGTTTTTTCAAAGCCGGCTGCACGGCACATTTTGAAAAGCTCACTTCTATCCAAAAACCTCAGGTGTCCCGGGTCCTTTGAAAAGTCTTTCAGTTTTTTTCCCGACCATAGCCTCCGGGGCCAATCCTTCCATCTTATGGCCGAGGGCGTGGTTATGATCAGCGATCCTCCGGGGCAAAGCATGGCCCGGCAATTGGACAAAAATATCTGCACATCCGGAACATGCTCCAGTATCTCCGAAGCGATGATAACTTTGAAACTACCCGGGCCTAGGCCGGTCTTCTCCAGGTCGGTGACCACCACCCGCCCCCCGTTTAACGTACAAGCCCGGCGGGCTCTGTTTGGAGAGATATCCGCTCCCCATACATTTGTAAAACCGGCTTCTTTGAGCATCTTCAACAACACCCCGTCACCGCATCCGGCGTCAAGAATAGCGGCGTTTTTTTCGGCGCTTACCCGTAACATTCGCTCCACCACTGTTTCCAGCTTTTGCCTGAAAAAGGATAGTTCTTCCAGAACAACATGGTCTATCCTTTGGGCATCTTGCTGGTAGAATTGATAGTATTGTCCGCAGCCCTCCTCATCCAATAAGATCGGCACTCCCTCTTCGATCCTGTAACTTACGAGACAGCGATTGCATTTAAGTTCCATTTTCCCAATTTCAAGCCCTTCCCGGCAACGGGGACAAATATAAGTAACCACTAGGGTGGCCCTTTCTCCGGTATTGTAGCCGTCTGACACCGGTGAGGTCATAGTACTGAAGTTATTAATTCCTCTTCCAATAAAACGGAAAGTTTTTCATAGGAAAACAGTGCGTCGGCCAATCTCCGGCCGCCATCCCCCAAAAATAGTTTTTGGCGGTTATTGTACAATTCCAATATTTTCTGAGCCAACCGGGGCGGATAATCTAAATCCACAAGACCTTGGTATGGGATCAGCATTTCTTGGGGCAAAATATAATGGGCCTCGCCCACGTCGCTGGTTAAAATATAACGGTTGGCCGCCAGATACAGCGGCAACTTGCCGGTGGTGCGCACCCAAAAGGCATCCGCGTTAGGCTGGGTGTTAAGCGCTATATCGAACATGGAAATCCATTCCGAAGTTTGTTCCCGGGACATCCTGCCCAGATAACGCACGTTATCTTCCAGCCCGTATTCTTTAATCTTTGTCTCAAATTCATTTTGTCCCGGCCCGTAACCCGCCAAAGCGAATTTTATAGGGGTATCTTTTAATAGCCGGGCTGCTTCCAGCAGGTCCCACCCATACCATATCACACCCAGATTATTTGGCCAAAGCAAAAAGCCTACCAGCCCTACCACAAAAGAACCGGGGCCAAACAATTTTTCCTTAAGCGCACTGGAATTCGTCTCCCGCACTTCTGCCAGATCCACCCCGTCAGGGATCAACAGAATATTCTTAAGTCCCCCTTTTTTCAAATACTCAACATGCCAGCGACCCCTTACCACCACAGCGCTGGCAAGCCGCAGGATCAGCCATTCATATATACCGAGCAGATGGGTTTGAAGACGGGTATAAAAAAATAGCTTGGATAATTTATAAGCCAGATCTCCGGTATCGAACACAAATTTTAGCCGGGGCCAAAATATCCTGCACCCCAGGGCCAGCATTAAAATGAAATAGTTATAGCTAAAACAATAAACCGCTGCCGGCCTCTTTTTCCAGATCGAAAACCAGATATCTCTTAATCTTGCCCCACCCGGATGACAGAACACAAAAACCGGTTTAAGCCGAAGCCAGTGGCCGGCCAGATTTATTGCTCGCTGGGCATCGGACGAAGATTCGTCGCCCATTATTATGAACCAGATATCCTTATTCTGGGCTTCAAACATCATGCGTCTGCCGCTGCGGCGGGTTTTCTGGCATACAGCACCAGCGCATAGCTTAAATGATCGTCCCAAATGGTCGGCCGTTCCGGCTTGATGTCAGAGATATCTGCTTTTGCAGGACTTTCAACGGTTTCACGCTTCAGCAGGAATTTATTGACCAGCCGCCAGGGATTTAAAAGCCCCATAAAATATCCGGATTGTCTCAAAGACTCTCCGAAAACCTGGCCTTCTTCTGTTTTCAGTTTACGGCATAGCGCAAACAATTCGCGCCGGGAATATGGATATTCTTCGCCCACCAGCCATTTTCCGGTAAGCTGGGCCACAAATTTATAGAGCCGGTATGGCGGGCTGTATTTATTGGGAACCGAAATAAAAGTTACGCCGCCTGGTTTTAAAACATCTAAATGTATCCGGTTGATGGCCAGCCTCTGCTCTCCCAAAAAATGCTCGGTCAGGCCGAAGGACATGGAAACATCATACTTGCCCAGCAACCCGGAAGGAAGATTCAGGGCATCCTGTAAAATGAAATTGGCCTTTACCTGATTTCGCTCGAAAAATATTTTGGCTTTATCCAATGCTCTTGCAGAATAATCCAGTATGGTAACCTCGGCTCCCTGTCTGGCCATTAAGGCGGCATACGTGCCGGCCCCGGCGCCAATTTCTATCACTTTAAGGCCGGAAAATGATCCAAAAACTTTTTCTACCCGGTCTTTGATCTTTCTCCATCGAACCGTATACTCCTCTTTGGTCAGACAATAAATATCCTCTTCGGGAGTATTTATCTTCCAAAGATGGTCCCACAATTGAGGGGTGTTTTGGTTCATGCTTTTAAAATCTCCCGATATAATTCCGTGATTTGGGCCACCATACTTTGGATGGTAAATATTTCTTCAACTCTTTTCCGGCCGTTTTGGCCCATAGCCGCTGCCTTTTGCGGATCGCCCAACAGCTCCAGCATGGCCCGGGCCAGTTCTTCCGGATCGTTGGCTATCAGCCTCCCCGTCACATCATCCACAATGATCTCTGCGGTCCCGCCGGCTCTGATGCCAATTACCGGGCGGGCGGCAGCCATGGCTTCGATGGTGGCCCGGCCGAATGCCTCAATGGGGCAGGCCATGACTACTACATCAACTTGAGACAACAATTTCCAAATGTCGGATTCAAAGCCGGTGAATCGAAGATTATCCCTTAAACCTAGATCCGGGGCCAGCCTTTTCAAAAACCCGGCATATTCCGGGTCTCCCAAATGTGTGTCGCCGACAATCAAATACTTTACCTGATCGGTTTTTTGCGACACTAATGCCGCGGCCTTTAAAAATAATTCCTGGCCTTTGTCGGGCGACAGCCGGCCAATGATGGCCGAGGTGTATGGCTTTCTTCCAAAAGGTGGTTTTGTCAGGGAAGGAACATCTATCCCCTCGTAGATCACCTTGACCTTTGGTTTAAGCCCGCCAACTGCTCTTTTTTGTTCCAGAAATGCCAAAGGAGCTGCGGCAGCCTGTGATACCGACATAACTGCCGCACTCCAAAAATAGAGAAACCTGTAGAGCGGTCTCATGGTGAACAGGTTCCTCACCGTCCAGATCAGGGGTACGCCGGCCGCAAAACAGGGCAGACATAAGAAAGCGGCTTCCAACGCTTCATTGGCATGGGCGATTTCTATCTCTTCATCCTTTAATATTCTATACAACCGCCACAAAGCCGGTCCGACGCCAAGAACATATATGATTTTCCGGAAGACACTCTTAGGTCTTATGCTCAATAAACCGGTTGGAACCGGACCGCAAAATCTTACCTTAACCCCAAGCTTTTTAACTTCCTGGGTCAACGGGCCATCCTCAACGGCGGCAAATACCGGAATTTCCCTGATTTTATCAAGCCCTTTAAGAATGGCCAAAAGGCTTGTTTCCCCTCCTCCGATCTTAGGCACCCGGGAAAAGAAAAGTATATTTATGGGTTTTGGAATAGGCATCAAATCCTTGATAGAACTCTTTTTCCCAAAAACCTGATCCAACCAGGAACTGAGTGAGTGTGGGTGCGCCCGTAATCGTAAAAGTGTTTCAGGAATAGTTTCCATCTTTTTTTCAGCATCTGCCACGGGCCGCAGTTCTTCACTTTTTTCGCGTAGGTGATTGACCCCACCACGCCCACCTCGGCATATTGCGGTTTCAGGAAGATCTCATCGCGGACCAGCCTCTTTGGACCAAGCCAGTCTACGGAATCATGGAAAGCTATGGTCCCCCCCTCATTCAAGAAAGGGCTCCAAAGTTCAAAATCCTGTTTTACCAGTTCATACTCGTGGGCTCCGTCTATGAACAAGAGATCTATTGGACCCTTCCATTCCCGGGCCGCCTGTTCCGAAGTTTGCACCAAAGGAATCACTTCCCGATCAACTCCGGCCTTTTTGATATTGTTCTTGAATTCGTCCAAAGTATTGACCAAGCCCATTTGCTGCTTGTGCTCGCTGGAACCGGAGTGGGGATCTATGGCGTATATTTTGACGCCCTCCCGGGCTCCGGCAGCCAGGCAGACCGTGGACCGCCCCTTCCAGGATCCGATCTCCACTACCGCTCCCTGTCCTTGGCATGCTCCGGCCCGGCGGTACAGGAACTCACCTTCCTCCGGTGAAAGAAATCCTTCTGTGGCCAGAAACGCTGGCGCAGTTTTTTCCCAGGGACTGATTCCGCTCATCTAAATTCCACCTTTCTGGCGTAAGTGTCCGGATCGTTTGGGTCGTGCGGCTCGTCGGTGTAGGCCAGCAAATACATCATCTCATCTCCGATGTTCTTGATGGCATGAGCTGTACGCAGAGGGATCTCCACTGTCGCCAGGTTGTTCTCGCCGATCTCCAGTTCCCGCCTTAGCCCGGTTTCGATATCCTCGAACACCAGCAGCCCCCGCCCCTTGATGACGCAGAACCACTCGTGTTTGCGCAGATGGTAATGATGGCCCTTGGAGATACCGGGGTGGGCGGTGGTGATGAAGAATTGCCCGAACGCTTCTTTGCCGGGATGGAGGTCCTCTTGCCTTAGAATCTCTGCCAGCCAACCGCGCTCGTCGGTCTTTATGTCAAGTTTCCTGGAATTCATTTTACAGCCCTCATTTTAACTTGTCCCTAATCTGTTCGAAGCTTTCGGCAGGGCTGCAAAATCCGGTCTTCAGAAATGACCTGGCCCTTGAAATATCCAGGGAAGCATCCCTGGGCCGGGGAGCCAGGAATTTATGGTTGGAGAATGAATTGGCCTTTACCAGCGATTCTGGATACCCGAAGCTTGCGGCCAGCTGCCGCAGGAACTGATATTTGGAAATCCTTTCCGGTCCCCCCAGGTGCAGGATGCCATTTGGCCTTTGTTCAACGATCTCGGTCAGCATCTCGGCCAGATTGTAAATGGATACTGGCGAGAACCATTGATCCTCAAAGCCGTATATTTCCCGGCCGTTCCCCAACCCTTCCAGTGATCTTTCAATGAAGGTCGGTTTTTTTTCATTTCCCAGGATTCCGTAAATGCTGGTTCTTACGGCGCAACCCGAAACGGGAATCTCCTTTTCCCCCAGATATTTAGTGCGGCCATATTCCGAAATAGGACTGGCCTGGTCAATTTCCCGGTAAAGTCCTTTTTGTCCGTCGAATACGAAGTCGGTGGAGATATAGATAAAATATGCGCCGGGGCAGGCCGCAACCAGGTTCCTGGTGGCCAGGACATTCGCCTTATAAGCTTCTTCGGGATTGCTCTGGCAGAAATCCACGTCGGTTTGGGCAGCGGTGTGCACTACGGCATCAAAAGCCGGCAAAGTCAGATCACCGGCGGCCAGATCACAGGGAATGGCCGTGGCTCCTTTGAATTCGAAGCCGGTACGATGCACGGTATAGCTTACCTGACATTCCCGGGAAAGTCTGCGGACTACGGCCCTCCCCAGCATGCCTGAGCCTCCGGTGATCAGAACCTTCAATCGTTATATCTCCCCGTCCTTATCTTTTAAGTCCAGCCATCCTTCCTGCCCCAAAAGCTTTTGTATCGCTGTCCGGCTCATCCGGGCCGCCGCATCGGAACTGTATTCAAACGGCTTTTTGAAATACTTTGCTTTGCTATAGTGCCGCCCGGCCTTCTCATTTTTCACTTCCGGAATCACAATGAAGTGATCCTTGTGCTCCAGGCATCTCAGCGATTCTTCTTCGGAGATCAGGATCTCATGCATTTTTTCCCCGGAACGCATCCCCAATTGCCTGGACCTAAGCTTTTGACCGCTGGCGCCGGCCATTACTGTCGCCAGATCCCCTATACTTAGGGCTTTGGATTTTAATACAAAGATCTCGCCTCCTACCCCGTCGCGCATGGCCGTAAAAACCAGCCAAATGGCCTCTTTTAATGTTATGATAAAACGCGTCATCTCCGGCTCGGTAATGGTCAGGGGCTTTCCGGCCTGCAGTTGTTTTTTGAACAAGGGCACCACGCTTCCCCGGCTGCCCAGCACATTTCCGTAGCGCACGATCTGAAATTCAGTGCTGGCGGCATCCGGTCTGATATTGGCGGTAATGAACAACCGTTCCTGCAGCGCTTTGGTCATACCCATCACATTCACCGGCTTCACCGCCTTGTCGGTGGAGATGGCCACCGCTTCCGGTATTTTATTCTGCACGCAGGCTTCGATCACGTTGGCGGCCCCCAGGGTGTTGGTCATCACCGCTTCCATCACATTGTGCTGGCAGGAAGGCACCTGTTTCAGCGCCGCGGCATGGAATAACAGCTCCACCCCGGCGCTGGCGGATACCAGCGTTTTTCTGTTCCGGACATCGCCGATGATAAAGCGCAGCCGGGGGTCGTTGTTGAACCAGTACCGCATGTCGTCCTGCTTCTTCTCGTCCCGGCTGTATATCCGGACCTCGCGCGGAGAAAACTTCAGGATGGTGGACACTATCTGGTGCCCAAATGAGCCGGTGCCTCCGGTTACCAGAATTGTCTTTCCTTTGACGAATTCCCTCATCGCTCAAATCTCCGTCAATATTTTTTGGATGCCTTTTGCTGTTTCAGCAATTCCGAAGTGCCGCTCCGCTCTTTGCCGGGCTTTTTCCCCCATGACCTTGGCCTTGCCGGGGTCGTAGATCAGTTTTTCCAATATGAACGGCAACTCACCCGGAGTGCATAGAATCCCGGTCTTGCCGTCTTCTATGATCTCGGGTATGGCCCCGGACCTGACAGCCACCACCGGCTTGCCCAGGGACATGGCTTCCACCAGCACCCGGCCAAAAGGCTCGGGCTTGACCGGCATGTGCACCACTATATCGGCCACCGTCATGTAGGGAGCGGGGTTATCCATCCAACCACTGAAAACCACGCTGCCGCTAACCCCAAGGCGGCTGGATAGAACCCTGAGTTTCTGGGGATATGACTTGTCAGCAAATACGGCGTCTCCCACCAACAGTAACTTACAGAGTATCCCCTTTTTTATGAGAACAGCCAGCGCGGTTATCGCATGTTCCTGGCCCTTCCATGGGGTCAGCTGCCCAAAGCAGGCTATCAGAATCTCACCAGGCGCAACTTTGAGCTTTGCCTTTGTATCCAGACCGCTTGTTTCTTCGCTTTCCTGGCGCCACTGCAGATGATCGATCCCGTTATATACCACCTGCGGCCGGCATCCCGGCCAGGACAAAAAAGGCTGGACGGAGGCGGCCCGGGACACGGCTATGATTTTAGGGTGTGTCAACAGCCCAAGGCACCATAGCAGTATCCCCCCTATACCGGCAAATATATCGCGGATGTGCCAAAACAGCTGCCGTTTTTGTTTGTTTTTATAAAATCCAATGAATACTGCAGCCTTGAATGTATTGGCGTATAAAATATCCGGATTTTCAATCCGGCATATCTCCGAGAATTCTGCCTGGGCTTTGGCCAATTCCATCCAGAACCTTGGATCCAATGCTTGGAATAAAGCCTTACTCTGGGTTATATTGGCTAGTCTGGGACCAATGCTTATAGTGCGGCATTTGATCTTTAGTTTGGCCGCTTCGGGAACTATCCTGCTGTTTTCCGCCAGTAATAGAATAGGTTCTACCGGCTCAATTAAAAGAGGCAAAAATGCCAGCAGACTTTTCTCGGCGCCGCCGTAAACCTGAGAATGATCAAAAAATAAAACTTTCACTATAACCTTGAATTATAACAGATTATGTTAACATAAGATGCTTATAAAGTCAATAAAATAGGCCTGGTTATGCACATTTTTTTACCAGGCCCTGAAGGATTTATACAATTTTTGGAATTCAATGAAAACATTATCCGGGGAGAGCCGGGAAAGGCATACCGGAACAGGTTCCCGGCAGCCGTACTTGTTGGCTGGGCGATAGCAGGGACTGCATTCTGCCTGGCTTTTAACGGTCTTGGCTGACGGACCGTAAGGGCGGCTTAAGGCCGTGTCGGTGGGACCGAAGATTGTCAGTGTGGGAACCTGCAACGCTGCAGCGCAGTGGGCCAGCCCGCTGTCATTGGAAACAAAGGCTCGGCAGTGTTTGATCAGGGCCAGCGTGGCCCTAATATCCTGCCCGCCAACCATGGAAACTGCGCCAGGTCCGACCTTTAAAGCCACATCTTCCGCCAATCCCTTTTCCTCCGGGCCGCCAAAGACCATCAGGGATAATCCCCGGTCAGTCAGGGATTTTCCCAAGATAATGAAGTTCTCTTTGGACCATCTTTTTTGGGAATTCCCTGCCCCCGGGTGCAGGCCGATCAATTTAGATGGTTCAATTTTCAGCCGGAGCAGCGATCCCTTTGCCTGTTTTATCTCCTCCGGGGCAAGAGAAAGGCCGTAGCCCTGAAATTTCCGGTCGATGCCCGCCGCCCGCAGCATTTCCAGATTGCGTTCCAGATAATGCCGGGATGCGGCTTGTATTTTCAGGTTGCAAAGATCATATTTCCTCTGCTCCGGCGACACCCTGTCACGGGCACCGGAAACAAGGGCAGCCAGGCAGTATCTGATACCTGGAAAAGGCGAGCTGGTAAAGGTGATCTCCGGATCTAGTTTTCTGATGTCTCGGATCAATTTCCAGGTTCCCTTCAAACCCCGGTATTGTGGATCATCTATCGCCAGTTTTTTTTGCATCCCGGAAGGAAGCAACGAGAGCATGGCTTGCTTTTGAGAGATGACCGTGATCTTGGTGTTGGGCAGTTCCTCCCTGGCGGCCTCGATGGCCGGCAGTGCCATGATCATGTTGCCGATGCCTCCCCAGACGAAAAAGGCCAGCGACCCCGGCCTTTTTATTTTTGGCGCCTGTCCAAATCCAAAATCCCAGGGCCTTCCCCATTTTTTGGTAAAAACCCTGCGGCTGGCGGCGGCGGCCTGTTTCCAGGCATCGGACTGGCGGCCCATCTCTCCGGCAAAGCGCGAGGCCCGGCCGCCGAAGTGGTAGAACAGGCTGGAGCGGACCCTTAATAATTCCGTCTCTTTCAGCGCCAGACGGTAGAACAGATCGGGATCCGATCCGGGGCCCGGATTGAAGCGCTCGTCCAATCCATCCAGCTGCTCCCATAATCTCCGGTGGATCAAAAAGGGATAATTGACCCCCGGTTCAAAAGCCCCCTGTTTCTGCCGGTTTTCGGCCCCGGCATAGGTTAAGAATTCCTGTTCCCGGAATTCTTCGAAGGTCTGCCCAAAATCCCGTTTGATATGACAGGGCGCCACCGGCACCCACCCCGGCTCTACCTGGACCCCGCTTAAGACCCGGTCAGACGCGGCCATGGACATCAAGGCTTCATCCCATCCGGGGGAGGCAACCAGGTCATCGTTGGCCAGGAACAGATACTCGCGGTCGGCCAGGCGGGCGGCCTGGTTGGTGGCGCTGCAGATGCCCTGGTTTTTACCGAGGATGACCTTGTCGATCCCAGGATAGTTTTTAAGATATTCATTGGTGCCGTCGCTGCAGCCGTCGGCGCAGACTATTATCTGGTGGGGATATGCCGAGTGTTCCTTAAAACTTTTAAGACAAAGTTTCAGATAAGGAAGAGTATTGTAGGTGGGAATTATTATGGAAAAGCCTGGCTTCATTTAACCTTTCTGGCCGAAAGCGACAAGGGCAGTCCGAACAGCAGATGGCCCAGTTTAAGGCTTAATCCACCGAACAGCAGTCCCGGAGCCGATCTGGCCAGGCCGGAAACCGCCCGGGCGGCAACGAGAAATTTGTGCCGGGGATTAAAATTGTTTTTCTCCAACCGCATTTGAATACTCTGGGGGAAAAACACCCTGCTTTCAAATCCGCAACTGGCCAAGACCCCCCGCCAGGCGGCCAGGGAATAGCTGGCTTCCTTGACATCCTCGTCCTCGATGGCGGGCTTGGGCAAAAAGGCCTCGGCCAGCCCCTTCACCGGCTCATTGGCCAGCTCCAGCCGGCCCCCGGGGATCAGCGTCCGGCTTATTTCCCGGACCGCTCCGCTCAGGTCATAGCTGTGGTGCAAAGCGGCCGAGGCGGCCGTCAGGGACAGCGACTGGGTTTTGAATGGAAGCCGGTTCATGTCGGCCAGTATCCGGTCGAAATAAATATTGGGGCTGAAAAAACATTCTCCCAGCTCCAGCTTGTTGTCTGTGCTGATGTCCAGGGCAATGCCCTTATAGCCCAGGGCCGCTATCCGAGAAGTGGTCCAACCGGTCCCGGCGCCCAGGTCCAGGGCCCAGCCACCTCCGGCCGGCAGTCGATCGATCAACTGGGCAAAGTTGATCCGGCTGTCGCTGGTGTAAGTATTTTCAAGATGCTCCCGGCGGGCCAGCTGTTCCCGGCTCCATTTATCGGCGGTAGAGACCTTTGAGCGGCGATAGCTTCTTTGAGCGCTCTCTATCCAGGGATGGGACCTAACCAGACAATCCAGAATTCCGTTGTTTATGGGATAGATATTGCGGCAGACCAGACAAACCACGCTTCCCCGGCGGATCTCCCGGCCGTCCTCCTTTAGTGACTCAAGCCGCCAGTCGCTTTTACGGCAGCTTGGGCATTGCAGTATTTCCAGCAGTTGCCGGCGCATCAGCGTTTCTTCTGTTCTATGATTTCCATCATGGATATCATGGATCTTTCCCAGGTATGTTTTTGATAGACCAATGCCTGCCCGGCGGCGGCAATACCTGCCCGGCCGGAATCATTATGAATATATTCTTTTATGATTCTCAGCATTTCTGATTGATCCTTGAACCACGCCAGGTGTTTGAGGTTGTCAAAATAGTCTTCCAGCCCCGGAACATAGTGGGATAGGTGAAAACCCCGGCAGGCCAGTACCAGCAAAGCCCGGTCGGAAAAGTAGCCGGGATGATCGTTGCGGTTGTTGACTCCCAGGACGATCTTGGCCGAGGCGCAGACCTTGGCTAATACTTCGCCGTAGGCGAAATTCCCGGTGTAACCCAGATCCCGAGGCCAGCCCGGCTGGCCCCAGATCCTTACCTTATACCCCGCCTGGCGACAGGCTCTGAGGAGATTTATCCTGTCGGGAGCCGGAGCCCCCGCAAAAGCCACATCGCAGGCATAGTTGCCATCATAACCTGCGGGTTTATGGACCTCGGGGTCACAGCCTTCAAGCAGGTGGTGAACATTGTTCTGTCCGGTGATCAGTGATAATGGTTCTACCAGATGTTTGCCGGTGACAAAGACAAGATGGCTGGCTTTGGAATGGCCTGCCACATATTGGTGGAGCGGAGCATCCATGTACCGGTAGGCCACCAGCATCTGCCGGGCCAGTTGTTCTGTGATCCCCGGGTCCAGGCGCTTTCCTTTGACTACGATCACGGCATCAGGTACTTGGGACCGGGCCAGTCCCAGCAGTTTTTTGCCGAGGGCTTGAGCTTTGACTGAGGAGGATAGTTTGAACCACAACCTTTCGTTCATGTCCAAAGGGCGGGGGTGCGACCAGTCCAGCTCTAACGGCAATACCTGATGCCCCAGCCGTTCCAGGTGCTTCTTCATGAAATGGTTGGTGGACCAGGGAACATTGAACACTCCGGCCAGGATGATTTTCATATCAGACTCAAAGGAGGATAAAATTCTTGATTTCTTCCGAACCGCAGTTGAACAGCATATCCATTACTGACAGACCGGGCACGAATTCTCCCCAAAGCTGGGGATAGGGCTGGGGCTGGTATTTTGTATAGGTAAGCCCTATGCCGGCCCGCTGGAACTGTTCCTTATCAAGGTAGTTCTGGCCGCCGGACCCTGAGATATATTCCCGGGCCTTAAGCGCCAGACAGGCCGAGACCAGCATCTCGGTGGATTTTCCTTCGATTTTCAATTCGGATAAATTTATGAATTTTGTTTTTATACCCAGATACTCAGCCAGCCTTACTATCACCGTCCGGTTCAACTGCGAAAGGTTCTCCCAATTTTGCCGATAAACCATATCCAGCAGCCAGGAGCATTCTTTGAAATAAGGCGTCCGGGAATAGCATGATTCCAGGGTTTTCAGGTGCTCGGCCTGCCACGGCCGTTGATTGTCTATGGCCACTTGGTTGACGTTTTGAAAATACCGGCCCTTTTTGAGCACCGGCACCGAAAGCCAGCTGGCCCGACCGTCGCATTGTTTGACGGAGCAGCGGGCGGTGTAAGAGGTGCGTGAGTATTGGACGCTGTCCAGGAACACAAAGACATCGCAGCGGGCCATTTTATAAAAATAGCCCGCCCACGGCAGGTAATTCGGTTGATGAGCGGCGACGATCATGTTTTTATTGTGGTTGGCATCAGATAACCCGATTGAAGTTACTTGAGAACCCAGCGTATAACCTCAAATGCCTCGGCGTATCTGGCCCCGATCTGGGTCCCCCTGGTTGTGGCCAGCGCCCTGATGAATTCCGGATTGGCGTAAAACCGCCCCAGCTGTGACTTATAGCACTTGAGGGCCCGGATCTTGGCTTCGATATGCTTCGGCTCCAGCAGAACGAAGGACTGGGTCTCGAAGGTCTTGTTGTTCCATGGGATCTCGTAACCCAGGATGGTGCGGTCCTTGAAGGCCCGGAAACCCTCCTGGGCAATGGTCAGATGGTCCTGATGGGTATCGTTGAAACAGGGCATCAGCACCAGACCGGGATCGATCTTTCTTTTCAACTTTATCAGGTCGTCCAGAATGGCCTGGCGGTGCTGGGGAAAATCACGCACCGGATAATCATAAATGTACCGGTGCTGTTTCTTAAGCCCCAGGCTGTCCAGGGCCGCCTGCAGCTCCTTTTTAAGGGTGCCGGGATCGGCCCCTTTGGGCAGCGATTTTTCGGCCGAGGAGAACGCGGCATAATGCACCTGGGCCTTCTGCTTCAGCAGTTTGGCCATGAACCCCCCGCAGCCGAACTCCCCGTCGTCGGTGTGGGGCGCCAGCACCAGCACTTTTTTGAACATGAGGCAACCCTTTTATGTTGTCTGTTTGATGGCCTGCCGCCACAGATCATGGCAGCGGTTGAGGGAAAGCACTTCGTCCACCAGTTTAAAACCGTTCTTCCGCAGACGGGGATGATCCTCTATGAATTTCTTTTCCTTTTCCAGCGGTTCCCCGGCCTCGGGGTCCACCACCAGCCCGCAATCATATTCTCTGACCAGCCGGACCGCGCCTTCCACAAACGGGGTGCAGATCACCGGCAGTCCGGCGGCCAGGTATTCCCCCAGCTTGACCGACAGGCAGACCCTGGTGTTGGACGCTTTACGTTCCAGGATCAGCCCGGCGTCTCCCAAAGCCAGCATCTGGGAAAGCTGCTCCGTCGAAGAAGGATTGACCAGCAGGTAATCTCCCTCTTTCAGTCCGGCGGCCCCGAATGCCTGGTGTATAGAGGGGGCGAAAGCCGGAGTGCCCGAAGCCACCGCCAGAAAAGCTTCCGGCCTTGCTTTTTTAAAGCGCTGCAGGTAGGCGGCCACCAACCCCCGGTCCCCGGGAGCGCCGAATGATCCCAGGTGCAGCAGCACGAACCGGTCCTTAAGGCCGTATTGATTTTTTACTGCTTCCCGGCGGGCTGGATCGAATTTTATTTTATGCTGATCCACGCAGCAGGGGATGACCAGGGAAGGCGCATCTGGATCAATGGTCTTCAGATATTCAGCGAACGGCTCCGATACCACTACGTTCAAAGCCGCCTGAGATATCAGGGATATTTCCTGTCCTTTCCAGAACCGGTGGTCCTGCGAGCCGGCGGCAAATATCCCGGCATTGACCGATTCTTCGGGGTACATCCCCCTCAGGTCAAAGATGTATGGGATGCCGAAGTATCTCTTGGCCAGCCGGGCCAGCGACGCCGCCGGATAACTGCGGGCGACCACCAGACCAGGACGAAATAACAAAAGATAAACCAAGAACGGCCCCAGCGCCGATGCCATATAAAGGTAATATTTTGCCCGGGTCAGATTGAAATCACGGGGAAACAACGGGAATCCTATCGGCCAGATGTCGGTCCGGCAGCCCAGGCCGGAGGTGAATGATCTTACCGCCTTCCGCTTGGCCAGTCCAGCCAGATATGTTTTAAAAGGCCGGCGGCGCCCGGTGTAGAACATGAACGGAGCCAAAGACAGATACCTGAATTCCGGTCCGGGCCCGCTATTTCCGGAGCCCAGTATCGGAGACAGGAACTGCCCCTCAATCAGATTTCCGCGGAAAGGCACTTCCAGCGAGGTCAGCAGCAGCACCTTTTTCATAGATTGATCAGCTCCCGGTATTCCTGCCAGTCTTCTTTATTCAATATCAGGCTGGGAACTATCTCCACCCTTAAATGGCGCTTGAGCCAGAACAGCGACAACAAGCCGGAGCAGCTGTAGGCGGCGGCCGAGGCCCAGGCCGCGCCTATCATCCCGAACCTGGGGATCAGGATAACATCCAGCAGCAGGGTCAGGCCCAGGCCGCTTAAGGCCAAGTAACTGACGTATTGCGATTTTCCCACCCCGGCCAGATGGCTGACTATCAGCTTGGCTGGAGCCAGCATCACCACCCCGAAAAGAAGCACCTGCAGCGCCCTGACGGCCGGATCAAAGGCTGGCCCATAAAGAACTCTGATCAACCCCTGGGCCGAAAGCGCCAAGACGATCGCGGCGGTCAGGCTTAAAAATACGGTATGACGGATGGCCTTAAGGCTGATCTCTTTGGCCCTGGACTCCGAATCTGCCGAAGAAACCGCTGGTAACAAAACGGTGGAGACCGCCGCCGGAATGTACCAGATCAACTCGGCTAAAAAAACCGCGGTGGCATAAATGCCCACTTCGCGGTTGGTCCAGAACAGCGCCAGCAGGATCAGGTCCAGCCGGTAGTTGAAGAACTGGATTATCTGGCCCGGCTGGCCCTTCAGCCCATAACTTAATGATTTTTTTAAACCGCTCCATGACGGGACCAGCGACAAAGCTGTTTTTTTTATAAGTCTAAAACCGCTCCAAAGCGCCGCCAGTAAGATCGAAATATTGGCCGCCCAAAGGGCCGAGGCCACAAAACCGCCTAAGGCCGCCACCAGCAGGCCCAGTGCCAGTAGCCGGCCAAGCTGTCGCATCAGGCCAGCTTGATTGAATCCCGCCAGATCTCCCAGGCCTCGCAGCAGGTTTATCTGGTAGTCCAACAGCAGCAGCAATGGAAGCCCGCACAACACGATGCCCAAAAGGCCCATATCCACCGGCCTTTTCACGATGATCCCCAGGACCGGGAAAAGAAATATGGTCAGTACGGCCAACATGGATCCGGTCAGCACCGACATATAAAGGGAATTGGCCCAGGCCCGCCCCGGCAGTATCTGGCCGCTGCCGACCAGATGGACATTGGCCAGGCCCAGGCCCAGATTGCCAGCCAGCGCCAAAAAGCCGGCTATCAGCCCGTACAGGGCTATGGCCCCTTTGGCGGTAGGGCCCAGGTACCGGGCCACTATCACCCCGCACCCCAGGCCCAGCACCATGTTCAGGGCCTGGTATAAAAAAGTCTGCAAACTTTGGGCGCCTAATTTTTTCATTAAAGCATCATGGTGATTTATTGCCGGATAATGTCCGGTGCGGATCGTTCTGTCCCCATGGAAAACCAATTCCCACTTAAATAATCTTTAGCAAAAGACGGGGAGATTTTAACTCTGCCCCGTCTTTTAATATTTCCGTAGTCCCGGCTTTGGTGGTTATTTAGGCCTTGGTGCGTTTTTCCAACTCTATCACCTTGCGCCGGATGTCCTGGATCTTCTGAGCCAGGGCCAGTTCTTCTTTTTTGTGATTGATAATCTTCTGCATCAGGTCGCGGTCCTCCTGGGTCAGCTGGGTATGCCGCTCTTCAGGAGTGGCCTCCAGCATTTTCCGCCTCTGTTCCATCTGCACCCCCAGCTCGGTCACTTCCCTCTTCAGCCCTTCCAGTTTGTAATTCTCCTCTATCTGTTGTTTGCGCAATGATTCCACTTCGGCCGCCAGCCCGTCCTGCGCTGACTTCAACTCTTCGGCCTTGCCCAGCTCCCGGCGCAGGGATTCCAGCCTGGTGTTGATGGATGATTCTTCGGCCTTCATGGCCTGGGCTTTTCCCGCACCAACCGGGGCTGCCGAAGCAGCAGACAATTGTTTGGTCATGGCCGGTACTGCCGCAATGGGAACGATCAATCCGATCAGCATGGCCACCAGCCCTATTATGATCACCATGCTTTTGCCGCCGCCGGAGCTTTTGGCCTGTGGCAATTCCACCAGCATCCGGAGCCCGCCCTTGATCTTGTTATTATAGACCGAGGGCACGGCCACCAAAAGCTGGCCCGGGGTTATCTCCTGTATGTCCAGTTTGTCGCCGGCCGGGGGCTTGGCCCCCTTGGGCAGCTGGTAAGTTTTATCTATCTGATCTTCAATGTCAGAGCCCACTATCAGGCCGGCGGGATCGGTGACTGTGATGGACTTGATGGCCGGAAGCTTTGATTTCAGGTCGGCCAGCACCGGACTCATGTAATCTTTGACCTCGTCTGGATAGGTAAAAAATATGAAGCCCGTCAGACGGCTGGCAGTAGAGGCAAACATCTCCAGCTTGGTGTCGGCCGCACCGGGCTTGGCAGGGGCAGCACTTCCGGGCCAAGTAGCCAAAGCCACTCCCAGCACCGCTCCCACCGTCAGCAAAGCGGAAAGAGCCAGCACCATGATCATAATGCCCAAATTAGGGCTTTTATTGCCAGCCATAACGTTATCCCCTTAATTTATGATTGCTTGAAATATTCTGAAACTACAGGACATTTTTCCAGGGAAGGACGAAACTGTCTTAGGCGGGTTTGCTTTGATATCGGCTATTTTACGCCTATGGTTCTACGTTGTTTTTTTATTGAACCAGAAGGTTTCGCTAACTGGGTAAGCTTTTAGACGTCAAGAACATAATTATTAACATATTTTAATCGTTTTGTCAAATAAATTTTTTAATTATTTTTATATTTTTGGGGCTGTCCGTAAAGCCATCTCCAAAATCAGCATCAACCCGGCTAAAAAAAGGAACAGCCTGGCTGCCGGACTTTGAGCCGGAAAAGCCCCAGGGCCTGATCCGGATGACTGCCACGTAATGTTTTGCATGATAGCCTTTAGTTCCTGGTTTGAAACCGGCGTCAGATCGGACTCCTCAGCCGCTATGTTCAACGCTTCCGGTACCCCCTCTTCTGTTTGGGCCCAGCCGGATCCTTGCCTTGCTCCCGGGTTTCCGCCGGAGCTGGTTCCTTCTGATCCGGTCACCGACTGCCGGCCGGTTTTTTGGGTCAAATGGTCTGCGGTTTGCAACAGCATTACCAGAAAGGCCGGTTTAAAAACCATATCGCCAAAGCCAGTTTGCCCGCCGGTCAGGAGAACCGCCGTCTTAAATTTCTGACCGGTGCCAAAGATCAGCGCCGGGTCGGACCGGTTGATGGCCAAAACTGTGTTTTGCCGGGTGAAGGCCTTCCAGTATGTTTTTATTTTAACCGCCTCCAGCTCGGCCGGACTGAGATCGCTTAAGATGCCTTCATCACTGCCGGTTTTGTTCAGGCGATAGAGGTTATGGGACAACGAGTCCGCCAGGCCCGAAAGAGTGATGTCGGAAAACTGTTTTAGCAGCTCCTGATATTGTTCCCGGTCGGAATTGAGCGGCGGGGCAACCAGCAAACCCGCGCCGTTATGCACTGAATTCATGATTCCGGCCAGCAAAGCCTTGTTAATTGTGGCTTTGGCCACCACCACCAAATCAAAGCCCTTAGAATACTGGCTATTCCAGATGTTGGCCCGTTTTATTTCGTAACCGGCCCGGGCCATGGCCGCAAAGGCCCGGTAGAGATGCTCGCCTCCGTTATCCGTATCATCCGAAAACAGCAGGACCTTTTTAATGCCCGTGACCGCAGCCGCCAGGTAATACTTGTCGTCCAGCGGCAGGTCATCCCCGGAGGTATACAGGAAAAGAGAGTCCCGGTCCGGCAGGCCAAAGCTTAAGGAGATCGTTCCGTCCGGGGCTGGCCGGGAGCTTGCCTGATATATTGTCTTGCCGCCGGCCGCCAGTCCGATCTGGGGCGTCTGCCCGCCCAGGGTCCTGGCCCTGACGATGATCTTTTTGATCAAAGGTTTTACCTGGATCTTTTCCCAGATCAGGTTGTTCAGGCTCCGGGAGGGTTTTATCTGATATACCGTGACCGGTGGGGCGCCTGGCAGTTTGCCAAGGGGCGAAAGGCTGGGGCCAAAGGCCGTTCGCTGCAGGTCTGAAAAAACTATGATCCTTACTCCGGAAACCCCTGCGGCCTCAAGTATCCTGGCTGCCGTCTGGATCGAACCCTCCAGGTCGGTGCCGAGCTCGGTCTGGGGCAGCGCGGCCACCGCGCGTTCGGCCGTCAGGGCAGCAGACAGCCCGCAGACCACCGGGCTGCCCGGCACGGCCGAAACCACCGCCGCTCTGGCGTTGGGCCCCAGCCCTTTAAGTACCTGCCGGGCTCTCTGTTTTGCCCTTTCCAGCATAGTGGTATCCCGGCTGACGGCCCCCATGCTGGCCGAGTTGTCTATGACCAGAGCGCAGGTTTGCAAAGACCCGGAGAGCCAGCCCGGCAGATCCAGGTTAACTGCGGGCCGGGCCAGGGATAATGCCAGAAGAACGATGATCAGGGTGCGCACCGCCAGCAGCAGGTATTCCCTGATCCGGCTGGGCCGGACCGCGGCGTTCTGGACCTGCTGAAGCAGCCGGATGTCGGGGAAAGGGATCACTCCGGCCCGCCGCCTCCGGAACAGGTGGATCAACAGCGGCAGCCCGGCCAGGGGCAGAAACCAGAGGCCGGCGGGATTGGCGAAAGAGAGAAAGGGCATCGTTTGAAAAATTGAAAGTGTGCGCTGGTTTTGAAACTACCTGAACATGGGGATTCGATACGCCCTTACGGACTACTCAGCCCCTGGCCGCAAACTGAAAGGTGGCTGAGTGACCGCCTCTGGCGGTTGTATCGAAGCCACCTTCTTCTACCTCACAAACATCAGCATGCTCACCGCCATCACCGCCATGCCGGCCAGCAGCCCGTAGATGGCCAGGTGATGCTGTCCGCACTCCCGGGCGGTGGGGAAAAGCTCGTCGAAGGAGATGAACACCATGATCCCGGCCACCGCCGCCAAAAGGACCCCGAAGACAGCATCGGTCAGGAATTCATGGAACAGCAGGTAGGCCGCCACCGCCCCCAGCGGCTCGGCCACCGCCGACAGGAATGAATACCAAAGAGCCTTGCGCTTGCTGCCGGTGGCGTGATAGATGGGGACCGCCACGGCGATCCCCTCGGGTACGTTGTGTATGGCGATGGCCAGGGCGATGAACAGCCCCAGGGTGGGGTCCTTGAGCGTGGCGGTGAACGTGGCCATGCCCTCGGGGAAGTTGTGGATGGCGATGGCCAAAGCGGTGAAGGTTCCCATCCGCAGCAGGTCTATGTTCTTCTTGTCTTTCAGTTCCTTGGCGGCGTGGGTCTCGTGGGGGTTTTCTATGGCCGGCACCAGCTTGTCTATGATCCCGATCAGCAGCACCCCGCCGAAGAAGGCGGCCACCGCATACCAGCTTCCGGCCAGGTTGCCGAAATGGGAGACCAGCCTTAAGCGGGCCTCGGGCAGTAATTCCATGAACGAGACATAGACCATCACCCCGGCCGAAAAACCCAGGGAGACCGACAGCACCCTGGTGCTGGTTTTTTTGGTGAACAGCACCAGAAAACTGCCCACCATGGTGGAAAGGCCGGCCAAAGCGGTCAGGACGAAGGCCATTAAAAATGAAGGAGAGTGCATGGCGTGCTTACCTGAAAAGTTGATAACGAGGACGGCGGGATTATTTTATTTCGGTCTCCCAGAAATGATCCAGAGGGCCGTGGCCGTGGCCGATGGACAGGGAATTCTTTATCCCCCCGGTCACATAGCGCTTGGCCCGGGCCACGGCGCTGTCGATCTTCTCTCCCCTGGCCAGAAAGGCTGTGATGGCCGCCGAATAAGTGCAGCCTGTGCCGTGGGTGTTGGAGGTGTTGATGCGCGGGGCCTCCAGCACGGTGAACTTGTGGCCGTCGAACAAAAGATCGGTGGCATTGCCCGGCAGATGCCCGCCCTTGATCAGCACGTGGCGCGGACCAAGCACCGAGATCTTGAAGGCCGCCTCCTTCATCTGGTCCAGATTGGCGATGGTCTTCATCTTGGATATCCGCTTGGCTTCGTCCAGGTTGGGGGTCACCAAAAAGGCCAGGGGGAAAAGGCAGGATACCAGGGCCGCTTCGGCCTCGGGCTGCAGCAGCGAATGGCCGCCCTTGGCCACCATCACCGGGTCCACTACCAGAGGTCCCATCTTGTGCTTGCGGAGGTCGTGGGCCACGGTCTCTATCACCTGGCGGTTGAAAAGCATCCCGGTCTTGACGGCCTGGCAGCCCATGTCCTTAAGCAGAACCTCCAGCTGCCGGCTGATGAACTCGGGCTTGACCGGAAAGATGCCGAACACGCCCTGGGTGTTTTGGGCGGTCAGGGCGGTGATGACGTTGATGCCGTAGACCCCGCAGGCGGCGAAGGTCTTGAGATCGGCCTGGATCCCGGCCCCGGCCCCGCTGTCGGAGCCGGCGATGGTCAAAGCAATTTTCATTTGCGCTTTATCTGGTTGAGTTGGGGGATGTCGTACAGCACTGTTCCGAAATCATGGCCTATGTCCTGGACCCGGTGGGCGTCGCTGCCCAGGGTCAGCCTGGTGCCCCCCATTTTCAGGTATTCCAGCACCGCCGGGTAGGGGGGAAAGGTCTCCTTCACCTGCTGGCGCAGGCCGGAGGTGTTGACCTCCAGCATCATGCCGGCCTGGATCAGATGCTTCAATATTTTCTTATAATTCTTCTCGTACTTTTTGTAGACCAGCGGACCGTAATGCAGATGCCCGTATCTTTTGCACAGGTCCAGGTGGCCCAGGCAGTCGAACAGCCGGCTGTCTGTCAGCTTCTCCACTTCCTGAAAATACTCGCCGTAGGCCTGTTCCTCCTCGATGGCGCTGTAATGTTTTTTGGCCAGCTCCGGTCTCGAGATATCCTTGGAGCCCACCATGTGCACCGAACCGATGGTGAAGTCGAACTGGTGCCGGTGGATGAAGTCCAGGATCTGCTGGCGCCGCCGGGGCTGGTAGGTGATCTCTATGCCCTTGTAGATTTTAAGCGAGCGGCCCATGGCCACCCGGGCCTCGGTTAGCTCTTCATTGTACTTCCGGTCATCATAAAAACCGCAGCCCTGATCCGAAGGGTCAAAGTCAGCGTGCTCGGTAAAGACCAGTGCCTTCAGCCCCAGCTTAAGGGCCTGGCGGCAGGCGGCCTGCATGCCCATCTCGGAATCGCAGGAGATCCGGCTGTGAAGGTGGGTATCTATAGCGTCCAGGGGATATTTTAGGATTTCAGAATTCATGATGGCGAATTATTCACAATATGATGATTTCTTTGTCCCGGCAGCCGGAATTATTACCGGAACAGGATCAACGCCGGTGGGGCCTCAGAGCCTCCTCCACCCTGGCATCAGGGGTCATCCCCAGACTTATCGCTTTGTCATAATGATCAATGGCTTTTGGATATTCCCGGGCCCGGTAGTACAGCGAGGCCAGATGAAAGTTCACTTTTATGTCTTCGGGATCAAGCGCCGCCGCCTGCAGAAAATATTGTTCGGCCTGGGGAAGCGATCCCCGTTTAAAATGGACCACCCCCAGGTTATCGTAAATCTCCGCCTTGCCGGGGTTCAATTTTGCCGACTCCAGAAACTCCCGTTCGGCTTCGTCCAGCCGGTTCTGCTGCAGGTAAAGCAGGCCCAGATTATTGCGGGCCCCGGCATTGGAAGGCTCCCTGGCCAGCAGTTCCCGGAAGACCGCCTCGGCCTCGCCGGCCCGGCCCTGGCCCAGATACAGCAGCCCCAGATCGTTATAGGCTGTGGTGTGCTGCGGATTCATCTTCCAGGAAATGATGAATTCCTCCTCCGCCCTGGCGTAGGACCCCTCCTGGGCATAGCACCGGCCCAGCATGTTATGGGCATGATAGGAATGGGGGGAATTCTTTACGGTGTTGCCCCAGTAGCTGAACCGATTGGCATAGTTTCTTGTGTGAAGAACATTCAGCAGGACAAAAGCCAGCAGCCAGATCGTAACGACGGCGGCCGCAGCCGTTCGCTCCGGGCGGCTTGACAGCTTCAGGCCCGACTGGAGCAGCATCACTGCAAAACCGCACAGGGGAAGGTACATCCGGTGCTCGGCAAAATTGGCATAGGAGGTGTTGCCCAAAAAGGTCGGCACCAGGAACAAGATGAACCACGACAGACCGAACCAGAACAGCTTCCGGTCCCTGATGCCTCCCAGGATAAATACGGCGGCCAGCCCGGCCAGAGAGAACAAGCCGTAGCCTACCGGCAGATCGGCCGGGATCGGGTCCCCGGATAGTTTAAAGGGGAAGAACACTTTGCCGATATAGCTTACAAACCCCGTCAGGTTCTGGGATAAGGTATTGACCCTGGCGGCGGCCACGCCGGCCCCGGGCTTAATTGCGTTCATCCTTAATAAATAATAGACCGCAGCCATCATTATCCATCCCGCTATCGGCAAAATGATATTCACGCCGCCGTCATTTTTGTCATTCTTCCTTGAAAGCAGCCAATAGACAAAAGCCATGACCGGCAGGAAAACCGCGGTCTCTTTGCTAAGCAGTGCCAGGAGGAAGAGCACTAAATGGGCGTCCAAAACCCAATTACTTCCTTTTTGGAGGTATTCAATGAAAGCCAGGAACGAACCCAAAACCAATACTGTCAAAAGCGGGTCGTTCCGGCCGGGGATCCAGCCCACCCCCTGGGCCAGCAGCGGGTGCACGGCAAAGAACAGGGAGGCCACCAAGCCCCGCCCGGGAGGTATTCCCAGCCGCGACAGGAACCGGAACAGTAAAAGCACCGCCAGCAGGTGCAGCAGCAGGTTGCCCAGATGAAAGGCGAAGGGTTTCATCCCGCCCCAGATGGCGTCGGCCATGAAGGAAAGCGTCAGCACCGGGCGATAATACATCTCCTGATGTCCCCAGACCACGTCTGTTTCAAAGGCTTTCAGGACATTGGCCAGGTTGGTAAGCATCCCGGCCTTTTCCTTGATGAGCTGGTAGTCGTCGTGGCCGGAAAAATCAAAGCGCAGGGTCTGGGCATAAAGACCCGCTACCACCAGAGCCAACAGGACATACGGCCGCCAGGAAGCTGTCATAGAGCGAAAAATATTTCCGGCCGCTGCCGCATTCTTACCGGACATGTTATCTGCTTCCTTTTAATTGTTGGAGTTGGGAAAAATGCTGTCGGGCCGCCGAGTCAGCGGGGTTCAGGGAAAGTGCTTTCTTCAAATGATATTCGGCAGAATCCAGTTTGCCTGCCTGCATTAAAAGCACGCCCAGATTGTCGTACGGCTGGGGGGCCGAAGGATCAAGCCTGATGGCCTCCTGAAGCTGATGTCGCGAAGAATCCAGCATCCCCAGGTTGAAATATACCAGCGCCAGGTTGTTGCGGACATTGGCGTAGTTAGGGTCAAGCTGCAGCACTTTCTGGAATTGCTCCCCCGCCTTTTGAAATCTGCCATAATCCAGGTACAGCAGGGCCAGGTCGTTGGGTATCGACGGCCCTTTGGGATCCAGTTGCGCGGCCCGCAGGAATTCCCACTCGGCCAAAGCCGGCTGCTGTGCCCTTACCCATGCCCTTCCCAGCATTTGGTGGGCCAGGCCTGAGTTGGGCGAGGTTCGGGCGGCGTTGCCCCAGAATGTCTGGTCACTTTTAAAGTCGGCAATGTGCCTTGTCGCAAGCACCCCGAAGACAATAAGGACGGGCAATCCGGCCATCAGCGCTGGTTTCAGGGTGATTTTTCGGACGAGGTTCGTTTCCAGCAGCATTACCACCACGCCGGTCAGCGGCAGGTAGAGCCTGTGTTCCAGGTAGTTGATCTGCCCGGCCAGTTTGACGAAGGTGGGCAGCAGGAACAGCAGGTACCAGCCTAACCCAAAGAAGAACATTTTACGATTGTGGATCCCTTTGACCAGCGCCAAGGCAAGCATCAGCGCTATTGCCATCAGACCCCAGAATATCTTGACGTCCCCGGCCAGCGGCAGGACTGATAGATTGAAGGGGAAAAAGACTTTGCCGGTGTAGGAGACCAAACCTATCAGAATTTCCTTAAAGTTGGCGAACTGTCTTTCGTGGGCGTTGACCGCCGGAGAGATAGCCAGCCACCGCATCCCGTACCAACCGGCCAGTATGATGACCCAACCAGTGATCAATGGGGTCAGTTTTTTTAAAGACAGATTTTCTTTGAAACCGGCCCAGATAAAAACGAGCCCCATGACCGGAAAGACCACGGCTGCTTCCTTGGTCAGGCAGGCCAGCCCGAAGAAAATAAAGTGTCCAAAAAGATCGTAGACCTTGTGTTTCTCAAGATAGCGGATCAGAAATATGAACCCGGCCAGGATCATCAGGGTCAGCAGGGTATCGTTGCGTCCGGGGATCCAGGCCGCAGCCTGGACCAGCGCCGGGTGGGCTATGTAGAACAACGAGTCGGCGAAAGACCGCAACCGGCCAAACCCAAGCTTCTGGAAAAAAGCAAATATAAGCAGGCCGCAAGCCAGGTGCAGCAGGATGTTGGTAAAGTGATAGGCAAAGGGCTTCGTGCCGCCCCAGGCGGCGTCCAGCATCAGCGATACGTTCAACAGCGGACGGTAGTAGGTTCCGGGGTTGCGCCAGTAGACGTCTTTGAGAAAGGCCTGGGGCAGGTTGGCATGATTTGAGATGTGAGGGTAGTTTTGGACGATCAGATGTTCGTCGTCCAGGGAAACATAGCCCAGGCCCAAGGCCCGGAAATAGAGGAGGAACCCCAGGCCCATGATCCATAGATAGGGCCGGAAGCTTTTTAGAAATATTTTTTGATAATCAAATTGCAACAAATGTGTTTTAAGATCTTATTGTTTTCAACAATTCTTCTGACTTTTGATCTAAAAGTGACTGCGACTCCGCCTCCACGTTCAGCCTCAGCAGAGGCTCGGTGTTGGAGGGCCGGATGTTGGCCCACCAGTCGGGATAGGAAATGGTCAAACCGTCCAAATGGTCCAGCTGGGCGCCTTTGGCGGAATAGATCTTCTCCAGCTCGGCCAGTTTCCCCGGGATGTCCTGCACGGTGGTGTTGGTCTCGGGAATGCGCACATAGCGGTCTATCTCGTCCACCAGCTGGGACAGCGGCTTGTTCTCCTCGGAGATCAACTGCCAGCAGACCAGGAAGGCTATCAGCCCGGAATCGGCGAACCAGTTGTCCCTAAAGTAGAAATGCCCGGAGTGCTCGCCGCCGAAAATGGCGTTGTGTTCCCGCATCAGCGGCTTGATCAGGGCGTGGCCCACCTTGCTGCGCACGGCCTTGCCCCCGTATTTCTCCACAGTCTCCTTGACGCAGCGGGAACAGATGGCGTTGTACAATATGGCCGAGCCGGGGTTCTTCTTCAACAGCATTTTGGAAACCAGGGCCGCCACGTCCGAGCCGGCCAGGCCCCGGCCCTTCTCGTCCACTAAGAACATCCGGTCGGCGTCGCCGTCAAAAGCCGCCCCAAAGTCGCAGTGTTCCTTGACCACCGTCTCCTGCAGGGCCGCGATGTTCTCCGGCTCTATGGGACTGGCCGGGTGGTTGGGGAAGGTCCCGTCCAGGTCAAAGAACATCGGCACCAGGGTGCCCGGCAGCTGGCGGAAAATGGGCGGGATGGTGCGCCCGGCCATGCCGTTGCCGGCGTCCACCGCTATCTTGTATCCCCAGATCTTCTTGTGGTCCACAAACGACAGACAGTGGCTGATGTAATCCAGGTCTATGTCCCGGGATATTATCGTTCCCTTGGAGGCCCCCGTTTTCAGCTTGCCCTGGTTTATCAGGTCCCGCATCTGGTTCAGGCCCTCGTCCCCGGAAAGCGGGATGGCGTTGGCCTGGCAGATCTTCAGGCCGTTGTACTGGGCCGGATTGTGGCTGGCGGTGATCATCACCCCGGCATCAAAGCCGAACTTGCCCACCGCAAAATACAGGCCGTCGGTGGAGACCAGCCCCACGTCTATCACCTGAGCCCCTTGCATGGTGATGCCCTCAGCCAGGGCGGTGAACAGCGGCTGGGACGAGGTCCGCATGTCCCGGCCCACGGCCACGGTCTTGCAGTTCAGGTGGTCCACCAAAGCCCGCCCGATCTCCTTGGCCTGGGCCTCGTCCAGCTCATTGGGATAGACCCCGCGGATGTCGTAGGCCTTGAATATTTTTGGATTGACCGGCATATTGCTCCTTGCTATATGATGGTTAAAGATTTATTTTAAATTTAGTAATTCAGGTACCTGTTTGAACTCATCCCCCGTCCCCTTCTCTTTAAAAGAGAAGGGGATATAGGGGTTGAGTTTACAGCTTATAGAACTTAAAACGGTTTGTTGAACCGTTTTACCATAACTTATAAGTTTAACCCCGCCATATTTCAAAGTCAACAAAAAAATGATGCAAAAAGGCCTCTTCCCAAAGGGAAGGGCCTTTTTCATTGATTTCTACATTTCCCGGGAGAACCTTTATTTCAGCTTGTCCTTGGCCAGGGCGGCTTCGGGGCTTTTGGGGTATTTTTTAACCAGCAGCTGCCAGTATTGCCGGGCCTTGGCCTTGTCGCCCATCTCCTGGAGGCACAGGCCCATCTTGTAAAGCGCGGCCGGTTCCTTGTCCTTGCCCGGATAGTTTCCCACCACTTTTTCGAACTCGGTCAAAGCCGGCTCATACTTCTTCTGGGCGTAATACCCTTCGCCGATCCAGTACTGGGCGTTGTCGGCCAGGTCGTGCTTGGGGAACCGCTTGATGAACTCGTTGAACCCGGCCAAAGCCAGGTCGTAGTTGCCCTTGGTGATGTCCAGATACGAAGCATCGTAAAGTTTCTTGGGGTTGGTCTCGGCGGGAACTTCAGCTTTCGGCTCCGGGGCCGGCCCCTTGGGGTCCGGCTGACTGGGGCCGATGGGCAGGGGGCGGTACTTGTTGTCCTCCTGCTGCTGCTCGGCTATGCTCCACTTCTCCCCGGCGGTGGAGGAAAGGCTTTTAAGCTCGGCCCGCAGTTCGTAGATCATCCCCATCTGCACCTGGATCAGGCTGTCCATCACCGCGGTCCGGCGGTCGATCTTCTTCTCCCGCACTTCGATGGAATCCAGCTGATCGGTGACCCGGATGTATTCCTTCTTCATCCCGCAGCCCATGAAGACAGCCAGGGATAGTGAGACCAAGAGCAATGTTTTTTTCATGATGTATTTTTGAAATTATTGTTGTAAGATAAAATTGTCAAAGGTTTGTTGGCCTTCGTGGTTCCCGGTATTTTAAGTGATCCTGTCGATCATGTAAATCCTGTCCTTCCCGGGAAATACTATTTGGCTGCCGGAACGATCTCCACCCTGCGGTTCTTGGCCCAGCTGGCTTCATCGTTGCCTGCTACGGCGGGTTTTTCCTTGCCGAAGCTGACGGTGGACAGCCGGGAGCGGCTGACGCCCAGGTTCTCCAGGTACTCCCGGACGGCGTTGGCCCGCTTTTCGCCCAGGGCCAGGTTATATTCGGCCGTGCCCCGCTCGTCGCAGTGGCCTTCCAGCCGCAGGGCGACATCGGGATAACTGCGCAGCAGGCCGCCGGCCTGGTTAAGCAAAGCCTTGCCCTCTTCGTTCAGGGAATAGGAATCAAAGGCGAAGAATATCGTCTTGAATTCTATCTTAGGAACCACCGGCTGGGCCTCGGCCGGCGGGGTGGCCACAGGCGGTGTTTGAATAGCCACCTCCGGTTGTTTGATGGGTTCTTCCTGTTTCACGGTCTGCTTTTTGGTACAGCCAAAACCAAGCGCCAGGATCAGGCACATCGCAATTACGGTAAAATATTTGTTCATTGATTTCCTCAGATTTAATTTTGAACTGATTATTGGTGCCCAAAAAAGGTCAGCCTTGATTATATACTAAATCACTTATTTATTCAACCGGAAACGCCTTACTGGGCCGGGCCCCAGGCAGGCATGTACGAGCCGCCGTTGTTGGTGATGGCCTGCTGGGCGCTGCCGTCCCAGTGCATCCGCCAGACCTGGTGACTGCCGGTGCGGCTGGAGGAGAAGCACAGGTGCAGGCCGTCCGGCGACCAGCTGGGGTCCTCGTTGTCGCCCTCGTAGGTCAGCTGGGCGAAGTTGTCCCCGGTGATGTCTATGGTGCAGACCTGGAATTTCCCGTCGATCCGGGAGACGAAAGCGATCTTGTCGCCCCGGGGAGACCAGCTGGGAGAGGTGTTGTAGCCGCCCTGGTAGGTCAGCCGCCGGATGTTAGCCCCTTCCGTGTCCATGATATAAAGTTGGGGCGAGCCGGGCCGGTCGGAATTGAAGACCAGTTCCCGCCCGTTGGGCGACCAGGCCGGCGAGCAGTCTATGGCCCAGGTATTGGTGAGGCGGCGCAGTTCCTTGGTTTCCGGCGACAGCAGGTAGATCTCGGCGTTGCCGTCCTTGGACAATGTAAGAGCCAGGGACTTTCCGTCCGGGGACCAGGCCGGAGAGGTGTTAAGCCCCTCGGTCTGGGAGATGATGGCCGTTTTGCCGCTGGCCAGGTTCAGGGAAACAATGTCGGTACGGTTGCGGTAGAAGGAGACGAAGGCCAGCGCCCCGCCGCCCGGCTGCCAGTCGGGTGAGATGTTGATGGAGTTGAAGTTGGTGAGGGCCCTGAACCCGCCGCCGTCGTAATCGGCCAGCATCAGTTCCTTGTTCTTTCCGCTTTTCAGGCTGAAGGCTATCTTGGTGGAGGAGACGCCGTTCTCGCCGCTCAGGTTCTTGATGATCTGGTCGCTGGCGGCGTGGGCCGTGGCCCTTGAGCCGTCCGGCTCGATGGCCTTGCTGAATACCTGGCGCTGGATGCCAAGGTCGAAGACCGAGAGTTTAAGAATGACCTTCTTCTTCTCCTGTTTCAGCTCCGGGATCAGCACCTGCCTGGCCCCCAGCATCTGCCAGGCCCCGATGTCCAGCTGGCCCTTCTTCAGCCCGTAGCCTTCCAGCAATGACGGCGGGTAGACCATCTTGAAGTACAGGGAAAAGGCCAGGTCGTCGCCGATGATGTCCAGCATCTTCTGGGCGTTAAACGCGGCATCGGGAGAAGCTTTGGTATCCAGGGTCTGCAAAGGCGCGATGCCCAACTCCAGCTGCCGCCGCTCCGAGGTGGAAAGTTTCAGATAGACGTCGGCCTGGCCAAATGCACTCTGGCAGATTATCAATGGTGTCAGGAAAAGGAGAAGAATTTTCGTTTTCATATATAAATGGTGTCTCTTCTTTCGCGTGTTTCGCGGGCGGTCACTTCACGTACTCAAACTCAAAATGCACCCCCAAGGTGGCCAGTTTCATCTCCTCGGGTAGCGGCGGAAACACTTTGGCCTCGTACACCGCCCGCAGAGCCGACTGGTCGAAGATGGCGTCCCCGGAGGAGTTCTCGATCTTCACCTCCTGCAGTTTCCCGTTCTTGTCTATCCTAAAATAGACCTGGGCCCGTACCGTTTCCCTTTTTCCCTGGTAGGGGTTGTTCCAGTTCTGGCTGATCTTGGACAGGATCAGCGCCAAGTAATAGTTGTCTGACGGTACGCCACCCTCTGAGGACAGTATCTTCATGCCCTTGGCCAGCCCGGTGGTATTGGATTTTGGGGATGCTGCTTTGGCCTTTGTGGTGTCTTTGGCTTTCTTGTCAGCCTTGGGCTTTTCCTTTTTGGCCGAAGGTTCTTTCATGGCCTTGTCATCCGGTAGCTGCGGTCCCACCATTTCCCTGGCTCCTGATTCCTCGGAACCCTCGGACACCGCGGCCGGCAATGAGACCAGGCTGACCTGGTAGATCTGGGGATAGATGGGCTTGGCCGACGCTTTAAGGATGTAGGAAGCGCCGAAGATGCCCAGCAAAAATGCCAGGTGGATGAAGAATGATATGACGAAGGCTTTTTTCATGTATACTTTTGACCTCACCCTTCCCTCTCCTAATGCTTTAGGAGAGGGAAGGGGATCGGTCCGGTTCCATTTTACATAATTCTCATTTACCACACACAAAGCAAAGAGTCTGACCAGTGTTGTTTTTCTGATCGTTAAAATCATAAAACAATTCCGGCTTAAAACCTGCTTCTGTTAAAAGTGCAAAATAATCTTCTTCCTGCAAAACCGGAGAAACAAAGGGACATTCCTCAAACCGCGTTGTGCCCTGCGAATCGACTATCCTATAAATGTAGATCCCATTTACCCGCCTTTTGTCATCCGATAATGTAAACTTCACCTTTCGTGATACTTTATGACTATTTGAAGGATCACTGATCGGTTTTGACCAGGGAATTTCTCTTGTGCTATCAGTATAACTTGAAAGATCAAAACGCCTGACAGTCAGTAAAAATGCACCTTTGGGCGATAAATGCTTGAGGACGGTTTTTAAACAAGTTGTTTGATCTTCCCTGGTGCGAAGCTCGCGAAAAGAATTATCAGCGACAACTATTAGCCCGAATTTTTGTTCCATGCCAAAATCCCTTATGTCGCCTTTGACAAGCTTGATCCTATTCCTTATTTCCTTTGGCAGTTTTCCTATGTTGTTGCCAGCCACCTCAATCATTTTGTCGGAGAGATCGATCCCGGTAACATCAAAACCATTTTCAGCCAACTTGGTTAACAGACGGCCAGTGCCGCAGGCCAACTCCAAAATTGGGCCTCCGGCCTTGCGGGCATAGTTCTTATACCAATTGACCTCATTTTCATTCAACGGGCTGAAATGCTCGTAATCCCAGCCGAATAATTGATATCTTTTAATATCTGCGTTCAAAACAAAATATTCTATTGTCTTATTTGTGTTCCCGTGATTCCATTAATGTTTTCCATTAAAGAATAAATCTGCGTAAATCTGCGTAATCTGCGGATAGTGCCCTATTTCCCCAGCTTGGGTTCTGTCACCAAGCCCAGGTTGGTGACCTTCAGCTCCTTCAGCTGCCCGATCACCTCCACCACCAGCCCGTAGGGCACGGTCTTGTCGGCCTTCAGGTAGACCGGCTGGCCGGGGTTGGCCGCCAGCAGGCCGCTAATGACCTTGGGAAAAGCGCTTTGGGACACGGTCTGGTTGGAGACGACGATCTTGCCGCCCGAGGTCAAAGTGATGGTCAGGCCCTCCTCCTCCTGGGGCTTGGTGGACGACGACTTGGGCAAGGCCACGTCCACCCCGGAGCGCATCATGGGGGCGGTGATCATAAAGGTTATCAGCAGCACCATGCAGACGTCGATCAGATTGGTCATGTTGATGGCAGCCATGGGCTGCAGGCCGGTGCGCGGGCGCCGCATCTTACTTTCCTCCGTAGACCGAGTGCATCCTCAGGTCGCCCAAAAATTCCGAGGACAGGTTCTCCATCTCCAGCGTCATCTGGCGGATGTTGGTGTTGAAGGCGTTGTAGGCCATGGAGGCCGGGATGGCCACCACCAGCCCGGCGATGGTGGTCACCAGGGCCTCGGCTATCCCCGGGGCCACCACCTGAATGCTTGACGACCCGAAATTTTTGATGTCCACAAAGGCGATCATGATGCCCCAGACCGTTCCCAGCAGGCCCAGCAGCGGGGAGATGCTGGTGATGGAGGCCAGCGAGATCAGCTTGCCGGAAAGGTCCTCCTCCTGCTGGCCGATGGACCGCTCCATGGCCGCCTGGATGTTGGGCAGCACCTCCAGCGGAAAGGAGACCTGCTCGCCGCCGGAAAGGCGGTGGGCCTCGGCCAGGCCCTCGGCCAGCACGGAGAAGCTGGCGGAATCGGGGTTGGCGGACTTGAAGGGGTCGTTGAAGGTCTTGCGCCGGCGGAAGGATTCCATGAACTTCTTGTTGGCCTGTTTTATTTTCTTGAAATAGCGATGCTTGTATATTATCACCGACCAGGAATAGACCGAGAGGTAGACCAGCGAGAACATGATCAGGTTGGTGAATACGTCGTAGCCCAGGATCAGGCCCCAGACGGAGCCCTTGGCGAAAGTGTGGAACATGAAGCTCTCCGAGTTTATTTAATTTATAATTCTATTTACATGAGTGCGGTGGCTTCGACAGGCTCGGCCACCGACGAACCAGGCTCAGCCACCAACAAACAAGACTCAGACATCATCTCCGGTTGTTGAGCTTGTCGAAACAACCGGCTCTTCATACTTCCCAAACTGCGTATAATTTTTAGCCAACAACGGCAGTTTATTCTTTTTCCCCTCAATCAATGCTTTCTTCTTGGCATGGTTCCAGCCTTGAACCTGTTTTTCCCGATAAAAAGCAGTGTCAATTCTTGGATACTCTTCGTAATAAACCAACCGAACCGGATGTTTCTTCTTTGTATAGTTTGCACCAAGAAGATTGTCGTGCTCATTTAACCTTTTTGCCAGATCCTTTGTGCTCCCGGTATAATAACTGCCAGGGGAATGCTCCAAAGCTTGCCGAAGCCTTGTCGAAGTGCCCGGCTCAGTCTTTCACTCCCAGCATCTCTTTCGCATGCTTGACCGTGGTCTCGGTCACCTTGCTCCCCCCCAGCATCCGGGCCAGCTCGTCCACCCGCTGCTTCTGGTCCAGTTGCTGCACATTGGTGATGGTCCGGCCCCTGTTCTCCTGCTTGCTGACCACGTAATGGGAATCGCCCAGGGCCGCGATCTGCGGCAGATGGGTGATGCACAGCACCTGGCGCTTATTGCCGATCTCCTTCAACTTATGGCCCACCGCCTCGGCCACCCGGCCGCCTATCCCGGCGTCGATCTCGTCGAACACCAGCACCGGCACGGCATCGGCCTCGGCCAGTATGGTCTTGATGGCCAGCATCACCCGGGAGATCTCGCCGCCCGAAGCTATCTTGGCCAAAGGCTTGGGGTCTTCCCCGGGATTGGGTGAGATCAGGAACCGCACCTGGTCAATGCCCCACGACTCCGTTTTCTGCCTTTGCTTTTTGACTTCCACCAGTCCGTCTGCATCCGGCGTCTGAGCGACCTCGGTCTTGAACACGGCCTTCTCCATCCCCAGGTCCTTCAACTGCCCGATCACTTCCTTGGAAAGCTTCTTGGCGGCCTCGGCCCGTTTGGAGGAAAGCGACAGGGCCTGCTTTTCCAGCTCCAGCCTTTCGTTTTCCATTTCCGCCCTTAACTTGGCAATGATCTCCTCGCCGTGCTCCACGCTGTCCAGTTCCAGCTTGACCCGCTGGGCATGCTCCAGCACCGCCTCTATGGTCCCCTGTTTCTGGCCGTATTTCTTCTTCAGCGTCTTGATCAGGTCCAGCCGGTCCCGGATCACCTCCAGCCGCTCGGGATCGAACTGCAGTTTGTCCCGGTATTGGCGCAAGGACCGGACGGTCTCCTCCAGCTGTGCCAGCGAGTTTTGGACCGCGTCCCGGCTTTCGTTCTGGCGCTCGTCTATGGAGGACAGGTCGGAGAAAAGGTTCTCCAGCGTCCCCAGCCGTTCGATTATGGAGCCCTCTCCGTCGTACAAAAGTTCGTAGGCCTGGCTGGCCGAAGCAAAAAGTTTTTCGGTGTTCTCCTGGATGAACTTTTCCTTCTCCAGCTCCTCCTCCTGCCCGGCCTGCAGGCCGGCGTCAGTGATCTCCTTCAGCTGGAACTGGTACAGGTCTATCTTCTCCCGGGTCAGCTGTTCCTTGTGGACCAGCTCGTCCAGCTGTTTTTTGGTCTTGTGGTAATCCGAGAACAGCTGGGACACCTGCCCCTGCAATGATTCCAGATGCCCGAAGGCGTCCAGGTAATCCAGGTGCCGCTCCTCGTAGAGCAGCGACTGGTGCTGGTGCTGGCCGTGCATATCCAGCAGGATGTCGCCCAGGCGCTTCAGGCCGGCCAGGTTCACCGGGCTGTCGTTGACAAAGGCCCGGCTCTTGCCGGCGGCGTTCACCTCCCGGCGCAGGATCAAAGGGTCAACTGAAGGCTCTGTCTCCAGCTCCTTCAGCAATTCGGCCGCCGGGCGGTAAGCCTTGACCTGGAACTCGGCCTCCACCACCGCCGCCTTGGCCCCGGTGCGGACGCTGTCGATGCCGGCCCTCTCGCCCAGGGCCAGACCCAGGGCGCCTATTAAAATGGATTTTCCCGCGCCGGTCTCTCCGGTCAGGATGTTGAGGCCGGGGGCAAAATCCACTTCCAGCGATTCTATCAGGGCGTAGTCTTTTACGGTTAGTTTGGTGAGCATAGGTAAAATTCTTGGTTAGACGCTAACTTTCAAAGGACTTATCTTGAACTCAACCCCTTGATCCCCTTCTCTTTTTAAGAGAAGGGGCGGCTGGGGATGAGTTCGGTTATAAATCACGGGGTGACCGCTATCCCCCAGGGCCCGGAGCCAACCGTAACGGTGCTTAACAAGGTGTAGGTGTTCCCACTGCGGGTGATAACTGATACATTGCTGCTGCCGGAATTTAAGACATAGAGCTTGGTTCCGTCCGGGCTGTAGCAAAGCCCCTTGGGCCGGGTGCCTGCGGCGGCGGTGGTAACATATGTCCCGGAAGTGGTGTATACCTTGACTGCATTCTCGTCATAACAGGCCAGGGCCAGATGCGCGCCGTCCGGCGAAAACGCCAGACCGAAGGGATGGTTGCTGAGGCCGGTCAGGTCGTTGAATACTTTGGAACCGTCGCCAAAACTTATGGCCGAGATCCCGGTGCCTGATGCCGCGTAAAGAGTATCCCCGTTGCCTTTGACCAATTCTTCCCCGTTGTTGGGCACAATGGTTGTGTACTGCAGCGCCAGGCTGGAAGTGTATATCTCCACTTTACCCCAGCACAGAACGGCAACTTTTCCGCCCTGATTGAAACAGACACCTTTGGGAATTCCGCCGGTTTTCACGGATCCGGTTTTTTGCATGGTGGCGGTGCTGATGATGTACAGGCTGTCATTCGTGGTGTCGGTCACGGCCAGCTGCAACCCGTTGGGCGAAAGAGCCAGGCCGTAGCAGGTCTGGGGCAGGTTGACGGTGCCCAGATGGTTGTTCTGATTCTTCAGCTGGATGAACTCCACCCCGTTCTGGGTCAGGACATAAGCCAGGCTGTCGTCGGCCGAGATCCGGATCTGACGGGGCGACGAATAGGGCCTTAAGTATCCTTCGAACTTCAGGTCGGCCTGCTGGTAGCTGTAGATCTCGTTGGCGGTATTGCACAGCACCAACAGTCCGCGCAAAGTGGAGAAACCGGCCGAGTACGATGAAGCCAATTGGTTGCCGCTTACATCCAGGGCAGCGGTGCTGATGTTGATGCGATACTGTTTTTTGAAGGAAAGGGTGTCGGCTAGGGTGGCGGTCATCAAAGTGTCTCCCTGCCAGCTGTAACCGTAGAAGGCGACGGCCGGGGTCAGGGATAGCGCTGCCTGGGCCGTGTTATGATCCATGGGCTCGGAGAAACAGACCGTTATGGAAGTATTCACCGTGACATTGGTGTCGCCGGCCGCCGGGGAAACGGAGACCACTGTTGGCTTGACCAGATCTTTCTCGGTCCGGAACGTCCAGGTGTATTGCGCCGCCAAACGGTTCCAGCACATGTCGCGCAGGGTCGTGTCTATGGTCACATAATAACGGGTATTATATTTAAGGGCCGAACTGGGCATGAAATTCAGGGCCGTGGCGGAAAGGGCCAGGGCTGTATTTCCGGTTACCTTGACCCCGGCGGAATCAGTCAAGGTCAGGGAGTTCGTGGACCAGTCTATTAGCTCCTCCGAAGCATAGGCCATCACATCGGTGCCGATGGATATATTCTGGGAATCCGGCAGGGGGTTTTGGGCCCAGACCGTGGGGGCCTTGGAATCCAGAGAGTCCGAGGTCCGGTACCAGCTGGAAAAAGCCGGATTTAAACCCGTTCCTGCCAGGTCCAGGGCATTGCCGGTAATGGACACCGTCACTGTCGTGTCGGCGGAAAATGCGGTATCGGGCACAAAGGTCATCTCATTGCCCTGCCAGTAAAAGTTGCCCGCTGCGCCATTTGCTGAAAAGGCGCTTTGCACCGACGACCGGTCCATGGCCGTGCTGAAAACGATGATGATGGCATGATTGCGAACGAACAGGTGAAGAGTGTCGCCCGGAGGGTAGCTGGCGGTAACTACCGGATAAATAGGAGTTGGTACTGGTATGATCTCTTCCCCCTTCTTTCCGCAACCACTGATGGCAGTGATGAGCACCATGGCCGCGATGGCCTAAAAGTGTCTTCTCATTTTAATGACCTCCTGTTGGTTCGTGCTACGGGACCAGTTGGAAAAATAAGTGTGATATTTTGAGATCGATCTGCGAAAATCCTCGTCCCATAAGGGCCCCGGTTTACTTTCCGTCCTCGCCCCGGGCCCCCCATTTGAGCTTGGTGCGGAGGATGTTGTAGAACGAGGATTTCTGGGTCTTCACCAGCTTGGCCTTGATCCCGGCCTTCTCGAAGACTATCTGCTGGCCGGCCTTAAAGGAAAGCCTCTGCTGGCCGTCCACCACCATGATGGCCTCCTCCCTCTTGCCGTGGACGGTCACCTCCACCGTCCGGTCCATGGGTACGATCATCGGCCGGATGGACAGGGTGTGGGGGCAGATGGGAGTGATCACCATCACCTCCATGGTGGGCTCCACGATGGGCCCGCCGGCCGAAAGGGAATAGGCGGTGGAGCCGGTGGGGGTGGAGATCAGCATCCCGTCGGCATAGTAGCGGCTCAGGAACTCTCCGCCCACCGAGACCGAAAGCTCCACCAGCCGGGTGGGCACCCGGATGTCAAAGTCGTTCAGGGCGTAGTATTCCTGCCCCTCGGTCCGGCCTTTGATGATGGCCCTCTCTTCTATCTGGTACTGTCCCCGGGCCACCTGCTCCAGGCTCTGCCACATCTGGTCCTGCGAGGTCTCGGTCAAAAAGCCCAGCGAGCCCAGGTTGATGCCCAGGATGGGCTTTTGCTGAGAGCCCATCAGATGGACCGAGCGCAGCATGGTGCCGTCGCCGCCCAGGGCCAAAAGCAGCTCGCAGCTTTGGACCACCTCGCTTTCCTCCGCGCACTGAAAGCCTTCCAGCTGGATGCCCTGCTCGATGACCGGGGCGATGCCGTGGTCCTTGAGCCAAGTGGAGAGCTCCCGGATCACGTTCTCGGCCCCGGGCCGCTGGCGATTGTAAATGATTCCCCAGTTCTTCATATTTATTCCCTTTTTAACTTAACCACTAAGACACAAAGGCACTAAAAATACGTCTTTAATAATATCTGGTTTACACTCTAGTGTTTTGGTCTATTTATGGTATGTAAAGAAATCAAAAGTTATTTGTGTCTTTGTGCCTTTGTGGTAAGCCCCGTTAATCCGTGGCACTCAGCTCCGCTTCCGTTATCTGCACCACCTTCTGCACCGCGTCCTCCAGCGTGGTGTTCAGCCGGGCCCCGGCCGCCGAGATGTGCCCCCCGCCGCCGAACTTGCCGGCCAGCTGGTTGACATCCACCCGGCCCTTGGCCCTAAAGGAGACCCGGATGATGCCGTCGCCCTGCTCCTTGAACAATATGGCCACCTCGGCCCCCTTCACCGCCAGGGCGTATTTGACGAACTCCTCGCTCTCCGACAGGTCGAAATCGTATCTTTTAATCAGCTCCTGGGTCAGCGACATATAGGCCAGCTGGCCGTTAGCCCCGGTCTTTAAACGGCTCAGCAGTTCCCCCAGTATCTTAAGCTGGTTGATGGGCTGCTGGTAATAGAGCTGTTCGGCCACCTCGGCTATTTTAGCGCCGTAGTCCGACAGAAGCCCGGCCGCCCTCAAAGTGTCGGCCGATGTGCTGGCGTAGCGGAAGCCCCCGGTGTCGGACATCATCCCGGTCAGAATGGTCTGGGCCTGCTCCGGAGTAGGCTTCACCCTCAGCTTCTGGCACAGGCGCAGGACCAGCTCGCAGGTGGACGAGGCTTCCGGGTCCACGTAGTGGAAATGCCCGTAAAGTGTGTTGGAGACGTGATGGTCTATGTTGACCAGCTCCATGGTGGCCGGGGTGATGAGGTCCGCCGCCCTTCCTATCCGGTCGATGTTGCCGCAGTCCAGCACCACGGCACAGCTGGCGTTCTGGGGGACAATCTGGTTGCTTATCGATTCCCAGCCGGGCAGAAAGCGGTAGCGCCCCGGCACCGGGTCCTGGTCGACGATCGAGACCTGCTTGTTGAGCGATCTCAGGATCGAGGCCAGGGCCAGCTGGGATGCGATGTTGTCGCCGTCCGGGTTGTAGTGGCTGGTTAAAAGAAAACGTCGGTGCCTAACCAGCGCCTCGGTTACGTCATTGATCGGCATCGGGCTTCTTTTCTTTGGCTATCTGGTTCAACAGATGGTCTATCTTGTCGCCCTGGGCTATGGACTCGTCTATCCTGAAATCGAAATCCGGGCAGTTGCGCAGCTGCAGGCGCTGTCCCAGCTCCCGCCGGATGTAGCCCTTGGCGCTCTTCAGCCCCTTCAGGGTCTGCTTCTGCTTATCCGGGTCGCCGTAGATGCTGATGAACACCTTGGCATAACGCAGGTCGTCGGCCAGCTCCACGTCGGTGACCGTGACAAAACCCAGCCGGGGATCCTTGAGCTGCCCGGCGATTATCTCCGAAAGTTCCCGCTTCATCTGCTGGCCCACCTGGCTTGATCGTTTGAATGGCATGCTTGCTCCTTTATTGCCTACCCGGATAAACCGGGACTACCTAACCGCAAAGGCGCAAAGAGCGCGAAGGGTATAATTATAAAGAATCTTGGCGGCCTTGGCGTCTTGGCGGTTCAAAATATTCCATACTAAATGTACGGAATTTAACATGTTAACAACTAACCTCTTATTTTACCACTTTTTAGGGGTAATTCAAGCAAAAAATCACATTTCCGCGGCCCGGGAAGATCGGACGTCACGGGCCTGGCATAAGACCGGGGAAGGCCCGAAGTTTATTTCCGCCCTCATATTGACAAAGCGCTTAAATAGGATTATATTAGTCTTATTAAGCATCCGTTAAAACCTACCCAAAGGAGAGACATGTTCTACATAAAGAGCCTGCTGGTCCTGGCCCTGCTGTCGCTGGCCGCCGCGCCCGCTTTGGCCCAGCACGACTGCGCCAACTGTCCATCGGCCAAAGCCGCTGCCAACGGCGGAATCCAGGCAAATGCGGCCGAGCCGTCAGCCGTCAAAGCGCCAGTCTACAATCAGCTTCCCGGCTACGGCAAAAAGGCCTGGATCGGACAGGATTTTTACTTCACCTACAACTTCGACAAAAAGCCCAAGATGGGCCCGGCCGTGCTAAAGGTCCAGCTGTTCTCAAAGGACGGCAAAAAGGCCCCGGGCTGGGAGATCCTGGGAAGGTCCGGCATGCCTTCCATGAGCGGAGCCCACGACGCCGAGGCGGTCTTTAAACTTAACAAGAAAGGCGACTACCTGCTGCCGGTCACTTTTGTGATGCCCGGGGAGTGGGAGATCAAATTGACATTTAAGAAGGACGGGAATGTAGTCTATCTGGGTAATTTCAAACTGAATGTTTAAAAATACTTTTATAATTCTGGGACTACTGACGCTGGCAGTATCGCAATCATTGGCTTCCAGCCGCTTATTTTATCTGGAGGCCCAGGCGGTGGCAGGATTTCCCTTTTCCGGGGATGACCGAACCTTCCAATGGTATTCCATGGACCAGATGGATGTGATGCAGAAGCCCAGCCTGGGGTTCGACTACATCCAGCGGTTCTCCGGCGCCGGCGGAGACTGGGGGATGCTGGCCGTCCAGGCCCGTCTGGCTTACGATTCGACGGCAAAGCATGATGTGGAGCCCCAGCTGTACAACGCTTATCTTAAGGTCAAGCCGGGCTTCGGGGACATTTTGCTGGGCCACAACAAGCCGGCCTTCGGACTGGCGTCGTATCTGGACAATCACGGCATCTTGCTACAATCCTTGTCCATGTATGGTTACGGATATGACCGGGACTGGGGCGCAGGATACTACCGGGACTTCGACTGGGGCAATGCCGGATTATCGGTTACTTCGGGATCGGGAATGCCGCTGTACCTAAAAGGGAATTATCAGGTTTCGGGCCGGATATCAAAGAGCGACCTGAACCAGCAGAATTACAATATCGGGTTTTCGGCCTCCTACGGAAAGAACCTTGAGACCATGGGCTATCATCTAATATATGAAACCCCCATGGAAACAGCAATGTTCGGAGCCGATGCCGCGGTCAACAGTGACCGGTTTGAATACCGGACCGAGCTGATACGAAAGACCACTTTGATGAACAACTGGCGGAATGACCTCTGGGGATGTTTTTTCAGGATGACCGCCAATGTGCTTGAAGACAACCGTTTGAAGCTGGAACTGCAATATGTCTACGATGGGTATGATCATAGGCTCTCTCCTGGCTTGACTTATTCAGTAACGCCGGACCTGACCTTAAGGCTGACTGGCGATATCAACCGTGACCTGGATCATATTACCGCCCAGCTGTACTGGTACCACAAATTGTGATCGCCAGAATTTATAATCAAGGAGGCTCAAAATGCAACATATTTACGGCATAAAGAACATCCTTTCCTTCGTGTTCCTGGTGATCCTGTCCGCCTGGCTGGTCGGTTGCGGCAAAAGCCCTACTTCCACACTCGCTCCATTTGAGCCGCAGATCGTCAACAATCAGGACGCCTTCCAGCTTCAAGCCACCGGTGTTACCACCGTTTCGACCACCCTGGTATATGCCTGGAAGAACTCCGGCACCCGGGCAACAATAAATCATTCAACCACGACCACCGCGGGCTCGACTTTACTGACCATCAGGGATTCCCTGGGAACAACCTTGTACTCAAAAGCCCTTGTGCCCAGCTTGAATGAGCCGACAGCTGTCGGTGTTCCCGGCACCTGGTCGGTCACCCTGACGCTGACGAACTATTCGGGCACGCTTAACTTCCGGGCCGAGAAACTTTAAAGGGATGGGAGATGTTTTAGTGCCGTTTTTAAATAAAATAATCCCATTGATCATTTTGTCCCTGTCCGTCCCCCGTTTGCTTTTCGCCGCGGTGGGCTGCGACCTGAACGATCCGGACAAGGACGTCAAACACCTGTTCCCCGGCTCCACCGGCTACAAGACCGAGTACGTCTCCATCGCCCAGAAGGGCGGTGATTCCCTGCTGGCGGCTATTGAGCATCGGCTGGGCAACAAGTTCCAGGGCCTGTTCGAGACCGGCGACGTGCCCTACACCATGTACCGGGTATTCAGGAAGAAGGAGTTGGTGGGCTTCATCCACGGGGTGAATCAGAAAGGCCAGTACGGCGGCATTCAGGTGTTTCTGGCGCTGGACACCGCCGGCGTGATCAAGACCCTGTACTTTCAGAAGCTAACCTCCAAAGCCGCAAACAAAATGCGGGAACCCTCTTTCGGCAAACAGTTCGCCGGGCTGACCCTGCGGGATTTCTACCAGTACGACGTGGTTAGCGGCAGGGAAAGCGGATCCGATATGATCACGGCCATCAAGAATCCCGCTCCCGACGCAGCTCCGGACTTCCGGGCCGCCCTGCGGGCGGTCAAGAAGAACCTGATACTGGTGGACGAGTTTTTGCTGGGAAACAGGTATCTGAGATACTACAAACCAAACTAAGCGGTCGTCTTTGCGAGTCCGACTATTCCTCCTGCACTAACGAAGCAATCAACCGGGCCTTGTCAGATCGCTTCGTCGTTAAATATCGGAAGCCTTCCTCGCGATGACACCAAGCACAAAGGACAATCCTATGATAAACATCTTCCAAGTCGCCTACAAGAATTTGCTGCGCAAGAGATCCCGCAGCGGGCTGACCATCGTGGGCATCGCCCTGGCCGCCTGGGTGCTGATCAGCCTGCTGGGCTTTAACAAGGGATACGAGGCCTCGCTCAATTCGGACATCGACAACCTTGGCTTCCAGATGCTGGTCACCGCCAAGGGCTGCCCCTACGAGGCGGCCACCTTGATGCTCAAGGGCGGCACCGGACTGCGCTACATGAAGGCCGACATCGCCGACTCCATCGCCAAGCAGCCCGAGGTGGACAAGGTGACCCCCATGCTGATGCAGGCGGTGTTCGACCCCAACAAGGGCGAGAGCGGCGGCATCTCCGCCTTTCTGGGGGTGGATCCTATGACCTTCCCGGCCATGAAGAAAGTGTTGGAGTTCAAGCAGGGCGCCTGGTTCACCGATCCCAACGCTTATGAAGCGGTGCTGGGCTACGAGGCGGCCGAACTGGAACAGCGCGAGGTCGGCGACAAGTACCTGATCCCGGAGAAGGAGGTCGAGATGACCGTGGTCGGCATCCTCAAGCGCTCCGGCACCCAGGACGACGGGACCATCTTCCTTCCCATCGGGGCGGTACAAAAGATCTTCAACCAGCCGGGAGAGCTGACCGGCATCGGCATCAAGGTCAAAAAGGACGCCGACATCGCCAAGTTCGAGGAGCGGATGTACAAACTGCCCGATGTCCAGGTGGTCAGCCTGGCCCAGGTGAAGCAGACCATCATGTCTCTGGTCTCCACCGCCAAGGTGATGGTCTTCTCCATCGCGGTGATCGCCATATTGATAGCCATCGTGGGGGTGATCAACACCATTCTGATGTCGGTGATGGAGCGCCTGCAGGAGATCGGGATCCTGAAATCCATGGGGGCCATGGCCTCGGACATCTTCAAGTTGATCTGGCTGGAGACCCTGATCCTCTGCGTTTCCGGGGGGTTCATCGGGACCCTGTTGGCCCTGCTGACCGCCAGGCTGACCGAGGCCCTGATCCGGGGCCTGTTGCCCTACACCCCCACCGGCGGTCTGGTGCGGATCGATGCCCCGCTGGTGCTTTTGACCTTCGGGGTGGTGACCCTGATCGGCTTGCTCTCCGGCATCTATCCCTCCTGGCGGGCCGGCCGGGTCCGGCCGCTGGAAGCCATTAGAAGCGAAACGGATTAATCAAGGAAGAAGCATGACAGATAAATTTTCCATCGAAGCCCACGATCTGAAAAAGATCTACCGCCGCGGCAGCGAGGAGATCCCGGCCGTCAACGGCGTTTCGCTCAACATCAGCCAAGGCGAGTTCATCTCCTTTGTCGGGCCCTCGGGCAGCGGCAAGACCACGCTGATCAACATCCTGGGCTGCCTGGACAACCCCAGCTCCGGGCGCCTGCGAGTGGACGGCCGCGACATCTTCACCGAGGGCAGGACCCTGTCCGAGGCCGATCTGACCAGGATAAGGCGCGACTTGTTCGGCTACGTGTTCCAGAAGTTCTATCTGATCCCTACCCTGACCGTGCTGGAGAACGTGGTGCTGCCCTTCACCTTTTACAAGAAGCCCGGTGCCGAAAAAGGGGTGGACGAGATCCTGAAGATGCTGGGCATTGACCACCGCAAACATCACCTGCCGGGGCAGATCTCAGGCGGAGAGATGCAGCGGGTGGCCATCGCCCGGGCCCTGGTCAACAAGCCAAGGATCCTGCTGGCCGACGAGCCCACAGGCAACCTGGATACCCGGAGAAGCAGTGAGATCGGGGTGCTGCTGGGGGAGCTCAACAAATGGGAGGGCCTGACCGTGATCCTGGTGACCCACAACCCCAACCTGGCCCAGATGGCCCACCGCTCGGTGGAACTGCGGGACGGGATGATCTATACCGGGGCCCAGGCCTGCAAACCGGATGAAGGCTGCGCTTAGATTTAAAAAGGCTCTTTTAAAAGAGCCTTTTTAATGTTACTACAGACATAAATTTACCCATTGCCTCACCCCTTGACTTTGCCCCTTTTCATGGTTACATTGATATATGAAGGAGGAAACATGAATGAGATATATTTACCTGGCTCTGCTCTTGCTGGCGGGAGGACTGGCTATGATTGACGCCGACACCGGCAATAAGACCGAGACCGCCATCTTCGCCGGAGGCTGTTTCTGGTGCCTGGAACACCCCTTTGACTCCCTGCCCGGTGTGATAGAAGTGATGCCCGGCTATTCCGGCGGCCACATGAAGGACCCCAGCTACCGGGACGTCTGCTCCGGCGAGACCGGGCACTACGAGGCGGTGCGCATCACTTACGACCCGGCCAAGATCGGTTACGCCCAGTTGCTGGACCACTTCTGGCGGCAGATAGACCCCACCGACCTTACCGGGCAGTTCGCCGACAAGGGACCCCAGTACCAGACCGCCATTTTCTATCAAAACGAAGAGCAGAAGAAACTGGCCGAAGCATCCAAGACAGCCCTGCAGAACTCGGGCAAGTTCAAAGAACCAATAGCCACGGCCATTCTGGCCTACAAGAACTTCTATCCGGCCGAGGAATACCACCAGAAGTATTACCAGAAATGCCCGGCCCGTTACAGCACCTACAAGGTGATGTCCGGCCGCGAGGCGGCGCTAAAGAAGATCTGGAAGGATTCCCCCGCCGTCAAGACCTATACAAAACCCAGCGACAAGGAGCTAAAGAAAAAGCTCTCGTCCCTGGAATACCAGGTGACCCAGAAGAGCGCCACCGAGCCGCCCTTTGCCAACAAGTACTGGAACGAGAAGCGCGACGGCATCTACGTGGACATCACCACCGGCCAGCCCCTGTTCAGCTCAAAGGACAAGTTCGATTCTGAATGCGGCTGGCCCAGCTTTACCAAGCCCTTGGAGACAAGCCTGGTTTTGGAGAAGAAGGATTCCAGTTTCGGCCGGGTAAGGACCGAAGTGCGCAGCCAGGCCGGCGACGCCCACCTGGGCCATGTGTTCGATGACGGCCCCCAGCCCACCGGCCTGCGTTACTGCATCAATTCTGCTTCGCTGAGGTTCATCCCGGCGGAGGATCTGGACAAGGAGGGTTACGGAGAGTACAAGAGACTGTTTTGACCCAACCCTCAATCCCTTCCCCACAAGGGAAGGGAAGCAATAAGCCGTGGCAAAATGCCACGGCTTCTTTTTTCGTCATTTCATTTGACAATGAAATGTTTGTAATATATAATAAACTTTACGAAAGAAGAGAAGTAACCGTTAAATAATGAGCTGAAATGAAAAAGCTTGTCGTCGGTGATACGATCAGGTTTAAAGGTGGTTACGACTACGACCCTACATTTCTTAAAGAACCCCCAAATAAAGCCCGAACCGGAAAGGTGATTAAAACTATACCGGGGCAAAATGGAGAAGATGCTTTTGTGGTAAAATTAGATTTCCCGATAACTGGGAAAAATATTACCGGAGACATTTTGATTATGGAGATTAGATACGAAGGGCAAACATGGACCACCGATGGGCCGGTTCATCTGGAACTCTGTGATTTTATACCTAAAGAAAAAGCATGGAAGGACCGTAAGCGGGGAGAATGGATAGAATCACATGCGTCATTTGAAATAATTGAGAATCTATAAATCCTTAATTTTAGAGGTAACATGAAAAGATCAATAGCTCTCATCTTCAGCCTGTTCTTAGTGCTGGCTAGTTTCGGCCTTTCCCAGGCCGCCGATCCGGATGTAACCGGAGGCAAGGACCATCCCCTGCTGTCACGGATGCCCGGATTCCACATTTCGGACTACAAGGACACCGAATTCGACAGCCATAAATTCATTGGCCAGGACAAGAAGACGGTTGTCATCGAGGGCCACAAGTACTATATCGAATACCGCCTGGACAAGGGATTGCCGGAATCCGGAGAGTTGAAGATCCGGAGGAACATTCAGGAGGCCCTGAAAAAGATCGGGGGAAAGGTGATCTTCGACGACAATTTCAACCGGGCCTCCACCATTGTGCTTAAAAAGGACGGCCGGGAGACGTGGGTCGGGGTTTCGTCGTTCAATAACTGGTACCGGCTGACCATCGTCGAGAAGCAGGCCATGGAGCAGGAGATGGTGGCCAATGCCGAGGCCCTGGGCAACGGCATCAATGCTACCGGCCATGTTTCGGTTTACGGCATATACTTTGATACCGGCAAGTCCGAGATCAAGCCCGAATCCGACGCCGCCATCTCGGAGATCGCCAAGCTTCTTCAGAACAACCCAACGCTTAAACTGTACGTGGTCGGCCACACCGACAACGTCGGCTCCCTTGACTCCAACCTCAAGCTGTCGCTGGACCGGGCAGATGCCGTGGTCAAGTCGCTGACCGGCAAATACGGCATAGCCGCTGCCCGATTGAGCCCCCACGGGGTGGCCTCCCTTTCGCCGGTCACTTCCAATGATACGGAGGAGGGAAGGGCCAAGAACCGCCGGGTGGAATTGGTCAAGCAGTAATACGGGTCGGTTGAATATAGTTGAAAATAAAAAGCCGTGGCATAACGCCACGGCTTTTTATTTTTAGACGGCCAATTTATCTAAGACAGTTCTTCACCTTACCTTACTACGGCCTTGGTCTTTGATATGCGTTCTTGCAATTCTTTGGCGCTTTTTTCGTCGTCTGCATCACCGTTTTCTTCTGCTAATTGATGCGACCTGGCGGCTGCCCGTTCTGCTTCGGACAGGTTATTTAAGGCCATCTGAATTTCAGCCAGCAGAAGGTACTGCTCTGGAAGAAAATACTTGAGACCCAGCTTTTCACCGATAATTATTGCTTCCTGGATTTCACGAAGGGCGTTTTCATACTCCCCCAGGTGATAACTAACCTTGCCCAGGTTCCCAAGCGCCAGACAGGTTCCCTTCTTTTCCCCCATCCGTTTTGCCAGGATAAGTTGCCGGCGATAATTGTCCCTGGCCAGCGGGTAGTTTTCAAATTGTACATAATAATTGCCAATGTTTCCATAGGCCACCCTTATTTTTCCGGTGTCGCCTATGGCGGTTGACAGATCCAGGAATTTGCTAAAAGACTTTATGGCCTTGTCGTATTCGCCTCTTTGCGCATAGATGCAACCCATGGCTCCCATGGCTATGGCTTGAAAATCCTTCCTGTCTTCTTTTCTGGCATTTTCATCCTGGCGGCGGTACCATTCCTCGGCCAGGGCAAGATCTCCCCTGACATACTCCAAATTACCCAGGTTACCGTAGGTGGCGCAAAGTCCGGAGGCATCGTTGCTTTTTGTGTTCAGCTCCAAACGGCGTTCAAAAAGCATTCTGGCTTCCTGATAGCGTGTCTGGTTCAGGCGTATGTTGCCCAAGAGATTGCATACGTCAGCCTGTTGCTTCAGATCGCCCAGCTGCTGGAAGATAGCATCTGCTTTTAGCAGATTCTCTTCAGCTTCGGCATGGTCGCCCATTTTGTACAGCACCCTCCCGATGTTTACCAGCTGAGCGGCGGCCAGTACTGTCAAAGAGGCCCCTTCCGTAATGCCTGCCAGATCCCGGTAAGTTCCCAGGGCTTCGCTCCACATTCCCACCAGTTCCCTTACCTCGGCCCGGCGTAGGTGCAGGTCGTACGGCAGATAATTTCCGCCGCCCTTTTTAAGTTCCCGCAGCCAAAGGATGGTTGTATGATATCTATGGCCTGAACTACTATTCATTGGATTTATTATACACACAACCTGTCCGTTATGCAATAAAAAAGCCGGGGCATAATGCCACGGCTTTATATTTTCTCTTTTCGCTGAGACAGCCGCCCTCTCCTGATTCATCAGGAGAGGGTTGGGGTGAGGTCTACTGTCCAGCCATCAACTTCTTCATATCCTCCTCCACCCCCGCCGTGGGCTGGACATTGAACTTCTCCACCAGCACCTTCAGCACATTGGGCGACACGAAGGCCGGCAGGGTCGGCCCCAGGTGGATGTTCTTCACCCCCAGATGCAGCAGGGCCAAAAGCACCAGCACCGCCTTCTGCTCGTACCAGGCAATGTCGAAGGAAAGCGGCAGTTCGTTAACGTCCTTCAGGCCAAAAGCGTCCTTAAGGGCCAAAGCGATCAGCACCAGCGAATAGCTGTCATTGCACTGCCCGGCGTCAAGCACCCGCGGGATGCCCCCGGTTCCGGTGAGCCCAGTCGAACCGATGTCGCCCAGATTCAGCTTGTTGTAGCGGTACTTGGCGCAGCCTGCGGTGAGAATGACAGCATCCTTGGGCAGTGCCTTGGCTATGTCGGTGAAATATTCCCGGGATTTGTGCCGGCCGTCGCAGCCGGCCATCACCACAAAACGCTTGATGGCGCCGCTTTTCACGGCCTCGATCACCTTGGGAGCCAGGGCCAGCACCTGGTTGTGGGCAAATCCGATGGTCAAATTGCCGTCTTCCAGTTTCTCCGGGGCCTTGGACTTTTGGGCCATAGCGATGACGGCGGAGAAATCCTTCTGTTTACCCTCTTTGCGATCGGCGATGTGTTTGACCTCCGGAAAGCCCACCACTCCGGTGGTAAACACCCGGTCCTTGTAGCTGTCCTTGGGCGGGACCAGGCAGTTGGTGGTCATCAGCACCGGACCGTTGAACTTCTCAAATTCCTCGTTCTGGTGCCACCAGGAGCCGCCGTAGTTGCCGTGGAAGTTGTCATACTTCTTGAAGAACGGATAGGCGTTGGCCGGCAGCATCTCGCCGTGGGTGTAAACGTCCACTCCCTGGCCCTTGGTCTGTTCCAATAATTCCTCCAGATCCCTCAGGTCGTGCCCGCTGATCAAGATCCCGGGGTTGGTGCCTACGTCCAGCTTGACGCTGGTGATCTCGGGATGCCCGTACTTGCCAGTGTTGGCCTTATCCAATAATGCCATGGCCTTTACCCCGTACTCACCGCACTTAAGCACCAGACCTGTCAACTCGTCCGCCGATAGGCCGTCATCCAGAGTGGCGGCCAGGGCCTTCTGCATGAAAAACAGAATGTCGTCCTCCCTGGCATCCAGCACATAGGCGTGATGGGTGTAGGCCGCCAGACCCTTGAGGCCGAACAATATCAGCGACCGCAGGGAGCGGACGTCCTCGTTGGCTGTGGCCAGAATGCCCACCCCGGCGCCCTTGAGCAGGTACTCGTTCAGACCGCTCTGGGCGGACCAGGTGGCGGCATCGGGTAATTTACCGGAGGAATCCTTGGTGGCGGTGTTATTCAGCTGATCGCGGATCTCCCGGGCCCGGTCTATTTGCTTGACGAAATATTCCGGATCAAAATTGACATTGGTGATAGTGGCGAACAGCTGTTCCATCACGAACTCCGAGGCTTTGGGATCGCACTGGCCTCTGTCCTTGGCCTTGACATTGAAATAGGAAATCCCCTTCAGGGTGTGGATCAGGAGGTCTTGCAGGACCGCCACCTGATCGGGCTTGCCGCAGACGCCCCGGGTCCCGGCGCAGCCCTTGTTTCCGGCGGTCTCCTGGCATTGATGACAGAACATGGTCATTTTATCTCCTTCTTATTTTTGGCATTTTGTGTTTCTCATTCCCGTACGCTTATGCCCCGCCGGATACTGAGCTGTGTCGAAGTATGGCGGGGCTTAAATCTTGTCAATTATGTCACTTGTTCTCCGGATTGGGCGTTTTTATCACAATGAAACTTAGGTCTTCCGACTCCCGATTTGTTATGTGCATCGGCGTTCCCCGCGTCACCGCGGCCAGCTGGCCGTGTTTCATGACATGATCCCTTTCCTCAAAGTTGAAAACCCCTTCGCCCTGCAGTACGATCAGGTAGACCATATCGGCGTTAGCCAGGTGACGGGCCACTTCCTGGCCCTGCTTGAGATGTAGATAGTTGACCAGAGCCTGCGGTTGGCTGAACACGCCCTTGCAGGCCTTCTCCGCCGTGTTGAAATCCAAAGTTTCTATGGTTATCATCGCTTACTCCTTTTTAATACCCAGACACTATGCATAAAATATCCTTAATAATATCTCTGTGTCTCTGTGGCATGTTTAGTCTAAAGGTTCAAAGTTGCTTTTGTCCACCTGGCAGATCGGGCAGACCCAGGTATCCGGGATCTTCTCGAACGGGGTCCCCGGGGCAATGCCGGAATCGGGATCACCGGCGGCCGGATCGTAGATGTAATCGCAGATAGTACAGCGGTACTTTTTCATGGTGGTTCCTTTCTGGTTGGGGCAATTCATGAATTGCCCTTACTTTTTAAGGTTGGGGTCATAGCCTTTCGCCTTTTACGGTGATTGTTTCTACAGTAATAGACATTCTCTTCCCCGAGTCCTTCAGCGACTGGCGCACCAGCCGCAGCAAACCCTGGCAGCATGGCACTTCCATGATGGCCACGGTAACGGATTTGATGTCGTTCTGCCGGAATATCTCCGTCAGCTTTTCCAGATACGGCTCTGTCTTGTCCAGTTTGGGGCAGGCTATTATCAGCGATTTACCGGCCAGCATCACGGTGTGAAAATCCCCGTAGGAAAAAGGCGTGCAGGAGGCGGCGATAAGCAGATCGGCATCCTGGAAGAACGGGACGTTGACCGGCACCAGGTGCAGTTGGATGGGCCAATGAGCCAGTTGAGAGTTTACAGTTGTAACGTTTGCAGTTGCCGGGGATGGAAGTTTCTGCCGGATCTGCGATCCGGGACAGGCGCAGGCCGGGGAATTATTTGTTTTATCCCGTAAGGGCGATTCATGAATCGCCCTTACGATATTTTCATCGAAGGCCTCGGCCTCGCGCTCCACCACCCTGATGGCATCCTGGGGACAATGTCCCAGGCAGGCCCCCAACCCGTCGCAGTATTTGTCGCCCACCAGCCGGGCCTTGCCGTCCACGATCTTCAGCGCGCCCTCCACGCAGTTGGGGATGCATTCTCCGCAGCCGTTGCATTTTTCCTGGTCTATCTGGACTATCTTGCGTTTCATGATATCCTTTGACCTCTCCCTCTTTCCCTCCCCTCGAGGGGAGGGATGGGGTGGGGTTCAAACAAAGATTGACAGTTTGGCCGAATTAAGCTGGTTGTCCAGGTCTTTCTGTAGTTTGGTCAGGGCCGGATAGATCGGGCAGACATGGTGCTTACAGCGGCCCTCGTTCAGGCAGGCGCTGACCAAAAGCGTCCCGTCCACCGCCGAAAAGATCTGTTTTACCAGTATCTTTTGGGCCGGCCGGCCCAGGAACAGCCCCCCGTTCTTGCCCTTTTGGGACCTTACCAGACCGGCCCCGGAAAGCTGCTGGGCTATCTTGGACATGAAGGCCGGAGTGGTCTTTAATTTTTTGGCCAGGGCCGAGGCCGGCACTGGCTCTCCTTCCTTTTGGCGAGCCAGCAGGATCATGGCCTGCAGGGCGTACTCGTTGCGTTTGGTCAGAAGCATTTTCGAACCTTTTTATTATAAGACTAATTTAGTCCTATTATACATAAAATGTCCGGATTTGTCAATAGCCGGTTTAATTATTTTTGGCCCTTGTATTTTGGGCCGTCCTGGCCCTATAATTGGAGGACTCAGCCCCGGAGAACATGCTAAACATTTTTTAAGGATCCTTGCCATGAAATCCTACCGCCAGGAACTTTGGTTCAACCTGCCAGGCCGCCGGGGATTTGTGAACATCACGCCCCAGGTGGAAAAATGCTTAAAGGATAGCGGCATTACCGAGGGCCTGTGCCTGGTCAACGCCATGCACATCACCGCCAGCGTTTTCATCAACGATGACGAGGGCGGCCTTCACCAGGACTACGAGAAATGGCTGGAGAAACTGGCTCCGCACGAGCCGGTATCGCAATACCTGCACAATAGGACCGGCGAGGACAACGGCGACGCCCACCTCAAGCGGCAGGTGATGGGCCGGGAGATCGTGGCGGCGGTGACCAAGGGAAAGCTGGACTTCGGACCCTGGGAGCAGATCTTCTACGGCGAGTTCGACGGCAGGCGGAAGAAGCGGGTGCTGGTGAAGATAATCGGGGAATAAATAAAGGGCGGGTTCGATGAACCCGCCCTTTATTAAGCGATAGCCTAAAGGCTATCGCTTGATATCATCAAGGCCGCACAAGCGGCCTGATATTGGAGGCTCGAAAGAGCCTTGTTGATTACCAGCGATATCATTCATGTTATCGCTGTTTTGGTAATCATCAGGTCACTCTACCTTTTTCACCTCGCCCGACCCGCTGACGCTGTTGCTGACCTTGGCCGGGTTGCCCTTGTAGCTCACGTCCCCGCTACCGGCGATGCTGATCTCCAATTCCTGTGACGCGTTCACCTGGCAGTCGCCCGAGCCGGCAATGGATACCTCGCATTTTTCCGTGATCAGCTCCAAAGCCTTGATGTCCCCCGAGCCGGCGATGGCGGCGCTGAAGGTTTTGGCGATGCCGGTAAGCTTGACATATCCCGCTCCTGAGATGGCGGTTTCCAGCACCTTGGTTTCCAGCTCCAGAATGATGTCCCCGGACCCGGAGATCGAAAGATCCATGGTATCGCTGACGAACTTTCCCTTGCCGGTGATGTCGGCCGATCCGTCTATGTCAATGGCTTTCAAGTCCTTGACCGTGATGTAGACCTTGATGTCTTCCCGGTCGTTATGGCAGGAACCGAACCAGCCGCGGCCTTTGGTGTCCACCCTCAACGTTCCGTTCTTGACCTCGGTGGTAACCTTGGCCAGCAGTTTGGGCTCGGCCTCGATCTTGACCGAGCAGGTTTGGCCCTGCTCAACGAACACGGTATAGGCCCCGTCGAAATGCAATTTGCTGAAATCCCCGGTGTTCCTGACCTGGACCTCCGGCGCGGCCGCGCGGGCCAAAGCGGTCCATAAAAAGACCAGGATGGTTACCATATACGGCATTTGGCCGATCCTTGTTTTTAACGATGAAAAATTCATGTTTTTCCCCTCTTTTGGCGGTTTTTTGCTGTGTTTAGATTGAATACGCATGGACGCTGTCTTTTGTTTCAAATTTTCTTGACAATTGATTTTACATATATTAAGATGATTGTAATACAAGTAAATTTCGACTGTTTTCCGAAATTTGACATACCCAAACAAAGGGTTTGAAAATGAAACATAAACCATTCTTCCTGGCCCTAAGCCTCCTGCTGGCCGTCGGCTCCACCGCCCTGGCCGACTACCGCTTTGAGCTCCCCCGCAATGTCTCCTGGGTGACCATAAACCCCTCGGGACAGGCTGACCTGTATTATGCCCTGACCTTCACCTGTCTGCCCGAAGGCCAGGCCATAGACATCGTGGACATAGGGCTGCCCAACGGCAGCTACCAGCTGGAATCGGCCCGGGCCAAGGTCGGCGAGACCGTGCTTTCCGACATCCGGGTCTCGGAGTACGTCAAGCCCTACGGGGTGGAGGTGCATTTGGACGAAATGTCCATCGCCCCAGGCGATTCAGGGACGCTGGAGTTCTGGGTGCATTTGACCAGCATGCTGAACCAGGATTCCCAGGACGAGGCCTATGCCTCCTTCATGTTCTCGCCCACCTGGTACGGCTCGGAATATGTCTCCGGCAGCACCTACCTGGAATGCAACTTCGTCTTCCCGCCCGGCGTTCAGGCGGACGAGCCGCGCTATCACGAAAATCAGTTCACCGAGGCCTGGTACGATACCGTGGACAATACCCCGGTCTACCGCTGGGTGATGGAATCAGCAGAACCCGATGAACAGTACACCTTTGGGGCCTCCTTCCCGGCCAGATACGTCAGCCCCGGGGCCGTCTCCCGGCCGGCCCCTTTGTTGGTGCGGATAGTGGGCGGGTTCTTCAAAGCCATCTGGTGGGTGATCCGGTTCCTTTTGGGAAATATTTTCTTCCTGTTCTTCCCCGCCATCATCGCCCTGGGATACTGGCAGAACAAGAAGCGCAAGATGAAATACCTGCCGCCCGAGGTCTCGGTGGAGGGCGTGGGCATCAAGCGGGGCCTGACCGCGCCCGAGGCCGGCCTGCTGCTGGAGATGCCTCTGGACAAGGTTCTGACCATGATCCTGTTCGGGCTGATCAAGAAAGGCGCGCTGGAGGTTTCCAGCCGCTCGCCCCAGCTTAAGTTCAAGGTGCTGGACGAAACCACGGCCGACCAACCCTACGAAAAAACATTCCTGGCGTCTTTGGACAAGCAGGGCCTTGCTCCCGAAGCCAAGCTGCAGGCCCTAATGATCGATCTCATCAAGGAGACCAACGCCAAGATGAAGGGTTTTTCCCGCAAGGAGACCATCGCCTATTATAAGAGCATCGTCAGCCAGGCCTGGCAGCAGGTCACCGCGGCCCAGACCCCGGAGCTTAAGACCAAAGAGCTGGAGGAACAGTTCGACTGGATGAGCATGGACCCCGCTTACAACGACCGGATGCGCAGCCAGTACGGCACGGGTGATGTGTTCCTTCCCCGCTGGTGGGGCCGCTGGGGATACGGCGGCGGCCAGACCACCGGCGGCGGGGGCTCGGTGGGAAAAGGGCCGAGCATTGAGATGCCCAAGCTTCCCGGCGCCGATTTTGCCAATAGGATGACCACCGGCATGGAGGGCTTTGCCGCCGGGCTGGTGGGCAAGGTGGACAGTTTCACCGGCAAGATCACCGACAAGACCAACCCCGTCCCGGTAAGCTCCGGCAGCGGCAGAACCAGCGGCGGCGGGGGCTGCGCCTGTGCCTGCGCCTGCGCCGGGTGCGCCTGCGCCTGCGCGGGAGGAGGAAGATAATACTTTTCCCTGGACAGGATTAACATGATTCTTTTACTAATGTTGCTACGTTGAAATCCTGTAAGATATTTGTCCAATTAGCTCGGGATTATGTATGAATAACCGGTGTCAACCCCGGTATGTCGCGTTAAAACGATCAGTGAGCATCGCAGTTGATGGCGGAAAAAGCTTGTCTGCATGTTTGAGGGATTGGCCAAAGCCCGAGTTCAGACAAGCCCGTCAGCAACGAGAAGCGCAACGCGGGCCCGCTGAAGCTTTAGCGTAAGCGTGGCCCGGAGAGTTTTAAGCGACGAGCTTTTTTCTTTTTGGTTCTTTTTCTTAGTTGGCGGTACAAAAAAGAAAAAGAACATGGTGATTTCAGGTAAATCCTGTCTATCCCGTAAATAATATTTTTCAGAAAAAAGTATGCGCGTTAATTTAGACAACAACCTCGATCTTTCCCAGGGTTCGCCCTTCGCCCAGCAGGACCCGGTGATCACCGTGATCGCCATGGCCATCCTGGTGCCGGTCTGCTTCTGGGTGTATTACGACGCCAGGCAGCGCTACCGGGCGCCCTGGGCTCCATTGCTCTGGGCCATGCTGGTCTTCCTGGTGCTGATATTCTTCCTGCCGATGTACCTGATCACACGGCCGCCCAAGAACGCCCCGGTGGGCAAGAATACACAGTAACAGACTTCACCCCGCCGGAACAGATTTACCACGGAAACACAGAATGTTGAAAAAAATATTCATCCTTTTAGCCTTGCCTTTGCTGGCATTCGCCCAGCAGCCGAAGCTGATCAAAGATATCCCCGTCCCGGCCGGCTACAAAGCGGTCGAATATCCCGCAGAAGGCTATAGTTATTGGCTTACCCGGCGGCCGCTGAAAAACAGTCTGGAGATAGCGGACCATGCCGGACGCAAGGTCCCGGCCGGATCATACAGCGTTTACGCTGTGCTGGACCTGCCCCTCTTGTTCACCGGAGACCTGGAGCAGTGCGCCGATTACGCCATGCGGCTGTGGGCCGAGTATCATAAGGACACCAACCGGCTGGATAAGCTCTACCTGTTTGACTACAACGGCAGGAGGCAGAATTACAGCACCTCCCGGCTGAGTTACCGGAATTTCTTGCGCCGGGCCTTTGCCAACAGCAATTCCTATTCCCTTAAAAAAGGCTGCGCCGTGGTGGATACCTCCGCCCTGGCCCCCGGCGACATGGTGGTCCAGAACGAGCGGGGCGGGGTGGGCCACGTTTCGGTGGTGATGAATGTCTGCCGGAACTCTGCCGGACAAAAGCTTTATCTGCTGGGCTTCAGCTACATGCCGGCCCAGGAGTTCCATATCGAGAAGGCCCTGGAGGGTTACGGCAAGGATGGCTGGTTCACTGTGGAGGGTTACTTCAGGTATCTTAAAGATTACATGGACCTGGGAACACCGGTGTTAAGGAGATTTAAATGATATTACCTGCCCGCGAAACACGCGAAAACAATAATATTAACCGCACAAATCCCCCAGTCCAAAAGATCATCCTTTGGGCCGTAGCCTCGGAGCCGCTGTTTTTGGCCGGCATCGCCTACTTTCTTAATCAGCAGGGGGCTTTTGGACGGCCTGTTAGCGGCGCCCCGGAAGAGATCATAACTGCCGTTTTTACCCTGGTTTCGCTGGTGGTGGCGGGTCTTTCCTTCAAATTCGCCTCCCTGTCCGGACGGCCCAGGCCCTTGCCGGGGCAGCTGCCCGAGCCGGCCATTCCGGCGGTGGTCAAGCCGATGCAGATAATAGCCGTGGCCCTGGCCGCCATCCCCGGGATCTTCGGCTTCGTTCTCTTCATCCTGCTGCGCAATGAACTTCACCTTATGCTCTTCAACGGCGGAGCCTTGGCATTGGCGGCTTGGCACATAATGAGCTTTGAAAATGCCCGTTAAATATGGCTGAAACGCTAGAACGTGGATAAACTGCATAAAATAATCCTTTCCACCGGGTCCCGCTCCCAGTTTCTGGACATCACCGGCCGGGTGCAGGAGATAATTGCCCGGGAAAAGGTCAAGGACGGACTGGCCCTGGTCTGGGTGCCCCACACCACCGCCGGGCTGACCGTCAACGAAAACGCCGACCCCGACGTGGTCCGGGACATTCTGGCCTCTTTGGACAGGCGGTTTCCCTGGGACGACAACTACGCCCACTCCGAGGGCAATTCGGCCGCCCACATCAAGTCCAGCCTGATGGGCTGTGAGAAGACCTTGATCATAAAAGACGAACGTTTGGCCCTGGGAACCTGGCAGGGGCTGTATTTCTGCGAGTTTGACGGGCCCAGGAAACGGGAGGTCTGGGTGAAGCTGGTGGAGGGACGATAAAAAAACCGGGGCTTAAATCTTTAAGTCCCGGTTTTTTGGGTTACTGTCGACAGTCATTGCAAGGTGGCTCATCATCGGACAAACGGAGCAATCCACCTGCTTAAAGTCAGATTGCTTCATTTGTAAGGCACGGTGCCACATTCGCAATGACGTGGGGCGGTCACTCAAACCTCTTCCTAAATCCCTCCGGCACCGGCAATACCTTCTTGTTCCGGTAATCATAGAACACTATCCCGGTCTTGGCCCCGCCCACGGGGCCTCCGGTCTTGGCGTTGGTGACCTGGTAAAATATGTCGCAGCCGGCCCGGGAGAATTCCCCGGCGGTAACCTGAAACTTAAGGACATCGCCGTAAAAGCACTCGGCCTGGTAGACGATGGCCGCGTCGGACATGATTATCCCCGCGCCTTCGACATCATGCTCGCTGTAACCCATGCTCTTCAGGAACCTCAGCCGGGCCTCGTGGATCAGCCCCAGCAGTGCATCGTTGCCCAGGTGCCCGCCGTAGTTGATGTCGGTGATCCGCACAGGCATCTCCGTTTCAAAGCTGAATTTTGGGGGAAGGTCTATCTTTATCCGGGCCATTTTCAGTTCCTTTATTATTTGCTTGAATTGCGGTGGCCTTTGTATTATACTATAAATTATAGTTTTAAGAAAGTATTTTGCCACAAAGACACTAAGACACAAAGGATATAAATTACTGCTTGAGAATTAAAGAAAAATATTGGTGCCTTTATGTCTTGGTGGCGAGCCCGGTAAAGTGGAATAAACCAAGCCTTTTGAAAGTATATACTTGGAACAGCAAACCGATCAAGCGCTTATAGAACAGACCCTGGCCGGCGACAACCAGGCCTTTAACCTGTTGGTAATCCGTTACCAGAAGGCGGTTTACTCTTCGGCCGCTCGCATCCTGCGGGACCATGACCTGGCCGATGAGGCCGCCCAGGAAACCTTCGTCAAGGCCTATTTTGCCCTGAAACAGTACGACGACAGCTACAAGTTCTACACCTGGATCCTCCGAATATGCCTTAACCTCTGCTACGACCAGCTGAAGAAACAGAAAAGACTGGCTCCGATTGACGAGGCTTTGGAACACCAGGGCCCGGACCCGGCCGAGATTTTCGCCAACGACGATGCCTGCAGAAAGATAAGAAAAGAGATAGACAAACTGCCAGCAGACCAGAGGATGGTGGTTCAGTTACGGGTGGACAAGGACCTCTCTTATTCCGAGATCGGCCAGGCGCTGAAGATACCGATCGGGACCGTGATGTCACGGTTGTCCCGGGCCCGGCTGGCGCTGGGAAAAAATTTGAAGGAGATATTATAAGTACGGGTTGGTCTTAGACCCACCCCAACAATAAAGAAAATGAAACACACAGAACAACATACATTCACGCCGGAGCAGATAGGCGCCTACTACGACGGCCAGCTGACGGAGACCGAACGGCTTGAGGTCGAACAGCACCTGAAGCAATGCGCCGCCTGCCAAGCCGTTTTGACTGAGCTGTCCCTGGTGGACAAGGCCGTGGAAAAAGCCGAGGGCATCAAAACCCCCGAGGGCTATTTCCAGACCTTTGGCTCGGCCGTGGCCAACCGCATCGCCCAACAGAAACTGGCTCCGCAGAAAGAAGCCAAAAGATTCAGCTGGGGCTGGGTAACCGCCGCCGCCGCTTTGGCCAGCCTGGCCATTGTGCTGGTCTCCGGCGACCTGACCAAACCCCGCCTGTACCGCTCCGTTCCGGAAGAACAAAGGACAGTTTTGCTGGAAGCCCCAGCCATATCCCAACCAACCGCTGCGGATGAGGCAAAATATCAGGCCCCGGCCCAAAGTTCAAAAAGCCTGGAAGCCGCTCCGGAATTGAACCTGGCCGAAGCTCCCGCCGAAGAGGCGGGTGAAGAGACACCTGCCCAAGAAATCCGGAAAATGGAAGCTGCGCCGGAGATGGACCTGGCTGAGGTCTCCATGGAAAAAGAAGCTCCTTCAGCGGCCCCGGCCAAGCGAGCCAAAAGCATGGAAATGGCCGCTTCCATCAGTTCCCACGCAATTGGCTCTGCCGGGATATCAGACAAAAAAGACCTGGCCGCAAAACCTGCCTCAGTACAGGCCTCGGTTAAAGGGGCTTCATCACCGGCTCCGGCCCCGGTTTCTCTGGCTACTTCGCAGGTCAGCCCCTCCTCGGTGGAGACGGTCACGGTGATAGAGATCTGTCTGCCCGACGGAAACAAGGACTGCCCCGAGCCCAAGGTAAGATCGGCCATCAGGATAAACCTGGACGGAATATAAAAAGGTATTGACATCAATACAGCGTTTAGCTTATACTAATCGCATGCCGGGATACAAAATTTTAGTGGCCGATGACGAGGTCAACATCGTCAAAATAATGGAGTTCGAGCTTAAGAAGAACGGTTACGAGGTCTTTACCGCCAACGACGGCGCCGAGGCCTTTGAACTGGCCAAGCAGAACACTCCTGATCTGATCCTCTCGGACATCATGATGCCCAGGATGGATGGGTACGAGCTATGCCAGAAGGTCAAGGAAATTCCCGGCATGCGGGGCACTCCGTTCATTTTCCTGACCGCCAAGACCGGCATGGAGAACCGCATCCAGGGCTATCTGCTGGGCGCCTCCAAGTACATCACCAAGCCCTGCAGCCGCCAGGACCTGATCAAGGCCATAGACATGCGGCTGAAGCTGGCCGAGCAGGCCAAGAGCCTTTTTGCCCAGAAGGCCAAGAAGTTCACCGGCGACCTGTCCATTATCTCGGTCTTCAGTTTATTGGACATGTTCTTCATCGGCAACTGGAGCGGCTACGTGGAGATGGACTCCGGCGACGGGCACCGTGGCCTGCTGGAGATAAACGACTCCCGGATAAGCGCCTGGAACCTGGACGGGAGCAACGACGAGGCTGCGCTGGGAAATCTGCTTTCCTGGACCCAGGGAAAATTCACCGCCGAGCATGTTTAAAACCCCCGCAGTTGCGGGGGTTTTATTTTTCAATATTTAAGGAGTTTCAAAATGAAACGTTTTACTCTTCTGTTTGTTATTCCAGCCCTTCTTTTAACTGGTTGCGCCAGCATATATACCGCACCAGATTTTGATGTTTACTATCAGGCCCATAAGACCGTTGCCATAATGCCGTTTAAGGTTAGCTACGATCCTTCCAAACTCCCCAAAGACATGACAACCGAAACGATTGCTTCAATCCAAAAAGAGGAGGCCTATTCGCTCCAACAACAGATGTACATCAAATTCCTTGAACGTGAGGCAAAAAACAAATTTACTGTGACCTTTCAGGACGTTACACAAACCAATGCTCTTCTCAATGACGCAAGCATAAAGTATGATTCTTTATCTTTTTACACACCTCAAAAATTGCGAGAAATATTGAACGTCGATGCCATTATTACTGGTCATGTTCGCCGGTCCAAACCGATGTCCACAGGAGCCGCAGTAGCGATGGGGGTTATTTTCGGGGCTTGGGGGCCTACCAATGAGGTCAATGTGACCGTTAGCATACACGACGCCGGGGCAGGAACTTTGTTATGGAACTATGAGCATAAGCTATCTGGCAGTATTGGAAGTTCTTCGGAGGGATTGGCAAAATCTCTGATTTCAGACATTTCTTCTAGTTTCCCCTATAAACGGGATCGTAAAATTAAGAACCCTCAATAACATATTCGTTCAATCAGTTTCTATGTACTGCCCGCACTGCGGCACCCTAAACAACCCCGCAGCCAAGCGCTGCACCCAATGCACCGGCCTTTTGCCCGAGCTTAACAAAAAAAGCCTCTGGCAGCAGTTCTACCGGCCGGGGCAGGGCCTGGGCTGTCTGCTGATCATCGCGGCCCTGGCCATCAGCAGCCTCTTCATCATCATTCCCCAATACCGGCTGTACAACATGCAGGTTAACCTGGCCCGGGAGTCCGTCGTCAAGAGCAACATGCGGCAGCTGCGGGTGGCCCTGGACCAGATGGCGGTGGAATACGACAGCTACCCGGCCAGCCTTGACTTGGAAAGCTCCAAGATGGATGAACCCGGCATGGAATACATCTACTCCGTCCTCCGGCAGTTACACAACCCATTTGACCAAAGGGATCCGGCAGTGGGCGAATCCGAGATCGAGCCCCCGGACTGGAAAGCCTTTAAACCCGGACAGATAATATACGTGCCCATGGATGTCAGCGAGGGCCGGGCCCAAGGCTGCGCGATATACGGGGTGGGCAAAAAGGGACTGCTGAAAGAAGTGCTGCGCAGCGGGTTTTGAGCCAATGGATTTTCAAGTTTCCTAAATGAATAGATATTGTTTTATCTATGTTCTTTTTCTTTTTTGTACCGCCAACTAAGAAAAAGAACCAAAAAGAAAAAAGCTCGTCGCAAAGAACCATCCGGGCGTTGCGCTTCTCGCTGACGGCGGGCTTGTCTGAACTCGGGCTTTTGCCAATCCCTCAAACAGGCGCAGACAAGCTTTTAACCGCCGTCAACTGCGATGCTCACTGATGGTTCTTAACGCGACAACGGGGTTGATACTTTGGGTAGGTTTCGTTAGAAACCTTGATGATATCTAGCGATAGCCTTTAGGCTATCGCTAGCTGAGTGAAGCCCCCCGCCAAAGGCGGGGGGCTTCTTGCTATACAGCCATGCAGTCCACAAAACTTCTTACCGCCTGGCCGCAGTTGCTTCCTATCCTGTTCTCCTCCAGCTCGCCGATGGATCTGATCACCAAAAACCCCTGCCGTTCCAAGTCCCGGGCCTTTTCCTCCATCTTGCCGTTTATCGAGCCCAAGTCCTCGTTCAGATCCAGACCATTCTCCCTGCCGGTCGCGGTGGGGTTGGTGGGTGTCAGCTTGACCGCAAAATATTTTGGGTCGAATTTCCTCCTCAGTTCCACCGCATCCAGCGGCCAATCGGGCTGCAGGGCAAAGTTCAGCACCGCCTTGCGCTGGCCCGGCCGGTAAAAAGCCTGGCCGTAATCTGCCAGTTGGCTCAATAACATCTTGGGATAAGGCATGATCACATTGCGCAAAGCCTCATCGGTAGAGTTTATCGAGAACTGCAGTTGGAAATCCCGGAACAGGTCCCGCACTATCAGCAGTTCGCTGAACCAGCGGCTGGAATCCTTGGGCCCGATGGTGGCGATGCAGGGGATCACTCCGGGATACAGGGCGGAAAGTTCGCGGAGCGCTGTGATCACCTGGGAATTTAGGGCCGGCTCGCCCATCCTGGCGAACTGGACCTTGAACTTGGCGCAGGAGTTGGGATCCAGCCCGTTCTCGGCCACTACTGTTTTGACCTGCCCCAGCATTTCATCTGAACTCAAGTTGCCCCTGAACCCGCCTCCGGCGTCGCACATCACGCAGTTCACCGGACAGCCCAGCTGGGTGGAAACGATGATCACCCACTTCTTCAGCCTGTCGCCCAGGACCGGGGAACAGGCATCCACGAACTCCACCAGGTATTTCTGATCATTGCGAAGGCTGGCTATGTAGACCCGGGCCAGTTCAGGTTTGCCGTTCACTTGAAGGATGTTCATTTGCTCCTTTTGACCCTTCCCTCTCCTAATGTTGCTGAGCCGGTCGAAGTATTAGGAGAGGGATAAAGGGTGAGGTCAGCCAGCATGGCAGCTTGTACCCCGCTGCCAAAAGCAATGGCCGCTTGCTTGTGATCCTTGTTTGCCAGATCCCCGGCCAGATACAGCCCTTTGTTCAAGAGCTTTTTTGCTTGACTATAGATAATTGTCCCTGGTACAGATGAACCTATGGCCACCACGGCCCGATCGCATTTAATGTTCCTGTTTTCTGAACCATGGAGAACCAGCTCCTGCCCGTTCAAAGAGATCCTGTCAATTATGGAACCGTATTTTATCTTCACCCCCAGGCCTTCCGCCATTTTGATCAAACCGGGATAGGCTTTCACTTTATCGCCCCTAACCAGCACCGTAGCCTTGGCCCCCTTGGCTGCCAGACTACAGGCCTGATCCAGAGCCACTTCCCCGCCGCCGATGACTGCTATACTCTTGTCTTTCAGTTGCCCAGGAATATCGTCCCAGTAGTAAACCAAGCGTTTCTGTTCAAAGGCTTTCCCAGCGCCGGGGACGAGGAGCTTCTTGGGCTCCAGCCCCCCGGCCATGACCACCGACCGGGAATTGTACAAGTGGTCGTTTATCAAAGAGACAAAACATACGCCTTTATGGTCTATAGCCTGACAAGTGCCTTGGATCGTGCCAATATCAAGGCTCTTCAACTGTTTCACCAGTCCACGGACGATTGTTTTCCCGGAACTTCCTTCCGGCCCGGCCAGAGGAAAGTTCTTTACCCAAAAGGCATGGTTAAGCCGGCCGCCCAAAATGTCCTTTTCGGCCAACAGTACTTTGCGCCCCTCGCGCCCGGCCTGCAGGGCCGCGCCGATCCCGGCCGGCCCCCCGCCGATGATTATGAGGTCGTATGGTTTCATGATATTGTTCACAGTTCATACCAACTCAACCCCATGTCCCCTTCTCTTGGCCGGCAGATGGCCAACATGAACGAAAGAGAAGGGGATGGCAGGGGATGAGTTCGGCCAGTTACCTTAAAATAGGGATAATAAATAGTATGAATTATCTTTGTTAATCTGCGTAATGCTTCGACTCACTCAGCACAACGTCTGCGGACAAGAAATTCCCGGTTATTTCTCTTGTACTCACAACTTCCGCAAAGCCGTGTCCCAGCGCCAGCAGGGCCGCCCGGTGCAGGGCCGGACTTTTGGAGCAGCAGGCATCCCTGACGATCACAGGCTGGAACCCCAGCATAAAGGCGTGCCGAGCGGTGGTATCCACGCAAAGATGGGTCATAGCTCCGCAAAGCACCACCCGGCCAATACCCCGCTTTTTCAGATATTTTTCCAGCCCCGTTCCAATGAAGGCCGAGTAATGCTGCTTGTGAATGATCTTTGCCTTGCCCGGAACGTTCAAGTCTTGTTGAAGCTCACATTGTTTACCCTTGGGCAAATGGCGCCATTTGGCAAGCATCAGGTTCCCGGGACTGTACGACGGCCCATGGATGGTGAAGACCACCGGCCATTTACGGACCTGCGCCAAAGTGACCAGCTTTTTCACCCGTGGCAGTAGTCTCTTGGATGCAGGCAGGTAGGCCGGTGAGGCCGGGTCGAAGAAATATTTCTGGCAATCTATCACCAGCAGGACTGTTTTAGTGTTTTTCATAAATACCTTATTTTTAAACCGCGAAGACACTAAGCATGCACTGAGCGCCACACTAAGTATACAGAAATGTAATGCCGAAGTGAACGCGAAGTGTTTTATTCCTCTGTGTCTCTGTGCCTCTGTGCCTCTGTGCCTCTGTGCCTCTGTGGCTGTAAATAAACGAAGCCACCCACACCGGAAGCTCCGGTCTGGGTGGCTTTTTACAAAACCTTATTGCATGACCAACTTTAATTATATAACAGTGCTGTGCCCGGTGTCAAGCTATTTGGGCATGTTGAAAGCAATGTCCGGTGACTTCTTCTCGGCCTCGGCCACCTTGTACATCTCGCGCTCCATGTAGCCCATCATGTTGGCCACGATCATATCCGGGAACTGGCGGATCCGGGTGTTGAAGATGGCCACCGACTCGTTGTAGAACTCCCGGCGGTCGGCGATCTGGTTCTCCAGCGCGGTCACCCGGCCCTGCAGGTGGACGAAGTTCTGGTCGGCCTTAAGCTGGGGATAGTTCTCGGCCACCGCGAACAGGGTCTTTAGCGCTCCGGCCATGTCCGAGCTGGCCTGGGCCATGCCGGCCGGGGTCTTGGCTTCCATGAACTTGGTGCGGGCCTCGGTCACCTTCTGCAGGGTCTCCTTTTCGTACTGCATGTAGCCCTCGCAGATCTTGACCAGCTTGGGGATCTCGTCAAAGCGCTGTTTCTCCATCACCTCGATGTTGCCCCAGGCCTTGTCGATGTTGACCTTCACCTGGATCAGCTGGTTGTAGATGCTGATCAGGTAGCCGATGACTCCCACCAGCAGCAGTCCGATGATGACCAGCAGCAGGAACACAACTATCATTTTGGTCTCCTTATTAAGTTTTATATTTTCAAATGCCTTTGGTTCTGGCTTGATCCGCTGACCGGTTAGTGAACGATGTTCTTCAGCAGCAAGTAGGCCATCCAGATTATCAATCCGCTGCCGGAGACAAAGGAAAGCCCGGATTGTATGGTTTTATTCTTTATCACCTGGCGCTCGTCCTGGTCGGAGATGATCATGATGTTGTTGGACGGGTCCCGGCTTATCACCACGTCGTCCTCCAGCTGCTGGGGCTTATCCAGCTGTTCCTTTAAAAGGTCCTGCTCGGCCTGCTGGCGGGCCATCTCCCATTCGTCGCAGTCAATTTGGCCGTTGCCGTCCAGGTCGAACTTCTTCAGCCGTTCCTTGTCATCCTTGATGGCCTTCAGCTTCTCAGCCACTTTGAACTTGTGGTCGTCGAAGGCGCTCTTCCACTTTTTGATGGTGCCGATGGCGTAAACGGTGTCGTTGGGGACTATGTACCATTCGGTGTAGCGCATCCTCTGGCCGCCGAAGATGGACGGCGTGCTGTAGGTCCGGGCCTTGCCGCTGGAGATGATGTCGGTGCCGGTGTATTTGTAGTCCGAGAACAGGTGCAGTTCGGCGTCCACCGGATCCACCAGGATCCTGCCGGTCTCGTCCTCCACGTAGAAGAAATGAGTGGAACTGCCTTCGTTGACCACCTTCCAGCGGCTGTTCTTGCCTTCCTGTTCGTATTTTTCCACCAGAAATTTGTAATAAAGGCAATCGGTGAGGGTCAGCGGGCTTTTCAGCCAGACGTAGGGGGCCGCCTTGCCCTGGACCTCGGCCAGCCCCATGGCGGCAGAGCGGGCCTTGGAGCGGGGGATGTTCTCCATTAGGTTTTTCTGCCGCAGCAGCTCAAACCCCAAAGTAAAGACCAGAACGCCCAGCGTCAGCCCCAGCAGGGGAAGCACCACCGAAAAAAAGGAGTAGGCACCGTAAATTCCGCTTCCCCTCATTACTAACGAAACAAGCATATACAGTCCGAATCCCAGAAAGGCAAAGACCTGGGAGGCCTGTTTGCGGTTGTCGCGGAAGTACATGGATATTCTTTGAAGCGGATGCACGACTTTTGGGAAATAGTTATTTGTGATTAGATAATTGGGGGTTGATCTTAGAAATCACACGGTTGTTCATTGTTAATTGTTAATGGCTCTGAGAGAGTTCCAGCAGTACGCCCTTGGTGGCCTTGGGGTGCAGGAAGGCTATCTTGTGTCCGCCGGCGCCGATCCGCGGGGTTTTGTCTATCAGCTGGTATCCCTTGGCGTTTAGTTCTTCCAACGCCTTTTCGATGTTGTCCACTTTCACCGCCAGGTGATGGATACCCTCGCCCTTGGCTTCGATGAACTTGGCGATGTTGCCGTCCGGGGCGGTGGATTCCAGCAGTTCTATCCGGCTCTGTCCGATGCCGATGAAGGCCACTTTTACCTTTTGGCTCTCGACAACTTCTGTGCCCTCGATCTTCAGGCCCAGGTCGGTGTAGAGTTTGGCGGCTTCCTCGATGTTCTTGACCGCGATGCCGATGTGATCGATCTGTGAGGTTTGCATGCATTAATCCTTTTTATTTTTAAAATTACTTCTTACCGCAATATATTTTTCCCGTAATTTAGTAATATCGTTCAAATTGCTAACTGCTTTATATTCAGTATATACCGATTTTGCACTATCGATAGCACTTAGACCTATATTTATCGCAATTGGACTATAATATAGAGTAAGAGTGTCATTATTAATTCTATAACAAGCACTATATAATAAACCTGCTTTTAAAAAATATAAATAAGCCCAGTCCAAACCATCATTATATCTATTCAATATTTTAAGTGACGCGTCTACTGTGTCAATAGCTTCAGTTAATAGTTTAAGACGTTTATCATTATCGTTTTCGATATTTGAGTATTCTGCTAGCAAAACAATATATGATAATTTGATACTTTCTCTGACTTCTTTGCAGTTTAATTTGGATGCTTGTTTTAGTTGGATATTTGCGGAATCAAGATAAATCTTCCTTTTACTTTTATCAATTAAAGTCGTACTAAAATGTATGAATAGGTCTGCTATATTACTATAGTAGGCACTATTCATCAAGGTATCATTTTTGTCCTGTAGTGCTTCATATTTCTTCAAATACGCTCTTGCATTATTATAACACACATTATTTTGGTTGCCGTTTTTCAACATCCGCTCATTCCAATGTCTTCCAGAGTTAAAGTAACAATATGGTATATATCTTCTAAAATGCGTTTTTTCTAATATATTTACTGTCGAGTCTAATATCTTCATAGATGTATTGATGGCGTTTGTGTCATTATACTTACTGTACAAATCGGAAGCTACTACCGACATATTATTAGCAGTAATAAATAAATCTAATGGGCTTTTTACTTTGTCTGCTATAAATACATAGTCATTATATACGCTTCGCGTCATATTGAAATATACATTTCTATCGTAATAGCACCTAGCTGACAGTTTCGCATTCGCGGAATTCAATTTTGCATTAACCCATAAAGTATCATCCTGACCGGCCAAAGCAATAAAACTATCATAGCAAGCAATAGCATTACTATAATTTGTAAATGGCTTTTGAGTATCAGCAAGTTGGTCATAGCATAACCCTTTATAATAGTATTTGGAAACAATGTCTGATTTATCAAATAGATTCAGCGCTTCCAAAATGTGGTTGTCATTAAAATATGCCACACCCAACACAAAATACAATAATTCCGTTATTGAGTCACACACCTGTTTTTTAAACGACAAATAATTCGGACCGTAACTAGTATAAATTCGTTCTCCATTAGCATTTTTAAAATTTATTCCATTAAATGGATTTGCGCAGGTAATGTACGGTTTTATTTGTAATTGGTTTTCATCCTTCCAAATATCACCCCAAATAATAATATTGCCCCTACCTATAATACTCTTGCACAAATCTACTGCATTCTTTCTTCTCTCTTCTTGGTTAGCCCCGTCGACACAATATTTAACTTTATTAATTCTTATCGGTATTTTTTCATCCTGTATTTTGCCAATTATATCTGATATGGCATACGTTAAATTATTAGCATCATCAACTACATTAGAACTGACTGGTTTAAAATTTGTAATAGTGACTGTAATATAACGTTTGTTCAATGGCACACTATATATGCCAAAATAAAGCCCTCCCAATGGAATGAAAATCGCTAACCCTAATAATATTTTAACAAATAATTTTGCTTTCAACAGTAAATTAATTATTATACATATTATCATTATTGAAGAACTAATAATAATAAACCAATTGTTAAATATTGTTTCTCTAAATGACAATGTGAGATAGTGCATTATAAAAAAGAAAACCGTAACACACAATACAATACCAATAAGTATTGGCAATATATTATATTTTAACGCTAATTCTTCGATCTTCTTTTTAGTAAGGTCCCAGGCCATATAATATTACCTTTCTTTTACCTTGGCAACTTCAGCTTCTTGTATTTCTCACAGTCAGTTAGTATCCGTGCTTATTCGCATTCAACAATAGCTCTAAATCAGATTTTTTCTCAAACTAAGACAGAATAATTTCGCCAGCGTCCCCGTCCACCGTGATCATATCGCCGTCTTTTATCAAAGCTGTCGCCCCCTTCACCCCCACAACCGCCGGTATACCGTACTCCCGGGCCACGATGGCCCCGTGGCAGATGCTTCCGCCCACTTCCATCACCAATGCCTTGGAAAGTAGGAACAACGGGGCCCAGCCCGGCTCGGTGAACGGCGCCACCAGGATCTCGCCTTTCCGGAATCTGTGGGCCTGCGAAGGGTCCCGGATGATCCGGGCAATGCCTGTGACCCGGCCGCCGGAGGCCGCCACGCCCTTTAATATTTTACCCTCTTTTGCCGGGGTTGTCAATCCAAATACCCTTATTCCGTCGCTGCGGATGATGAACTCTCCCGGGCTGTCCGCCTGTTTCTGCCAGCGGGCCTGGCGCCCGGCTATCAAGGTCTTCATCTGGGCAGGTTCCAGTCCCTGTCCCTTTTCCTGCCGTTCGATCTCCGGTATGGTCAGGAAAAATATGTCCTCCGGTCCTGCGATCAGCCCGGCCTGCAGGTAGCGCCGGCCGATCTCGGCGATTATCCGGCGGCTGCCGGGAAACACCTTGACCCCGTAGAATTTCTCGTTCTCCCTCCAGGGCAGAAAATCGTGCACCATCTTCAGCGCCCAATCGAATACCCGGCGCTTTATGGAGGACAGCCGGGAACGGATCTCAGCCTCCAGCGCCAACCGCCCGGCCACCGCCTTTTGGAATTGCTCCAGGGGATTATGGTCCTCAGGCCCCAGGCCCATGTAACCCTTGAGCATGGCAAAGATGTAGGTGGGATCTTCCTTCCAGCTGGGATGGCCCGCGTCCAGGTCCTTGGAGCCCCGGTGGCCGTATTCTTCCAGAAAGGCGGTGATCCTTTTCAGGAACTCCCGGCCGGCCTGGCTTTGGTCAAGTTCCCGGCGGACCCGGTGCACGTCATGAATATTGACGAAGTCGGACCCGGCAAAGATATTTTTTACTTCTTCCGGAGCCAAAGAAAGTTTGTAAAGCTCCAGCGCCGTTTCGGTGGTCTTGTTGCCCGGGATCCCGGCCAGCAGGCCGGCGCTTTTCAGGTCCGGCCATTTTTTTATCAGCTTATCTATTACCCAAAGACCCGCCAAGGATTTGCTGGCCACCACCAGCAGGGGAAAGGCGAACCTGGAGATTATATCCGCATAGAGCCGGGCCTGTTCCAGCATTTGCCCTATGGACATCTTTTCCAGGGGCAGTTCCACATACTCCTTTACCTGCACCAGAAATCTTTGGCATCGTTTTTCTATCCAGCGGGGCGAGGCCAGCCAGGGAAATGAAATGAAGGTTGCAAAACCCTTTATCAGCGGGAGGATCAACTGATGCCGGGGCAGCGGTATCTTGGCCGGGACAAAATCACCGCGCTTTTGCAGTTCGGAAAAGGCCGTGGCCGCTTCCTGATCCAGCTTGTCCAGGTGCGGCATGATCATCCGCCCGGCCAGAGGATGCCCCGCCAGCATCGACATGTTCCAGTAGGCCCGGCCGTTGACCAGGTCCACAAACTGGCTGTATTGGGAAAGGACCGAGCCGGGCTTGGCCCCGTACAGCACGTTACCGATCACCGGCACCAGCAGGTCGTTGAAGAAGGACCAGGCCAGGGGCTTTAATGGATAGGCCATGTTCTCCCGGGTGTTCCAGTTGGACCAGAAGATGACCCGGCCCTGCGCCAGCTTTTGGTTGACCGGGTTGCCCCACTGCACGTCCGGCAGGGCCGGCGGGGACGAGACTGAAGTGACGGGGCGGGATTGCAGTATCCAGAACAGCTTTCCGTCATGGGCCCATTCTATGTCCTGGGGCGCGCCGAACAGGGCTTCGAGCTGCCGGGCCAGGCCGGCCAGTTCTTTGATCTGTTCACCGGACAGCACGGAATCCTTGCCGGACAAGCGCTGGGTGATCCTGCCATCGGTCTTGTCAACCGTGTATTCGTCCGGGGAGATCAGTCCCGAGACCAATTTGTCGCCCAGGCCCTGGACGGCGTTGATCAGCATCTGGTCTATTCTACTGCTGACCGGGTCGGTGGTGAAGATCACCCCTGCACTTTGGGCCTTGACCATCAGCTGGACCAGCACCGCCATGCCGGCCCCGGCACCGTCTGTTCCGGTGGCCTGCCGGTAAGCTAACGCCCTGCCGGACCAGAGCGAGGCCCAGCACTTTTTGACGGCCTCCAGCACACCGGACTCGGTTGTTACACTAAGAAATGTATCGTGCTGGCCGGCAAAGGAAAGCTTTGGCAGGTCTTCGCAGGTGGCCGAGGAACGCACGGCCAGGGATCGATCCGCCGGGCTCTGCTTTGCCAGTCCGGCCATGGCCAGGGATATTCCATCATGGATGGCTGCGGGAAATGGTGATTTCACTATCTTGTTTCCGACGGCCGTCCCGGCTTCCTCCGGCTTGACGGAAGCGGTCAGTTCCTTGATCCCGTTTTCCGCCATGAACCGGTCATAGGCGGCGGTGGAGATGCAAAAAAACGGGGGGACTTTGAAGCCCGCCCGGAGCAGCCGCTGCAGGCTGGCGCCTTTCCCCCCGGCTATTGCCAGAGTCCACTCTTGATCTTTATGTAGAATGTATTCCGGCACGGTGCATGGTCCATTTGATGCTGATGAATCTGTGTAAAATACTTATCCAATTAGCTCCGAATACTGGGTAAACACTTGGTGCCAAACCTAGCATGTCGCGTTAAAACGATCAGTGAGCATCGCAGTTGATGGCGGAAAAAGCTTGTCTGCATGTTTGAGGGCTTGGCCAAAGCCCGAGTTCAGACAAGCCCGTCAGCAACGAGAAGCGCAACGCGGGCCCGCTGAATCCTTGCTTGCCCGCCGAAGCTTTGCGTAGGCAGGGCGTAAGCGTAGCCCGGAGAGTTTTAAGCGAGCCCACTTCGCCGAAGTAGCTTTTATATGACAGCCTGCTACGTAGGCTGAACGAGCTTTTTTCTTTTTGGTTCTTTTTATTAGTTGGCGGTACAAAAAAGAAAAAGAACATAACAGGGGTTATATTACGTTATAAACAAATCCACTGTTTTCATTCTACTTTTCCTGAGCAAGCTCGATAGTCCTTCTGCGTAACTCTGTTCCATCTGCGATGAGTATTTCCGTCTTTACCCGTCACTACAGCGACATCAGGGAAAAGACGAAGGCCAGCGCCACCCCCAGCACGAATATGATCCCGTAATTGAAGGACAACAGCAGGAACTTGACCACGGTCTTTCCCAGGTCCTGGCCGTAGAACCTTTTCATGGCCAGCAGCAGGTAGAACGGCAACAGCCAGAAAAGGTAGTCCGCGTGCTGTTTCAGGAACCCGCCTCCCCAGAGATTGATGGTCAGGATGATCGAAAGAACGAAGAACACGTAGGCATGAAAGTGCAGGGAGAATATCAGGTGCTGCATGAAATAACGGCCCCTCCGGAGGTAAAGCAGCTTTAACAGCAGGGCAAAGATCGGCAGCAGCAGGAACATTATGTGCCCGAATTTTTCCACCGCCAGCTCCATCACCTTTTCCGGGTCTTCCTTGGCCTTTTCCCAGCCATGCTCGGCCGCTTTCTCAAAGCGATGGAGGAAACCCGTGGTGTCGCCTGGGGCTTCGGTGGAATCCGTTAAATGCAGGGAAAGACCGGAAGCTGCCGGCTGTGATCCTTCTCCATCCTTGGTCAGACTTGGATCAACGATCTCATGGCGCTTCAAAACCCTTGTGATCAGAGAATCACCGATGCCGGCTTCCTTTAACACTTGGGAGACGCTGTCCGCGGAAGAGACGGCCCCGGTGCTGTCGGCCTCCTGTTCAGCGGTGGTGATGATCTTTCCCAGGTCCACGTGACGGCTGCTTAATGCCAGAAGAAAGAACATCACCAAGCTGATGAAGACATACATCCTTAGCGGCGGCACGTAGCGGACCCGGCGGCCGGCGATGTAGTCGGCGGTGAGCAGGCCGGGCTTGAAAAGCAGGGGAATGATGGTGTGGCCCAGCCGGGCGTCTATCTTCAGCTCGTCCCTTAAGAACTCCTGGATCACCTCGCCAATGGGCACGTCGATCTCGGTCCCCTTTTGGCCGCACTTATAGCAATACTCTCCCTTAAGCCCCTCCCTGCAATTCAGACAGTGGGTCAATTGGTGATGCTTCGGCGATCTTTCGATGGTGATGAAGGCTCCGGTATTATTACGGTATTCCCTGTAAACATCTCCCAGTTCCGCTTCCAGTCCTTTGTCTTCGGCCTTGATCAGAGAACGGATGATGAAAACCCAAACTATGGAGACCGTCAGCATCGCCGGGGAATTGGAAAGAAGCGCGGCGGACATCAAGAATAACAGCAGGCCCAGGAACTGGGGATGGCGCAGTTTTAGGTAGATACCCCCGAACAAGGAGGGGCCGGGGCCGGGGAAAATACTTTTGCGGCCGGCTGCCTTAAGCCCGCCCCAAAGATGGTAGGCGGCTGGGAACAGCAGGATGAAACCAACCAGAGAAGAGAGGGCGGAGGGCCAGGGCAGTTTTTCCAGCCATTTCAGGGACAGCGGGCAATGACGGCAGGAAAAGAAAAGGAACAGATGTGCCGCCAGCAGGATCAAAGAAAAGAACCGGTACTGGGCGGCGCGGCTGCGCCAGCCCCTTTCCGGTTCAACTGCATTCCCGTCCGGTCTCAGGCTTAAAATATAAAAATGCCGGAACAATAAAGCCGTGACGGCCAGCAGTATCAGATCAAGCCATGGGTTCATTGGGCCTCAACCTTCTTTCAGGGTTTTTCTATGCCCAGCTGATTGATGATCTCCAGGGCCACCGAGTATGGATCGGTCTTCTTCTGGTACAATTCCTCCAGGTTCTCCCTGGTCTCCATGTCGTGGGTCAGTTTGGCCCGGGCCCATTTGTCCAGCCGGTTGGTGATGATGTTGTGTACCTCGTCCTTGACCCGGGCCCGGCGCTTGGCTTCCAGCCGGCCTTCGTTCATCAGGTATTCCCGGTGCTTTTCTATGGCCGCGGCCAATTCCTTGACCCCCTGGTTCTCCTTGGCCACCAGCTGCAGGATGGGCGGTAGAAATGTGCTTTGGTCCATCTCCTTTACCGACAGCAGCTGCTCCAGCTCAATCACGCAGCGCTCCACCCCCTCCCGGTCGGCCTTGTTGACCGCGAAGATGTCGGCGATCTCCATGGTCCCGGCCTTCAGCACCTGGACGTCGTCTCCCAGGCCGGGGACTGTGACCAGCACCGTGGTGTCCACCCGGCCGGCCACTTCCACCTCGGACTGCCCGATGCCCACCGTCTCGAAGATCACGATGTCGTACCCGGCGGCGTCCAGTATCTTGGCGGCGTCGGTGGTGGCCAGGGCCAGCCCGCCCAGATGCCCGCGGCTGCCCATGGAGCGGATGAAGACCCCGCCGTCGGTGGCGTGCTGCTGCATCCTTACCCGGTCGCCCAGAATGGCCCCGCCGGAGAATGGGCTGGAGGGGTCCACCGCCAGCACCCCGACCTTTTTCTTTTGTCCCCGGTAAAGCTTGATCAGCTTGTCAACCAAAGTTGACTTGCCGCCGCCCGGCGGCCCGGTGATGCCTATCAGGTAGGCCTTCCCGGTATGCCGGTAAAGCTCCTTCAATAGCAGGGCCGACCCGGCATCGTCGTTCTCGATCACGGTGATGCCCCGGGCTATGGAGCGGATGTCTCCGCTGATTATTTTACCGGCCAGTTCTTTCATGTGTATTTTGATTTTCAGTTCATCAAATAATAACAGATATCCTCCGCATTTTCAACATAAATCAAAAAAAAGAAGCCCCGAAGATGATCGGGGCTTCTGGCTGGCTATCGTACTATCTGTCTACTGTCATTTTTTGGGTGACCACCAGGCCGGCTGCCGATAGCCGCGTAAAGTAAAGACCGTTGGAAACCAGGCGTTCGCTGCCGTCCCGTCCGTCCCACCTTACCTGATAACTGTCGGGCTCCAGCAGATCGTCTACCAGCACCGCCACTTCGCAACCCGCCGGATCAAAGATGCATAACCGCACCGCCGTTTCACTGCCCGTTGCGCCGTTGACCCGGAACAGGATCACGGTTTCATTCTTAAGCGCTTCCGGCTGGATACCAACTATCGCAGCCACTGGTTTCTGGCTTTGAGCCTGATAGTTGGCGGCGTTTTCATCTCTACGGGAAAAAACATCTTCCGCCGGTTTGACCGGAATCGTTCCGGCTGAGGCCAAATCAGCATAGCTAAGAGATACCGGAACATCGCTTCCGGCACTTTGGGCTATGGTTTGTCCGGTCAATATCGCCAGAACAAAAAATAGAATCAAAAGAATGCTTTTCATGGTTGGCCTCCGTACGTTATTATTTGCTTAATATCCTTTCTCCATTTATATTAAGCAAAGCGTATGCCAGGAGACAACCAGTCACATAAAGCCTTATGGTACGAGTTGTTATAGCCCTTGGTGATGATATTTTAGTGGTCCATGATCATGCTATTTAGTCTTTCGGAAAACACATCTGTCATGTAATTGTTGCAATGCCCGCCAACAGAAAGATTAGCTGGCCTGGTCGTGTTTGTGTGTCCTTGCATGGTAAACGTTATTGCAGAATAAAAGAGGCCATGGATATCCACGGCCTCTTTTATTTTTTGTCCGGTTTTTAATTTGATCCTTGTGAACCGCTAACAATGCCCTGCGAATCGAAGGGACACCACCGCCTTAAAGATCACCCTATTACTTGCCCTATACTACCCGGCTTAGTCTGCCGAAGCTCCTTCGAAGGAAAGGCTTGTTACCAAACAAACCGAAGGATAAGTTCTTGTTTCTGCAATCCACCTGCCGGGAAAGTGCAGGTAACGCCATTTTATACCGGTTCCGCCTGTTCTTTTATCTGTCGCCACATATCACCAACCTCCAAAACCGCCGCCCATTTCCCGATATAACTCTCATCCAGGCTTGCCCCCTGCACTTCGTAGACCCTGAGGGCGTCCTGAAACTGCTTTTGACTGCCGCCGGAAAGTTTGGCCCAACGGAGTTTCATCATAATGGTATCCTCGGGACTGGAAACGTAAACCGGGAACCCGAAAACCTCCTCCCGCCGCCGCCGGGCGAAACGTTCCCGGTCAAACGGATCTTCGGTCAATAACCAAAAATCTATCTTGTCTCCGCTGGCCGTCTCGATGACATTGAACATGCTGCGGGCCGAGACGGCTGCTTGGGCGGCCATGATATCATAATGATAATCCGGAGCGGCAAACACGGCGGCCAGTTCCGAGAGCTGTTTCTGGCTAACCACGACCACCATGTCTATGTCATGAGTGGCCCGGGGCTCTCCCTGCATGCTGGAGACCGTGGAGCCGGTGAGCATATAGGGGATCCCGGCTGCTTCCAAAGCCCCGGCGGCCTTTTTTAATAGTTCCTGTTGTGACATTTATTCAGCCTTTTTAGCATTAGCCGGTGCAGTTCCGGCTCGGACATGCCGGGAAACCGCCGTCTTAGGCCGTCCTGGAAAAGCCGGCGGGAAAAATCCGACAGCTCAAAGGCCTTGGCCAGCCTCTGTTCGGGGCTCATGGCCCTGAGGGCTTTTATATATATTTTGTGATTGGGCCGGGCCTTGATATCCACGGTTCCCCTTAAATGGTAACTTGTAAATCGTTACGGGCAAATTGGAAACTTCGCGCGATTGATCAATCACCCTTACAGATTTATTGTGTGCCCTTTGTGCTTTTTTGTGGTAAAACTAATTTTGGTTGATGTAATCCACCACCTGCTGGGACGAGGCCCCGGGAGTGAAGATCTCCTTGATCCCGGCGGCCTTCAGTCCCGGGATGTCGTCGGCCGGGATCACCCCGCCGCCGAAGACCTTGATGTCCGGGGCGTTCTTTTCTTTTAGCAACTGGACCACCCGGGGGAACAGGGAATTGTGGGCCCCGGACAGGCAGGACAGCCCTACCCACTGCACGTCCTCCTGGACGGCGGCGGCGGCGATGGCCTCCGGGGTCTGGCGCAGGCCGGTGTAGATCACCTCGAACCCGGCGTCGCGCAGGGCCCGGGCGATGTACTTGGCGCCGCGGTCGTGCCCGTCCAGGCCGGGCTTGGCGATGAGGATGCGGATCTTGTTTGGCATGTGAATGCTCCTAGTTTATATGACAAAATATTTGTTTTATAAAAAACCTTGCTGCTCCTATGGACACACCCCTTGTTCCCCTCTTCCCCAAGAAGGGACTTGGAAACTATCAGTTTCAAGTAGCCTCCGGCACCTTCCGCTTCTTATTATGCTCATACCTCAGCTGCAGCATCTCCACCAGCAGGGCAAAGCCCATCGGCAGGTAAATATAGGCCTTGGGCACGTGCTTGTGCATCCCCTCCATGAAAATGGTGATCCCGATGGTGATCAAAAACGACAGGGCCAGGATCTTCAAAGTGGGCCGGTCCAGGATGAAATCCCCGATGGGCTTGGCCGCGAACAATATGGCGGCAAAGGAGACGATGACCGCCGCAATTATCACCCACAGCTGGCTGGTCAGCCCGATGGCCGTCACCACCGAGTCTATGGAGAACACTATGTCCAAAAGCACTATCTGGGTGATCACCGCCGCAAAGGCCTGCTTGGCTTTTTTCTCCCGATGCTGTTCTTCCTTCAACTCCACGGTGTGGTGGATCTCAGTCACCGCCTTGTACAGCAGGAACATGCCCCCGGCCAGCAGGATCAGGTCCCGCACCGAAAGGTTAAGGAACAGCGGGTTGGTAAGTTTGGCCAGCCAAAGCAGAATGACCAGCATCACGACCCGGGCCAGCAGGGCAAAGGCCAGGCCCAGCAGGCGGGCCTTGTTGCGCTCTCCGGCCGGAAGCCGCCCCACGAAGATGGAGATCACCAGGATGTTGTCCACGCCCAGGACCAGTTCCAGTCCGATGAGCAGGGCCAGAAGGATGAGTGCGTCGGTCATAGGACTTGAATGTTGTTAGATGCTTTTACAATAGGTTATGTTCTTGGCGCTTCCAAAGTCCCCTCTAATAAGAGGGGGTGATAGGGGTGTGTCATAACCGGGTGCCCGCCACACACCCCTCGTTCCCCTCTCGAGAGGGGACTTAGGTCCCAAACAATTTCGCCCTAAACAAAAAGAACACCGCGCCCAGCAAGCACAACCCGGCCCACAGGTAATCCAGGCTGGGCTTCTCCCGCAGATACAAAATGGAGAACGGCACGAACACGCTTAAGGTGATCACTTCCTGCAGGATCTTCAACTGGCCCACGTTCATCACCTTGTAGCCGATGCGGTTGGCCGGCACCTGCACTAAGTACTCGAACAGGGCGATGCCCCAGCTGACCAAAGCGGCCAAGAACCACGACCGCCCGGACATGTTCTTAAGGTGCCCGTACCAGGCGAAGGTCATGAAGATGTTGCTGACGCACAACAGGCCGGTGGTTAGGTAGTATGGTTTCATATATCAGGACACACCCCTTGCTCCCCTCTTCCCCAAGAGGGGACTTGGTGCGCAGACCTCTCCCCTAATAAGGGGAGAACAAGAGGGGTGTCTTTTGTTTTTTGCTTTACAGTACCACCGATTCCTGGTACTCCCCGAACACTTCTCTCAGCACTCCGCAGATCTCTCCCAGCGTGGCGTACTTCCGCACCGCGTCCACGATGAAGGGCATCAGGTTCTCGCTGCCGTGGGCAGCCCGGTGGATCTCGCCCAGCGCCTTCTTTACCGCCTCGTTGTCACGCTTGGCCTTCATCTCGGCCAGCCGCTTCATCTGGGCGTCCTGCACCGCCTGGGAAACCTTCAGCAGATTCTTGGGAGCCTCTTCCTTTACCGTGAATTTGTTGACCCCGACCACGATCCGCTCCTGGGCCTCCACGTCCTTCTGGTAGCGGTAGGCGCTGTCCTGGATCTCTTTCTGGACATAGCCCTTCTCGATGGCCTTCACCATCCCGCCCAGCTTGTCTATCTTGGCGATGTATTCCAGGGCTGCCTTCTCTATCTCGCTGGTCCGGGCCTCCACGTAATAGGAGCCGGCCAGGGGATCAACGGTATCGGCTGCGCCGGACTCGTGGGCCACTATCTGCTGGGTGCGCAGGGCGATGCGGACCGAATCCTCGGTGGGCAGGGCCAGGGCCTCGTCGCGGGAGTTGGTGTGCAGGCTCTGGGTGCCGCCCAAAACCGCGGCCAATGTCTGGATGGTGACCCGGATGATGTTGTTGTCCGGCTGCTGGGCGGTCAGGGTGCTGCCGGCGGTCTGGGTATGGAAGCGCAGCATCTGGGACGAGGCCTTTTGGGCCTTGAACCTTTCCTTCATGATCCGGGCCCAGATCCGGCGGGCGGCCCTAAACTTGGCCACCTCTTCCAAAAGATCGTTGTGCGAATTGAAGAAGAACGAAAGGCGCGAGGAGAAGTCGTCCACGCTCAGGCCCGAGGCGATGGCCGCCTGGACGTAGGCGATGCCGTCGGCCAGGGTAAAGGCCACTTCCTGGGTGGCGGAAGAACCGGCTTCGCGGATGTGATAGCCCGAGATGCTGATGGTGTTCCACTTGGGCACCTGCTTGGCGCAGTATTCAAAGATGTCGGTGATCAGCCGCATGCTGGGCGTGGGGGGGAAGATGTAGGTGCCACGGGCGATGTATTCCTTTAGAATGTCGTTCTGGATGGTGCCGTTAAGCTGGTCGGCCTTTACCCCCTGCTTCTCGGCCACCGCCACGTACATGGCCAGCAGTACCCCGGCCGGGGCGTTGATGGTCATGGAGGTGGAGACCTTGTCCAATGGAATACCGTCGAACAATATTTCCATGTCGGCCAAAGAATCGATGGCCACGCCCACCTTGCCCACCTCGCCGGCGGACATGGGGTCGTCGGAGTCGTAGCCGATCTGGGTGGGCAGGTCAAAGGCGATGGACAGCCCGGTCTGGCCCTGGGCCAAAAGATACTTGTAGCGCTTGTTAGACTCGGCCGCATCGCCGAAGCCGGCGTACTGGCGCATGGTCCAGAACTTTCCCCGGTACATGGTGGGCTGGACGCCCCGGGTATAGGGGTACTGGCCGGGGAAGCCCAGATCTTTCTGGTAATCCAGGCCCTCGGTCTCGCAGGGGGTGTAAACCCGCTTGACCTCGTCGCCCGAGGTGGACAGGAACTGCTTCTTGCGCTCGGGGTACTTGGCCAGCATCGGCTGGACGCAGGTGTTGTCCCATTCCTTGAGAGTGGTGAACAGATCCTGCTTCTTGGGCTGGACAGCCACTTTGAGGGTCGGCTTCTTGGCCGGAGTTTTCTTCTTCACCGTTTTGACGGCTTTTTTGATCTTGGGCTTGGCTTTGATCTTGGTCTTTGCGCTTTTCATGATTCACCTGCCTGTTGTGAAGATTTATATGATGATGTTTTTTGCCATTAGTTGGCATCTCTACCCGCAAAACTTGTCCTGTGCGGCGCCGAAAGATACGCGAAATACTTTTTAATTTAAACCATCAATATTTAGCGATTTTTGCGTGTTTCGCGGGAAAGGCCGCGGTAGTTGGTATTCAGTTTTTGTCCTTCCGTTCGTGGAGCATCTCCAGCACCAGGGCCAGCAGGTACATTGTTAAAGAGCAGTAAATGCCCTTGGCCAAAAAATACCAGGACATCCCGTCGTTGCTGAACTTTCCCTGAAACACCCCGTTGCCCAGCAGAAAAGTGTAGAGACAGATGGCCATCACCACCATGGCCGCAGCCGAGGTGATCTTTTTCAGCTTTTTCATGGGCGCTCCTTTATGGTATATTGCAAAAATATTATAGCACTATCCATTAAAAAATGCAAAATAAAAAAGGGACTGTTTTCACAGTCCCTTTTTGGTCTGAGTTCCGGTTTATTTGACTATCAGAAGTTTCTTGGTGGCGCTGAAATTCCCTGCCTTAAGCTGGTAGAAATAGATGCCATTAGCCATGGTATTGTCGTTAATTTTGACCTGGTGATACCCGGCCGGCTTCTGTCCTTCGTTGATGGTCTTCACCAATTGCCCGGCCACATTGTAGACCTGAAGCCGGACATCGGATGCTTTGGGCAACTGGTATTTGATGACAGTTTGACCGCGCGATGGATTAGGGTAAGCCGCCTGCAGGGCAAAGATCTTGGGCAGGGCCGGATCGGTTGGGTTGCCCTCCACTCCGGTAAGGTTGCGGAGGCGGAAGGAGCGGATATTTGATGAAATCGTATTGCTGCTGTTAATGGCAATATTGGCATGATCACCTGCGTCGATCATATACGACATCACCGCGGTATCGCCTTCCGTAACTATTTGGGCTGGTATTTCTGCAATAAAAGTATCCGCAGCAGCCCTGGTCATAGCCACTGAAGGCCATGATTTGCCAGACATTTGATAGTATAATGTTGCATAATCCACCCCCGAAAAATCGGTGATCACCGCTTTGACCGTATAAGGCCCATAGCCATCCAGCGAATCATTATCGGCGTCCAGGCTGTCCCACCAGGCGATGGTCGGAGCTGCATAATCTATTCGGTACATCACATAGGTTGTGATATTACCCATAAAAGGCGTTCCTGCGCCCAAATTATTGGTCGTGGCCGACTGGGTCTCCAACGCTCCGCGAAGATAAACATTGTCGCCGTAGATCGCGGTGTCGGCTCTCCAGTCATTTCCGGTCAGCCAGTCCAGCGAAGAATCGGTGCTGGAGGAGTACGTCCCGAACTTCCAGAACGATTGGTTTGTGGCCAAGCAGAAAACTCCTTCGCTTATGGTCGTATTGTACGGGGTCCAATGGTTGGTTGAGGTCACTACCTGGTTTTTGCTGTTTCCAGTGAAAATATATTTCCAGGTGGCCTCGTTGTCATCGGTGGTTACTTTTGTATCCTGCTCCACGACCTGATCAAGAACCACCGCCCGACCGGCGGTGTAGCAGGCCAGGTATACCTTGCCGATGGCCGGATTCACAACCACCTGTCTGGGTCCCGCCGGCATAGTCATGGTCTTGACGCTGCGGCTGGCGCAGTCTATGATGCTCAGGCTGCTGCCGTCGCTGTTGGAGACGAAGACCTTGCCCGTCACCGGGTCGGCCGCGATCCATTCCGGATGTACCCCCACCTTGATGGTGCTGGTGCCGTTGGTGGCTCCGTCGATCTCGGTCACGGTGCTGTCGTTGTAATTGGTGACGTAGATCTTGTTGTTAGCCCGGTTCACCGCCACCCCGGACGGCCAGTTGCCCACGGTCACATTGGTGCTGGTGTTAGTGGCCCCGTCTATCACCGCTACCTGGCCCCCGGTCTGGAGCTTGGCCGCGTAGATCTTGTTGGTCACCGGATTGATGTCTATCTTGTACGGCCGGTTGACCGAAACCGAGGTTAGCACCGTGTGGCTCGCCCCGTCTATCACCGTGACCGTATTGCTGACATCATTGCCCACATAGATGCGGTTGGTGGCTGGATTTACTGCGATGGAGAACGGCTTGGATCCCACCAGCACCGAGGTGGTGTCCCAGTCCTTCCCGTCTATTACCTTGACCCGGTTGGCCGAGGCAAAGAAACTGTTAACGTAGATATAGTTGGTCAGGGGATTGACCGCCACTATGGTGGGCAGGGTATCCACTGTTATGGTTCGCTCCACTGAGTAGCTGGCGCCGTTGATCACCGAAACTGATTTGCTGGCGAAGTTGCAGACGAACACCTTGTTGCTCAGAGGATTCACCGTGATCATCCTTGGATCGTCGCCCACCACGATGGTCATTGTGTCCCCGTTGGCCTTGATCACGGTTACATTGTCGCTGCTGCTGTTGCTGAAGAAGACGTCGCCTGTGATGTGGTTGACCGCGGCGAACTGGGTGCCGCTCTTGGAGGCCGTGATGGTGGTATCAAAGTCCGAGCCGTCGATCACCGCCAGGCTGTCGGGGTTACCGGCCTCCACGCGCACATATATCTTGTTGGTGGCCGGGTTCAGGGCCAGCGTGCTTGGAGCATGGCCCAATACCACTGAGTCGCGCAGGCCGCTTTTCCAGTCGAGCACCGTCACAATGTTGTCAGTCATGCCATGGGTAATGTAAAGTTTTCCGGTGGATGGGTTGATGGCCATCAGGTCGGGGCCTAATTTTACCGGGACATCGCTGACCACGGCATTGGTCGAACAATTGATGGCGGTGACCGTACCGCCCAGATTATTGGCCACATAAACTGTCTTCGCCCCCGGATCGGTCACCACCGACATCGGATAGTCGCCCACTTTGATTTTTTTGATCGCCTCCGGCGGAACTATTGCACAATCAATCACTGTGACGCTGTCCTCAAGGGCATTGGCCACATAGACCTTGTTGGCTGCGGCGTTGATGGCCAGACCGATCGCCCGCTGTCCGGTGGTAATGTGCATGATGCTGTACTGGCCCAGGTTAAGGGTTCCGACGCTGTTGGAGTTTCCATAGGTAATGAATAGGGCATGGTTAATCGGGTTTAAAAACAGGTGCGCCGGTCCATCATTGACCGGGTATGATAGCCACAAAGTATCGCTGGCAAAGATGCTGATGGTATCACTGCCGCTGTTGGCCACATACAGCCGGTCATTGTCGGAATCGACCACCATCGACCAGGGCTCTTTCTTGACCGGCATTTTTTTTATTATGGTCCCGGTGGTGTCGAAAATTACCACCGTATCATTTGTGGCTGAACCGTTGATGGATACATACAATTTGCCGGTGACGGGATTGACCGCCAGGAACCGGGGATTCTGTCCGGGAAACCAGGTTTGGACCTGGTTGGTGCGGCCGTTTACAACGGTGATGGTGTTCGACGGCGTGTTGGCCGTAAAGGTAAGATTACGCACCGGATCGATGGCCATCATCGGGTAAGTACCGCTCTCACCCACACCCACCGTGGCAGTGTGCCAGTCGGCTGAAGACGGAATAGCCGCCAGTGTGACCACGGCCAGCGCCAGCAAGAATAATTTACGGCAAGACTTCATTGGTGTTCTCCTTTGCTTATTGTTCCTAAAATAATTATGGGAGCGGCTGTATAGCTCGGCCGCTCCTTGTTACGAGTTGCCCTATTTTAGAACCACTAGTTTTTTGGTGGCGCTGAATTCCCCTGCTGTTAATTTATAGAAGTAGATTCCATTGGCCATAACATTGTCCTTCAAGCCTATCTGGTGGTACCCCGCCGGCTTCTGTCCTTCGTTTATAGTCTTCACCAATTGCCCGGCCACGTTGTATACCTGAAGCTGGACATTTGAAGCTTTGGGCAATTGGTATTTGAGGACAGCTTGACCGTGGGAAGGATTGGGATAGGCCGCCTGCAGGGCGAAGGTCTTGGGTAGGGCCGGATCAGTTGGGTTGCCATCCACTCCGGTCAGGTTGCGGAGATGGATCACCCGCTGGCTGGTAGCTGAGTAATTGAAGGTGCCATAAGGATTTTGCGCATGGTCTTGTGCCTCTATCATGTAGGACAGGGCTGCCGTATCGCCGTAAGCCAGGATCTGGGCAGGGATCACTCCCACAAAGGTGTCGGCCAGGGCCCGGGTCATGCCGGTGTAGGCCTTCGCCGGGTTGTAGTGAAGGTAGACCGTGTCCAATCCCGAAAAGTCGGTGATCACCGCTTTGACCGTATAGGGCCCGTAGCCATCCAGTGAATCGTTGTCGTCTGCCAGGCTGTCCCACCAGGCGATGGTAGGAGTAGCATTGTCCAGCCGGTACATCACATCGGTGGTGATGTTGCCAATAAATGGCGTTCCTGAACCCAGGTTGTTGGTGGCGAAGGCTTGGGTTTCCAGAGCACTGCGGCGGTAAACGTTATCCCCGTAGATTGCCGTGTCTGATCCCCATCCGTTCCCGGTCAGCCACACCAAAGAGGAGTCGTTGCTTGAGCTACTTGCGCCGAACTTCCAGAATGACTGGCTGGTGGCCAGGCTGAAAAATCCTTTATTGATTTTTGTTTTATAGGGAAGCCAGTGATTTATGGTGGACACGGAACGATTTTGGTTGCTTCCCGGGAAAACGTGGGCCCAGGTGGTGCCGCCGTCATAAGTAGTCACTTTGACATCCTGTTCCACGGTCTGGTCCAAGACCACCGCCCGCCCGGCGGTATAGCAGGCCAGGTAAGCCTTGCCGGTGGCCGGATTCACGACTACTTGTCTCGGCCCGGCCGGCACCGCCATGGTCTTGACGCTGCGGCTGGCGCAGTCTATTATGTTCAGGCTGCTGCCGTCGCTGTTGGAGACGAACACCTTGCCGGTCACCGGGTCGGCCGCGATCCATTCAGGATGAACGCCCACCTTGATGGTACTGGTGGCGTTGGTCAGACCGTCGATCTCTGTCACCGTGCTGTCGTTGTAGTTGGTGACGTAGATCTTGTTATTGGCCCGGTTGACAGCCACTCCGGAGGGCCAGTTACCCACGGTCACATTGGTGCTGGTGTTAGTGGCCCCGTCTATCACCGCCACCTGGCCGCTGGTCTGGAGCTTGGCCACGTAGATCTTGTTGGTCACGGGGTTGATGTCTATCTTGTACGGCCGATTGACCGGAACAGAGGTTATCACAGTATGGCGGGCCCCGTCGATCACTGTCACCGTGTTGCTTACGTCATTGCCCACATAGATCCGGTTGGTAACCGGGTTCACCGCGATGGAGAAGGGTTTGGATCCCACCAACACCGAGGTGGTGTCCCAGTGCTTGGTGTCTATGACCTTAAGCCGGTTGGCCGAGGCCAAAAAACTGTTGACATAAACATAGTTGGTCAGCGGATTGACAGCCACGATGGTTGGCAGGGTATCAACGGTAATGGTGTTCTCCACGGAATAGCTGGCGCCATTTATGACCGATACCGACTTGCTTCCGGTGTTGCAGACAAACGCTTTATTGGTAATAGGATTAACGGCGATCATTCTTGGGTCGTCTCCCACCGCGATGGTCAGGGTGTCGCCGTTGGCCTTGATCACCGTCACGTTGTCCGCATTGCTGTTGCTGAAGAAGGCGTCCCCGGTGATGGGGTTGACCGCGGCGAACTGGGTGCCGCTTTTGGCCACAGCGATGGTGGTATCATAGTCCGAGCCGTCGATCACCGCCAGACTGTCATTGACGGTTGCGCCGCACTCCAATACGGCGTAAATGCTGTTGGTGGCCGGGTTGAGCGCCATCCGGCCCGGGGCGTGGGTCAGCACCACGGAATCGCGGACCACCCCGCTGCGCCAGTCCAGGATCATCAGCACCGGGATGGCGTTATCGTTGCCCACGTAAAGTTTTCTGGTGACCGGGTTGATGGCCATCTGAATGGGAAATGGTTTGACCAAAGCCTGTCCGGCGCTGGTGTTGGTGGAACAATTTACGGCGGTTACCGTGCCACTGCTCATATTGGCCACATAGGCCTGCTTGGCCGCCGGATCGCAGACCACCGATACCGGATAATCGCCGGAGTAAAGCTTGGCTTCCTTGACATAGCCCCAGCAGTCGAATACCGTCACGCTGTCGTCGTCGGTGTTGGCCACATACAGCCGGTTGACCGAGGCGCAGACCGCCATGCCGTAAGCCCGCCGGCCGGACCATAGCGTATTGGTAAGTTCACCCGAGCGACGGATGACGGTAACCGAATCGGAAAGCTCGTAGGACACCCAGACGTAATGCTGCACCGGGTCCAGCACCATTGCCCGGGGGCGATCCTTAACCACTACGTTCCTCAGCAGCGCTTCGTTCTTGAAGATGCTCACGGTGTCGCTGCCATAATTGGCCACGTACAGAAAATTGCTATCGGCGTCAAAGACCATCGCCTTGGGGTGGTTCTTGACCTCCAGCTTGGCAACCACCGAACCGAGGGTATCCACCACCATGATCGTATCCACGGTAGAGGAACTGTTGGTGGCCACATACAGCCTGCCGGTGATCGGATTGACCGCCAGGCAGTTCGGCCCGGCGCCTACCCACCAGCCCTGAACCGCATTCGTCTTTCCATTGGTCACGCTGATCATGCCGCTGCCGCTGTCGGCGGAGAATACCAGGTTGCGCACCGGGTCAACGGCTACGCTCTTGATGCCGTTCCCCAAGCCCACCGTGCCGGTCTGCCAGTCGGCCATGGCTGGCAGTGCTACCAGGCCCAGGGCCAGCGCCAGCATTGCCAGTTTACTCCAAGTTCTCATGTGTGACCTCCTTATAAATTTAGTTTACTGATTATTTTACTAATAACTTTCAGTACCCGGCCAGGCTTATCTCACTTATGGACACGGCAGCTCCGGTCGCCGCAGATTCCTGCCTATCTTCAGGCTTCAGGCTTATCCCCAGACCCCGCCGCTGTTTGTTGGTGGTGGCCGGGCGGGCCTGGATCACTCGAACGTACTTGCGGACGGCCTGCTCAACTTCCGCCCGTTTTTGCTCTTTGTCCTCGGTGGCCAGCCGGGCCGCCTCCTGGGCCGACCGGTGCCTGACAAAGGCCTGGCTCCAGGCGTTTCTAGCTTTCTGCAGTTCGGCGGCTTCGCTGTCGGTCAGACCCAGCTCTGACCTATGCTGGGTGCTGTATTCTATGAAATCGGCCACCCATCGGTCGAACACGCTGTCCGGGCGGGGAAGATAATCCGGCATTTTAAGTTCTCCAAGCTGATCGTTTATCCAGGAACGGCAAACCTGTTCCCTTCTCCGTTCTCTTTGTCCCCTTGAACAAGGGTTCAGTATATAACACCGATTCTTAGTTTTTTCTTAGTTTTGGGAGACAAAAAAAGAGCCCCTGTCGGGCTCTTTTAAAATAGTTGTTAGATTACAAGGTCCTATTTCTCGGAAGACATCACCGTCCGGTAAATTTCCATGGTTTCGGGGGCAGGCTCCGCCTTCAATTCCTTACGCAGGGCTTTTTCGAGCTTGGCGAACAGGGCCTTGGCTTGGTTAAGATCGCCCTGCGCCCCGTGGATCCTTATCAATCCCCGATAGGCCTCTTCACATAATTCGTTGTGGTCAATAGCCTGTTTATAACACTCCAGGCTGTTGTCCAGTTCCCCATCCCGGAGATGCAGGGCCCCCAGCTTTAACCGTGCCTTTTGGTGCAGATCCTCCAACCGGCGTGATATCCTCTGCACCCAGTCCTCCGTCCAGCCCTGGCAGAGCTCCCCCCTCTTAAGGGACAGTGCCTGGCTCAGAAGTTTTTTGGCGGTGACCGCATCCCCGGTCTTTTCCGCTTCCCGCGATCCGGCCAATAACTCCTCAAAGGCCCGGACATCGGTTCTCACCGGCAGGCCGGGGCCGAGCCGGTATCTTCCCCCCTCTTTTACTATGGCCTTGCCATAGGATCTCCCGATGTTTTTCAGCAGGCCCTGCCGTACCTCGAACATCACCAGGTGAAAATTGTCCACCGCCAGTTTGGGCTTGACCCTGGGCCACATGGCCTCCAATATCTCGTCCCGGCTCAGACCTCTCTCCCCGTGATAAGCCAAAAGGCAGAATAACTGCTGGGCCTGCCGCCTGATGCCGTTGGTGATCTCTTTTCCGCCAAATAATATCTTGGGCGGCCCCAGCAGTTCTATCCGCAGTCCTGATATCTCGGGAGCAGGATCTTTGCCTGCATGGTTCCCAAAAGAGGGGATGGTCAGTAGATAAGCCTTCTCGGTCTTACATTTCTTGGCCAATTGTCCCAGGACGGGACTGGCCCGGAGTTCGCAGGCCAGCAGTCCGTCAAAACCGTAATTTTTGGACAGACTGACCGCTTTTAGAAGCCAGCGCTCGGCGTCTTTGGGTTTTTTAAAGCCGGCCTGTATTTCCGCCTCTGCCAAATAGCAGATGATCTCCCCCATCTTGCCGAAATACTTGATGGCCTGCTCTTTACAGGAGTCCAGAGATTCCCGGGCCGGGAGATACTGTTTTTTGTGGATGTCGATCAGGGCCTGTTCCATTAAGATCGCGATCCGGTCCAAAGGCCCCAAAGGCTGTTGTTTCATCAGCTCCAGATAATGCAGGGCCTTCTCCGGATTTCCCCGGTAGCGGTAAAGACGGCTCAGCTGGCGGAGCGCAATGCAGACCGAACGGGTCCAGTTCATCTCCTTGAAAATGTCGTGGGCCCTTTCCAGGTGTTTTTGGGCCTGGTCCCATTGGCCCTTAAAAAGATACAGGTACCCGTAGCCGAACTCCAGCATGGATTCGGAGAAAATATCCTCGTAGCCCAGGCACACCGCATACCCCTTGTTCAGGCATTCTCCGGCCCAATCGTAACGGCCGTAATCCAGGGCTACCTTGGCGGCGTTGTGGAAATACGAACCCACCAGGTGGGAGTAATTATCGCCTATCATTTCGATTATGCCCTTGTAGATGCCGAAGGCCTTGCGCTTTTCCCCGATGCTTTCCCACAGGACCGACTGCTTCTGCTCAATGTAAACCGCCTGCATATTGTTGGAGGTTCCTTTCAGCAGTTTCCGGGCTTGGTTCAGACAGGTTTTGGCCTTGCTGGCATTTCCCTGCCCCTCCAGCCAGACCTGGGCTGTAAAACCCAGAATGGAGGTCTTCAGGTCGCTGTTCTCCGGTGAGCAGCATTTAAGGGCCTGCTTAAGAACCGTCAGGGCTTCTTTGGATTCTCCTTTGCGGTGCAGAACGATGCTTTTTTCGTAAAGCACGTAGGCCCGGGAAGAACTTTGGGCCGTTTTCCCCTGGAGTTGCTTTTCCGCCTGCTGGTAAAGGTTTTCGGCCTGCTCCAGCTTGCCCTGCTCCTTGTAAAGCACCGCTTGGACCGCGTAAAGCCAGGGAAATTCATCGTAGACCTGCGGGGCCAGGCGCTCCAGCCAGGAGCGGAGCAGGGAGAACTGGGCCCGGTTGATCAGCCGCTCCCGGTCACGGTCTATCAGCCGCACCGCTTCCCGGTGCTTGTCAGCGGAAAGATAATGCCCGATGGCCTTGGCGGCTTCTCCATTCTTTTCGTGGTGCTCGGCCGCCCTTATGTGGAGCCCGCACCTCTCGGCCTGGTCAGTCAGCTGGTCATAAAGGAATTCCCGGAAAAGCCTGTGATACCTGTATTCCCCGGAGCCATCCGCGGTGACAAACAGATTGCCCTTGACCAGTTCCTCCAGCCATACTTCGGGTTTATTTACTTTTAGAACATAGCGGCAGGACTCGGACGTCATTACTTCCAGCACCGAACTGCGCTTCATAAAGTCACGCAGTCCCTCCTTCTCCCGGTTGAAAATCTCCCCGGCAAAATAACGGAACAGGCCGCCGTGTTCCTCCAGATAAGCGTTCAGCATTTCCCGCACCGAACGTCCGTCCCGGCCTGCGGCCTGCAGTATCAGTTGGACCCCGGTGATCCAGCCTTCGGTCTTTTGGACCAGGCCCTTGATCTCTGTTTCCGAAAGACTGATCTTATAAAACTGTTCCAGCAGGGACCGGATCTCTTCCTCGGTGAATTTCAGCGATTCCCGGCTCAGTTCGGCCAGGTCGCGTTTGGCCCGCCACTTGGGAAGGGAGGGCAGCGGAGGTTCCTTGCGTGAGGCTATCACCAGATGGACATCCGGCGGCAGGTGATCGATGAAATAATCCAGCGCCTGATGAACCCCGCTGTCCTCGGACAGGGAGTGGTAGTCGTCCAGAAAGATGAACAGCTCTTCGTTGCGTTTCTCCACCAGCTCGTTCAGCAGGGTACCCATGGCCAGTCTATGGTTCTTTCCTATATCGGTGCCCCGGTCCACCAGGCCCCGGCACCGCCTGGCCAGCCCAGGCTGCAGCCGTTCCAGGCCATAGACCAGGCCGGAATAGAATGTCACCAGGTCGCTGTCTTCCGGCTCCAGTGAAAGAAACACTCCTGGCAGGCGGGCCTTTTCGCTGAGCTGGGCAAGCAGTGTGGTTTTTCCGTACCCCGCATCGCCGGTGATCACCAACAGCCGGCGGTCCAGTTGGTTGCCCAAGGCGTCCATCAGCCGCGGCCTTTTTAGGGTTTCCGGCTTGGGCCTGGGAAGCTGCAGCTTGGAACGAAGGATTAAAGACGGTTGAACTGTTTTAGCCATGCCTTTACTATACAAAATTATTTTAGGCCTGTCAATACAATAGACAACTAAACGATTATCCGACCAACTCAGGAAACATGGAATCAATAATTACCGACCCCGGTTGTCGCGTTAAAACGATCCGTGAGCATCACAGTTGATGGCGGAAAAAGCTTTTCTGGCATGTTTGAGGGCTTGGCCAAAGCCCGAGTTCAGACAAGCCCGCCAGCAACGAGAAGCGCAACGCGGGCCCGCTGAAGCTTTAGCGTAAGCGTGGCCTGGAGAGTTTTAAGCGAGCCCACTTCGCCGAAGTAGCTTTTATATGGCAGCCTGCTACGTAGGCTGAACGAGCTTTTCCCCCGCCACAATAGTATTAATAATGCGGGGCCCGCCAAAGGCGTGGCTTTTGGTTCTTCTCTTTTGGACGGTACAAAAAGAAAAGAACATAATCGGGCTAAATCTGCTTTTTTTAGCCAAACCGGCTTTACGCTTTCTACTTTTCCTGATCAAGTTAGATTGTCATTAACAACTATTTTGGGGTTTGTTCATGGGAACAAAAAAAGGACTGTTGACACAGTCCCTTTTTATGGATCCTCCATATTATAACCCCTTTAGAACCTGGGCGTATTCTCCCCGGAAAAAATCTCGTACATCTCCTTTTGCAGGCGTTTCTTGATCTTGAACTTGTCCCAGGCCAGCAGTTTTTTCTGGCCCCGGCCGAACAGGTATTCGTCGATGTCAAAATCCTTGAGCACCATCTTGGTGTGGAAGATGTTCTCCTGGTAAACGTTGACGTCCACCATCTGATAATCCTTGACCAGTTCCTTGGAGAGGTAGTTCTGAATAGAGTTGATCTTGTGGTCTATATAATATTTCTTGCCGGAGACATCCCGGGTAAAGCCCCGCACCCGGTAGTCCATGATGGCGATGTCGGAATAGAAGCAGTTTATCAGGTAGTTCAGGGCCCGCAGCGGCGAGATCACCCCGCAGGTGGAGACGTCGATGTCGGCCCTGAAGGTGCTGATGCCGTTGTCGGGGTGGCTTTCGGGATAGGTGTGAACGGTGATGTGGCTCTTGTCCAGGTGCCCCACCACGTCCTGGTGTTCCAGGTTCTCGGCTGTGCCGTTGGGAAAGTCTATGTGCTCCGGCTGGACGTGTTCTTCCGAGATCAGCATGGTGACGCTGGCTCCCTGGGGGTCGTAGTCCTGCTGGGCGATGTTCAGCACCTTTGCCCCGATGATGTTGGCCACCTCGTTCAGGATCTTGGTCAGCCGGGCCGCGTTGTATTCCTCGTCGATGTACTTGATGTACTCTTCCCGGTGCTTCTGGTTCTTGGCGTAGCAGATGTCGTACATGTTGAAGCTCAGGGTCTTGGTCAGATTGTTGAACCCGTGAAGCTTCAGGCTTTTCAGGGGTTTGACGTCGGTCTTGGTGTTTTTGATATGGGATATCTGCTGGGATTTGTATTTCATCTCTGTCTTTCGAAAGATTTTTAGGGGTTGAAAAAAGTGACCTATTATATATAGTTATCCGTGAAATTGCAATGATTATTTATTGCGCCCGCCGAATATTTTCCGCATTATGGCCCCGGCGGTTTTTATGTCTTTGTCGCCCACATCCAAATGGGTCACCGCCCTGAGCCGGGTGGGCCCGAAAGACACCAGCCACAGGCCTTTCCCGGCCAGTTTTTCCATAGCCTGCTCTGATCTCATTCCGGTTTGTTTGATGTCGAAGACAACTATGTTGGTCTGGACGCTGCCCAAATCGATTTGTATTTTTGGTATTTGAGATATTATTCGGGCCAATGTTTTGGCCCGCTTATGGTCCTCGGCCATTCTTTTGAAGTTGTGCTTAAGCGCATACAGCCCGGCCCCGGCCAGAATGCCAGCCTGGCGCATGCCTCCACCCATCATCTTGCGGTTGCGCCGAGCCTTTTCAATGAACTCCCTGTCCCCCGCCAGCACCGACCCCGCCGGACAGCCCAGGCCTTTGGAGAAACAGACCATCACCGAGTCGAAGTATTTGGAATATTCTTTCAGCGAAACACCGCTGGCGATGGAGGCGTTCCAAAGCCGGGCTCCGTCCAGGTGCATCCTGATCTTGTGTTTTTTGCACAAAGCGGAGATCTTTTTTATCTCGTCCAATGGATAGATAACCCCGCCGGCCCGGTTATGGGTGTTCTCTAAGCAGACCACCGTGGTTTGCGGCTGATGGATGTCCTCCGGGCGGATGGCCTGTTTGACCTGCTCTGCGGTTAGGATCCCGCCGGGTCCGGTAATGGTATGGAACTGCAGGCCGGACATCACCGCCGCACCGGCCACTTCGTAACGGAAGATGTGGGACTCGTGGTCCAGGATCACTTCGTCCCCGGACCGGGCCAGGGTCTTTAACGCTATCTGGTTGCCCATAGTGCCGGAGGGCACGAACAACCCGCCCTGCTTGCCCAGCAGTCTGGCGGTCTCGGCCTGAAGTTTGTTGACCGTGGGGTCGTCGCCGAAGACGTCGTCGCCCAGCGGGGCGCTGAACATGGCCTGCTTCATGACGGCCGAGGGTTTTGTAACCGTATCGGAGCGAAGGTCTATGATCTTCATTGAGATTTGTGAATTGATGTTTGGGATTTGGAGGTTGCCGTTTATTGACTACTGTCTACTGGATACAGAATACTTATTATTGCTTTTTGCTAATAGTTTCGTAGATCTCCCCCACCGCCCGTTTGGCTGCTCCCGGTTCTCCCAGTATATCCCGGATCTTGGCCAGCTCCGCCATCACAACCTGCCGCGGACGGCCCTCGGCCAGCAGCACCTGGGCCATCAGGAATATCGCCCCGGGCCGGGCTTCGCCCTGCAGGAACTCCGGCACCACCCTCTTTCCGGCCACTAAGTTGACCAGGCCGATGTCCGGGACCTTGATCAGCCGGCGGCCGATGAAGTAGGTCAGGGGCGAGGTCTTGTAGATGACGATCATCGGCGTGCCGCTGATCCCGGCCTCCAACGTGGCCGTGCCCGAGGCCACCAGTAGCAGCCGGGAGTGAGCCATCAGGTTGTAGGCCGGCCCTTCGATCAGGGCCGCATCCAGGCCGGAGACCGCGATCATGTCCTCGATCCGCTCCCGGTCCATACCCGGAGCCAGACCCAGGGCGAACTGCAGGGCGGGATCCTTTTCCTTGAGCATCACTGCGGTCTGCAGCATCACCGGCAGGATCATTTCTATCTCCTGCTTGCGGCTGCCCGGCAGCAGTCCCACCAAATGGTGCTTTGGATCCATTCCGTTGTTTTTATAGAACTGCTCCCGGCTTTGGCTGGTCTTGACCTCGTCCATTGATGGATTGCCCACATACCGGGCGTTGATCCGGCGGCCCCGGTAAAAATCCTCCTCGAACGGCAGGATGCAGAGCATCTTGTCCACCAATCTCCGGATATTGCGCACCCGGCCCCGGCCCCAGGCCCAGACCTTGGGCGAGATGAAATAGACCACCGGGATCCCGGCTTTTTTCACCTTTCGAGCGAACCGCAGATTGAACCCGGGATAGTCTATAAGCACCACCGCATCAGGTTTCCGGGCATAAAGCTCGGTCTCCAGCTTCTTCATCACCGAACGGATGAACGGCAGATGGCCGATCACTTCGGCCAGACCCATAAAGGAAAGCTCATTGACATGGTATAGAAGCTCCATCCCTCCGGCCTGCATCCGGTCGCCCCCGATCCCGAATATCTCCAGGCCTGGGTCCAGCGCCTTCAGTTCCTTCACCAGCTGGCCGCCGTGGAGGTCCCCGGAGGTTTCTCCGGCGATGATCATTATCCTTGCCATAACAAATAAAGTATAGCAATAATTATCCGCCGGCGCAAGTGAAATCTCTTCTCCGTCTGTTTTCGTTTTTTCTTGACTTCACGCTGATGCACCTCTATAATTATGTCATGATAGATACAATTATGTGGTTCGCATTTGCGGTCATAGTGGCGGTGATGCTGTTCATCGACCTGTTCGCCACCAGCCACCGCCATCACGCCCTGTCGGCCAAGAAAGCCCTGATGTGGAGCCTGGTCTGGATCGGAGCGGCCTTGGTCTTCTGCGCCGGCATCTGGATCTTTGAGGGGCACACCAAGGCCCTGGAGTTTTTAACCGCCTACCTGCTGGAGAAATCGCTCTCGGTGGACAACCTGTTCGTGTTCATCCTGATCTTCTCCAGCTTCTCCATCGGCCCGGACCGCCAGACCCTGATCCTTAAATGGGGTATTTTGGGAGCCATCGTAATGCGGGTGGTGCTGATCCTGTTCGGGGTCTCGCTGATGCAGACTTTCAGCTGGGTCATCTACTTGTTCGGGGGAATCCTGGTGGTGACCGCCGTTAAGATGGCCTTCACCGATGAGCAGGAGATGGACGTGGAAAAGCACCTGGTGGTGCGGATGGCCCGGAAGATGTTCCCGGTGGCGGTCTCCAATCACGGAGAAAAGTTTTTCGTTGTTCATGACGGCCGGCGAGCAGTCACCTCACTATTCCTTGCCCTGCTGGTGGTGGAGAGCTCGGACCTGGTGTTCGCGGTGGATTCCATTCCGGCGGTGCTGGCGGTTTCTCCCCACGCCTTCATCGCCGTCACTTCAAACATCTTCGCCATCCTGGGACTGCGGGCCCTGTATTTCCTGCTGGCCAGCGTCATCGGCATGTTCCGCTTCCTTAAGTACGGCGTGGCCCTGATCCTGATGTTTGTGGGCGTCAAGATGCTGATCGCCCGATGGATCCATATATCCATCGGGGTCTCCCTGACCTTCATCTGCGCCACCCTGGCGCTGTCGATACTGCTGTCTCTGGCCAAGAAAGAAGCCAAATGACCATCGGACGCTGATCTTCGCCGATCAACAGGAGTTATTTACGTCTTTTCTTTTCAAAACATTTTCTATCTTCCGGCTTTCCTTATAACGTTTAATTCCTGGGAATGAAAGAACTCTTTAAACTAAAGAAATATCTGGCCCGTTACAAATGGGCCCTGCTGGCCGGGTTCATCAGCCTGATCGCGGTGGACCTGCTGCAGCTGGCCATTCCGTTGTACATCAAACACGCTGTGGATGACCTGGCGGCCGGGGTGGCCGTCCCTGCCCGGCTGGCCGGCTACGGCCTGTGGGTCCTGGGGCTGGCGCTGGCCATCGGCCTGGGGCGCTTTTTCTGGCGCTATTTTTTGATCGGCACCGCCCGGAAGGTGGAACGCCACCTGCGGGACGAGTTCTTCTCCCACCTCTGCACTTTGGACTTTGTATATTTCGACTCCACCAAGACCGGAGACCTTATGGCCCACGCCACCAACGACATCAACGCGGTGCGGATGGCCCTGGGCTTTGGCTCGGTGATCCTGACCGACATTTTGGTGCTGGGCCTGGCTTCCCTGTTCCTGATGTTCAGCCTTTCGCCCCGGCTGGCCCTGTATGCCCTGATCCCCCTGCCCTTTTTGAGCTTGATTGTGGCCCTATTCGGACGGATCATCCGCCACCGGTTCGAGGTGGTCCAAAAATCATTTTCCGAACTGACCGAGACGGTACGGGAAAATATCTCTGGCATCAAGGTGGTGAAACTTTTCGTCCAGGAGCATTCGGAGAATGTCCGGTTTGACGCCTCCAGCCAGGATTACCTGAATAAGAACATGCAGCTGGTCTGGGTCTGGGGAGCTTTCTTTCCATTGATCACTCTGGTGGCCTCGTTCTCCCAGGGCATAGCCTTGTGGTGGGGCGGGCGGCTGGCAGTTTCCGGCCGGATCTCTTTGGGAGACTTCGTGGCCTTCATGGCTTATTTGGGAATACTGATCTGGCCGATGATCGCCATCGGGCGGGCCATCGACATCTTCCAGCGGGGAGCGGCCTCGCAGGGAAGGCTTAACCGGATATTTGAGACCCGTCTCCAGATCAAGGATCTGCCCGGCGCTGTAAACTTTAGAGCAGCCCGGGGTAGCATTACGGTCGAAGGCCTGACCTATTACCATCAGGACCAGTCCCGGCCGGCCCTGCAGGACATCAGCTTTGAGCTTAAGGACCGGAAAATGCTGGGCATCACCGGCACCATCGGTTCGGGCAAAAGCACCCTGGCCCACCTGATGATGAGGCTGTACGATTACCGGCAGGGCCGGATACTGCTTGATGGCCGGGAGATCACCGGGTACACTGTAGACTCGCTGAGGGAGCAGTTCGCCTTTGTGCCTCAGGACAGTTTTCTTTTCTCCGACAGCATTGAAGAAAACCTCTCTTTCGGGCGCTGGCCCCTTCCGGACCAGGGGGAACTGGAGCGGGTGGCCCGGCTGGCCGCGGTGCACCAGGAGATACTGGGCCTGCCTAAAGGGTATCAGACCGTGATCGGCGAGCGGGGCGTGACCCTGTCCGGAGGACAGAAGCAGCGGCTGGCGCTGGCTCGGGCCCTGCTGCTGGACAAGCCAATCCTGATCCTGGACGACGCCCTGTCGGCGGTGGACGCCGACACCGAGCGAAGGATCTTGGACAGCCTGAGATCCGAACTGGAACAACGCACCTCCATCGTCATCTCCCACCGCATCTTCGCCATCATGGACGCCGATCTGATATTGGTGATGGACCAGGGCCGGGTCGTGGAGCAGGGGAAACACCAGGAACTGCTGGAACGCAGAGGCAAGTATTTTGAGATGCACCAGCTACAGCAGCTGGAAAGGGAGCTGGAGAAAGCTTGACTGGATTAGTTATTGGTTAATTGTTAATCGTAATTTATAAGACAGGCAAATGGATGGACAAGCCTTTTTGGGAAAAATCTTATAAAAGCATGGAGACTGCAACATTTGGAAATCCCAGCCTTGAGATATACGAGATATCCAACGCGTTGCCAAAAGGATCCAAAATTCTTGATGCCGGTTGCGGCGATGGAAGAAACGCCTTGTATCTGGCTGAAAAAGGTTTTTCCGTGGATGCTTTTGATGTCTCAGCCAACGGCATAGAAAAATTGACAGCCATCACCAAACAAAAAGATATAACGATCAATGCCTGGATTCAGGACCTGGCCGAGTATGAATTTAACAACCGATATGATCTGATAATATCGCACGGCGTTTTACATTTGGTAAAACGGGAGGTTTGGGCCAGATTCATCCAAGGCATGAAGTCGCATACCAGGATCAACGGCCTTAACGTAGTTGTAGTGTTTACCGATGCCTTGCCTGTTCCCGCTGATTTGGCCGAACATTGCATTGGTTTGTTTGCTGAAAAAGAGCTCAGAAACATTTACTCTGACTGGGCCGTTGAATATTTTAAGTCTTACGATTTCTACGACACCCATCCCGGCGGGATAAAGCATCATCACGCCGCGAACAAGCTGATCGCCCGGAAGAGATAGGGCCTCGAACCCTTTCACAGTTCACTATTCATTGTTGTCCTTTCCAATCATCCAATCCCTAACAACTATTTTCAATTAGATGTCCCCCCACGAACACCACGAAGTCCACGAAGAGGCGGCCCTGGGCAGCATCTACGACGCCAGGCTGATAAAAAGATTGCTGTCCTTTTTATGGCCCTACCGCGTTAAGTTGGCCCTTTCGCTGGTGGTACTGCTGGCCGTCACCGGGTTCGAGCTGGTGCTGCCCCACATTACCAAGGAGGCCATCGACCGCTACATCACCGCCTCCGGGCGCAAGGCGGTGCTGGACCGCCCGGTACCGGGGACTTTGTCCCTGGCCGGAGATACTGTGCTGGTTGACGTTTCCAGGCTTTCCTCCGGCGACAGATACCTGATGGCCCGCTGGCAGAAACAGGGACTGGCCGGCAACACCCCTTACTATTACTTTAAGCTCGGGGATTTCCCCCGTCCGGAAAGCGTCATTCCGGTTCTGTCCGCCCACCCCGGGATCTTTTCCCGCTACGGCGATGTGGTGCTGATAAAACATTCCGACCTGAGGCAATTGTCACCGGACGAGATCCTGGCCCTGCGGGACCGCGACTTTGCCGGGATCAGAAGGATCGGCCTGCTGTTCCTGGGGCTGATCCTGTTGAGCTTCGGTTTGAATTTCTGCCAGGTGTTCCTGGTGATGATGGTCAGCCAGCGCTTCATGCACGACCTGCGGCGCCGGGTCTTCGCCAAGCTCCAGGTGCTGGACATGTGCTACTTTGACCGCAACCCGGTGGGCCGCCTGGTGACCCGGGCCACCAACGACGTGGACGCCGTCAACGAGGCCTTCACCTCGGTGTTCTCGGTCCTGCTGCGGGATGTTCTTCTGACCCTGGCCATCCTGGGGGTTTTGCTGGCCTACGACATCAAGATGACAATGGTGGTGCTGGCCCTGCTGCCATTCATCGCGCTGTGGACGGTGTTCTTCCGGATCCGGGCCCGCAACATTTACCGCCAGATCCGGGTCCGGCTGGCCCGACTTAACGCCACCCTGCAGGAGAACATCTCCGGGGTCCGGGTGATCCAGATCTTCCGCCGCCAGGCCGAAAGCGTCCGCCGCTTCAATCTGGTCAATCAGGAATATTTCAAATCCTCCATGCAAGAGGTTCTGGTGATGTCCTTCTTCCGCCCCCTGGTGGAGGTGATCTCCGGGATCGGCCTGGGGCTGATCATTTACTACGGCGGCGGACAGGTGATACGGCAGAATATCTCGCTGGGTGTGCTGGTGGCCTTCATCACTTATCTGAGAATGTTCTTCCGCCCTATCCAGGAGCTGACCGAAAGCTACACTGTGCTGCAGTCGGCCATGGCCAGTTCCGAACGCATCTTCCAGCTGCTGGACGAGCCGGTGACCATAAAGGACATTCCACCGGCTTCGGAACCGGAGCGGGCCAGGGGCAGGATAGAATTCAAGGACGTCTGCTTTGAATACCTGCCGGGCGAGCCGGTGCTCAAGAACATCACCTTTGCCGTGGCCCCCGGCGAAAAAGTGGCCCTGGTGGGTTCCACCGGCAGCGGCAAGACCACCATCATCAACCTGATCTCCAGGCTTTACGACGTAAGCAGCGGCCAGATCCTGCTGGACGGAACGGACATCCGGGAGCTGGGCCTTTCCCGCCTCCGCTCCTCGCTGGGTGTGGTGATGCAGGACGTGTTCCTGTTCTCCGGAGATATCAAGGGCAACATCCGGTTGAACAAGGACCTGTCCGATGAAAATGTAAGGGAGATCGCCCGCCAGGTCCACGCCGACACCTTCATCGAAAGACTGCCGCAGAAATACGGCCAGGAGGTCAAGGAGCGGGGGGTGACCCTTTCCTCCGGGGAGCGCCAGCTGCTGTCCTTTGCCCGGGCCCTGGCCTTCGATCCGCCGGTGCTGGTGCTGGACGAGGCCACCGCCAACATCGACTCGGCCACCGAGAAGCTGATCCAGGACGCCCTGGACATCCTGATGCGGGGCCGCACCTCCATAGTCATCGCCCACCGGCTTTCCACCATCAAGCACGTGGACCGGATCTATGTGCTGCACAAGGGGCAGATCAAGGAAGTGGGCACCCACCAGGAACTGCTGAAGAAGCGCGGGATCTACTACAACCTTTACCAGCTGCAGCATGGCAAAGAGTCTGAGTAACCAGGTTTTTTATCAGGAGACCGGGAAATTATTCCTGCATTCCTGGTTTCCTTATAAATGAAGAAAGGATTGTTGATGAATGTAACTATAAAAGAAATCATCCGGGTTTGCCGAAAGCTGGACGCCCTGGGCTTCGTGCCCGCCACCGACGGCAACGTCTCGGCCCGGCTGGACGGCAGGAGGATCCTGATCACCCCCTCCATGCTGCGCAAGGGCGATATAAATGAATCCCAGCTGCTGGTGACCGATCTGGAAGGCAAGGTGCTTGAAGGAAAAGGACTGCCTTCTTCCGAGATCAAAATGCACCTTTATGCCTATAAGATGCGGCCGGACGTCAAGGCCATGGTCCACGCCCACCCGCCCTTTGCCACTGCCTTCGCCGCCGCCGGGCTGGACTTAAGGGCTCCCCTTCTGCCCGAAGTGGTTCTGACCATTGGCCCCGTTCCCCTGGCCCGGTATGCCACGCCCTCCACGGATGAAGTGCCCCGGTCAATGGCGCCATTGATAAAACAGCATCAGGCCCTGCTTTTGGCCAATCACGGGGTTCTGGCCCTGGGCCGGAGCTTGGAGGAAGCCCTGCAAAGAATGGAGCGGGTGGAACACCTGGCCAAAATTTCCTTTTTGGCACAAACCCTGGCCCGGCCAAAATATTTAGATAAAAAACATTTGCAGGGGCTTCTTGACTTGCAATAAAAAATAGAGTATATTTTTAATGAGGCAGCGACAACTAACAACTATTTCAATAAAAGGAGTAACGGATGAAACAAGTAAAACTGTACCTGGTGCTGGTGCTGATAGCTTTTGTGGCTTTTGGCTGCAGCAAGACCCCCACCGAGACCGAGACCCCTCCCACCTCGACCACTACCGCCCTGCCTGCGGCCCAGCAGTCAGCGGCCGCTGGTGTAGCCACAACAAATGCGACCGCCAGCATCGATGGCACCGACGACATGGCCGGCGGTCTGAGCAGCGGAAGTTTTTCTCCAAGCTTCAAGAAAGGCGGCAAGACCCCTCCGGATACTTTCTGGACACTGGGTGCGGATGGCTGGTACTTTTATTCAAACGACAACTATTATTACCTCGACACAGTCAAGGTCAAATTCACCCCGGATATCTGGGCCTCCGCGGCACCATATCCCCAGGCCACCAAGGTAGAGTACAAGTACTATTATGACACCACCACCACCAACGAGAGCGGTACTGTGACCTCAAAGTTTTTGTACAACGGGATGTGCCAGCGGGCCGATACGTTGAGTCTGATAGTTTCCGGCAACTACAACTATAATTATACCTACCTGTTCACCTCCTCCGTTTACAACATGGACCTGAGCTATATCTGGAATTTTTCTTTTGACAACGTCAATGTTACCTACTCCGATAAAACCGGACACTATACCTGGAGCTGCACCTATCCGTTCGTGAACGAAGCCAGCCCCACCACGATATCCCACACCAGCTTGACCGGAGAAATGAAATTTGACGCCAACGGGTACGGAAACCTGGGCGACAACGGTTATGCCGGCTGGTGCGCCACGGAAGGAACTGTTTTTGTGAAATATTATTCCACCTCCACCGAAAAATACTACACCCTTGCCGGGGACGGATTTACCGCCCACATTACCTGGAGCAAATAATCACAACCTGACCATAAAAGGCGGAAGAGTAACTCTCTTCCGCCTTTTATATTTTCCTTCGACGCTATAAATGAAATTTATGAAGGGCTCTCCAACGGCCAAAATTTCCGCCCTCCCACATAGACCTGCAATGTCTCCCGCTGGTCCCACTTGAATATCAGATCGTACAGCAGTTCTTCGGAGCCAGGATCCTGAATGTCCGACAGTCTGATCACCGAAAAATCGGCCTGCTTGCCGGCCTGCAGGCTGCCGATGGTCTTTTCCAGCCCCAGCGCCCTGGCCCCGCCCAAAGTGGCCAGGTAAAATAACCGGGACAGCGGCATCATATTGACATAATAGGCGTCGCGCATTACGTCAAACATGGAGAAAGACGGCCCGGCCCCCACGTCGCTGCCCAGAGCCAGCTTGGAATAACTCGGCCAATGTTCCACAGGAAACCGCCCGGAGTGAAGGAACAGGTTGGAGGACGGGCAGTGCACCATCCCGCAGCCCCGCTTTTCGATCAGTCTTCGCTCGGACGGGGAAAGGTGGATACCATGGGCCAGCAGGGTCTTGGGTGTTAAAAGCCCTGCCCGGTCGTAGACCTCGGCATAGTTTCTGGCTTTGGGAAATAATTTTTTTACCTCGGCAAGTTCCTGCAGGTTCTCCGAGATGTGGGTCTGAATGTAGACCTCGTTCTTCTTGGCAAAATCTCCCAAGGCTTTCATGAAACCCGGCGTACATGAGGGCGCAAAACGGGGATTGAGTGAAAAGCAAAGCTTGCGGTTTTTTTGATGATGCTTGTCAAACAACTCCCGGCATTCATCCATAACTTTCGACGGCTCCAGTTTTAATGCATCCGGAACATTGCGGTCCATCAAGGTATAGCCGATGACGGCCCTGATCCCGGCTTTTTGCCCTTCAGCGAAGGCCGCCTCTACTCCCGCCTTGTAATTGGTATACAGGGCGGCGCAGGTTACCCCATTGGACAACAGCCTCTGGTAGAATTTTTGGGAGACCCTGCTGGCATGTTTGGGATCTTTGAACTTGTGTTCAGCCGGAAATATGTGGTTCTTCAGCCAGCCTAAAAGAGTATCCCCGCTGCGGCCCCGCACATAGTACTGGGAAAGGTGGGTGTGGCAGTCTATCAGCCCGGGGATGATGAAAGAATCGGCCGGGGCCGTAATCTTGGTTGAGTTCAGCAGTGGCGCCTGTTTGCGCTGTCCGCAATACAGGATATGCCCGTCTTCATTGAATATCAGGACCCCGTCCTTTATAAACCTGCATTTTTGCGGGCTTTCCGGGTTCAGTATCCCGGCGTTTATTTTATATGTTTTATTCATTTTTACAGCCGGCCAGCCTGATTGTAATTTATTTATTATAGGTGAAATAATCTGCGTGAATCTGTGAAATCGTCCGGCGCCATAGCAGGCTTTTATGCTTGCCGGCTTTGGCCGACGGCGTCTGCGGATAAAAAACCTTGGTAGAATCAACTGGTCATTTTAACATTTTTACAAACCCGCCTTCGTCGATCACTTTTACCCCCAGTTGTTTGGCCTTTTCCAGCTTGGAGCCCGGTTCGCTGCCGGCCAGCACCATGGAGGTCTTCCTGGATACCGAAGCTGTCACCTGCCCGCCCCGGCTGACTATCAGCTCGGTAGCCTGCTCACGGGTGTAGTTCTGCAACGATCCCGTCAAGACCACTGTCATCCCGGCGAAGGTCTGGGGAACTTCTGCCACATCGGCCGCCTCCAGATTGATCCCGGCCTTCTTAAGTTTTTCCAGTACCTGCTGGTTCTTCTTATTGGCAAAGAAGTTCTCCACCGAACTGCCCACCGCGCCGCCCAGGCCGTAGATCTGGGAGATGTCCTCGCAAGTGGCTTTCCGCAGATCGTCCAGCGACCGGTATCTATTGGCCAGCAGCCTGGCCGCCTGGGAGCCCACATTGTCTATTCCCAAAGCCATTACCAACTTCCAGAAGGGATTGTCCTTGCTCTTTTCGATCCCATCCAATAAATTCTCGGCCGACTTCTTCCCCATTCGTTCAAGCTTTATCAACTGCTCGCCACGGAGAGAGTACAGGTCCCCGTAATCTTTGACCATCCCGGAGTTGACCAGCGCCTCCACCATGGCCATGCCCAGGCCGTCTATGTCCATGCAGGAGCGCGAAGAAAAATATTCTATCCGACCCTTCACCTGGGCCGGGCAGGAAACGTTGAGGCATCGCCAGGCCGCTTCTTCCTGGTTGCGTTTAAGCGGTTCACCGCAGGAGGGACAGTTCCTTGGCATCTTCACCGGCTTGGCTTGGAGCGGACGTTTTTCAATCACCACTTTGATTATCTGGGGAATGATCTCCCCTGCCTTTTCCACAAAGACCGTGTCCCCGTAGTGAATGTCCTTTTTCACCAGCTCGTCCTCGTTGTGCAGCGAGGCCCGGGAGACGGTCGAGCCGGAAAGCAGCACCGGTTCTAACAGGGCCACCGGCGTCACCACCCCGGTGCGGCCCACGCTGAACTCCACATCCTTAAGTACTGTGGTGGCCTGCCGGGCCGGGAACTTGTAAGCCATGGCCCAGCGGGGGCTGTGGGCGGTGGCGCTTAAAACTTTCTGCTGGACGAAGGAATTGACCTTGATCACCATCCCGTCGGTCTCGTAATCCAACTCGTCCCGCCGGTTCTCCCACTGGTTGCAGTAATCGATCACGCGCTGGATGTCTGGACACAGTTTGATGAAAGGATTGACCTTGAACCCGGCCTCCTTCAACGCCTGCAGGGTGGAGTAGTGGTCTTGCAGCACCGCCGGCGCCTGCCCCACCCCGTAGATGAAAACGGAAAGGCGGCGCCGGGACACGGCCCGAGGGTCCAGGAGCTTCAAGGTGCCGGCCGCGGCATTGCGGGGATTGGCAAAGGGCGCTTCGCCCGCCTCATCTTTCTCCTTGTTGATGCGCAAAAATTCCTGGCGCGGCATATACACCTCGCCCCGGGCCTCCACTTCCTGCAGTCCGGCGGCTTTGGGTGATAAAGCGAGCGGAACGGCTTTGATGGTCTTTATGTTGGTGGTGACGTCGTCGCCCTTGGTCCCGTCGCCCCGGGTGGCGCCCTGATGTACCCTGCCATTCCTGTATTGCAAAGACACCGCCAAACCGTCTATCTTCAGCTCGGCTACGTACTCGTACCTCTGCCCTTCCAGCGCCTTGGCCACCCGGGCATCGAACTCCCTCAATTCGTCCGCCGAGTAAGTGTTGTCCAGCGAAAGCATCTGCGTCTGATGGTTCACGGTCTTAAAGGACTGCAGGGGCTGGCCGGCCACACGCTGAGTGGGGGAATCTGGCGTGACCAGTTCCGGGAATTCTTTTTCCAGCTCCTTCAGCCGCTGCAGCAGGGCGTCATATTCGTGGTCGGAAATTGAGGGATCGTCCAGCGCATAGTAGCGGTGGTCGTGCCCGGCTATCTCGGCCCGCAGTTTCCGTATTTCCTTATCGGCTGTTTCCCGGTTCATCCTTGTCCGTGTTTATTAAGTTCCGTGTTTCTGTGGTAAAGTGCCATGTTTTCCTTGACACCAATAGCATACTAAATTATAATGACTACGTCAAGATGCTTTTTCGCCACAGAGGCACTACGTCGTCAATTGTTAATCGTAATTCGTTAATTGTATTTGTGTCTTGGTGACTTGGTGGCATAATAAACCATGAACTGTAAATGAACAACCTTTCCAGAAAACAGATATTCACCGTTCTGGTGCTGACCCAGGTCGTGATCAGCGCCACCTACATGATGGCCAAGTTTTCCCTGCGGGAATTCTCGCCATTCTCCCTGGGCGTCTACCGCTTTCTGTTGGCCGGGGCGGTATTCGCCGGGCTTCTGCTCTGGCGCAGGGAGTTCATCCTGCCAAAAAAGGAGGACCGGAAGACCTTTCTACTGCTGGCCTTTCTGGCCGTGCCCTTGAACCAGGGGCTTTTCCTGTATGGGATGAAATACACCTTTGCCGCCCATGGCGCTCTGATGTACTCCACCACCCCCATCATGGTTCTGCTGCTGTCCTCCCTGTTCCTGGGCGAGCGGCCTACAGTACTTAAGATCACCGGGATAGCCCTGGGATTTCTGGGCATCATCCTGGTGCTGTTCGACCAGGGAATTCACCTGTCGGCCAAAACCATCAAGGGCGACCTGCTGCTGATCGTGGCCGTCATCACCTGGGCGGTTTACACCATCATCAGCAAAAAACTGCTGAAGAAGTATCCCCCGCTGGTGGTCACCGGGTACGCTCTGGGCCTGGGCGCGTTGATGTTCGTCCCTTTTGGCCTGCCCGCTGTGATAAGGCAGAACTACGGCCAGATAACCAGGACCGGCCTGCTGTCGCTTTTGTACCTGGCGCTGATGACCTCGGTGTTAGGATACCTGGTCTGGTCCTGGGGGCTTTCCAAGCTGGAGGCCACCAAGGTCTCTGTCTTCTCCAACCTTCAGCCGATAATGGCTGCCCTTTTGGGCTGGGCTTTTTTAAGTGAACCCATCACTTTGAAATTTGCCCTGGGCGCTGCGGTGGTGATCGCAGGAGTGTTTCTGGCAGAGAAGTGATGATGAAAACCATACCCATCAGACCTAAAATAAGACCTAATTGTTTTTACGTTTTCGTATCTTTTGCGTAAAATGTTTTATAATATTTATCTTGCATGCGCTGGTTAATTGTAGTAATATTTATCGTTGTATTTAATCATAAATTATAATTTAGGAGGCTGTATGTCCCGGTTTAAATATTTTGTTCTGGCAGTTTTCCTTTCAGCAATAATAACCTCATGCCAAAAACAGCCGAAACCCCAGCCGGAAACAAATTCGGCTCCGGTCATAAAACCAACTGCTGTCTGCATTTTAGACGGCACCGCCTTGTGGAAGGATCCCCTGCAAAAAAAGGAAAAGGGTTCCTGGCTTTCATCACTAAGACTGGGTGAAACCGTTAACCTCCTGGAAGGCACTATTGTAGATTCCACCGATAAATATAAGGAATATTGTCAAGTTGAGCTTTCGGACGGCAAGACCGGCTGGGCCTCCAGCTACGGCCTAGTAAAGGCTGCTACCGCCGGCGCAGTCAAAGAAGAAACACCCGTGTACCAACGGCCGGACCTTTTAACCATTACCGACAAAAAATTCAAGATGCTTGATGTTGTTGCCGTTACCCAAAGCAAGGAAAATTTATGCGAAGTAGTGGGCGAAGCCGGTACGGTAAAAGGATGGATCAAGAAAGAGGCCATACTTGGTTCCAAGGAGGACATCACTGTAGCCGTCATGGCCAATAAGATATTTCGAGACAACGTAAAAATGACCAGGGCCGAGCAATTGGAAAAAATCATAGCCTCCTCTCCCTATCCCGATTCCTACTTTATGCAGCAATTCAGGCTCGAGACTTTACCCGATACTGTTGCCAAAACAGAAGATGAAAGCTCCGGCACGGAAGATACTGAAGACGGCGGCCATTGATCTGCCATAAACTAATATAACGAAAGGCCGAAATATTTTCGGCCTTTTTGCATTTTTATCTTGCATATAGATGTTATTTATAGTAACATAAATTGCTTATAGCGTTTAAGGCCTGTTATCTAAAAACACTATGCTTTTTCAATGGTTCAACAACATCGCCCACAACGGGATTTGCCAAATCGGCGCCTATCCGGAAATTATTGCCCGGGGATTCCTGAACCTAGGCGGTTTTGATCCCTGGATACTGATTCCGCTTCTTATGGCACTGTTTACCGTGACTTATGCCGCCGATATGAAAAAAATAACTTATAAGCCTCTTAAGAGACGCCCCCAGACTGTCGCAAATGATCCGCGCCCTGGGGGCATTTTTATATAGAACACCGTGTTTGGCCCGCAGCATATCGTTCATCAACCAAAACGTAGGGAGAGATTATGATAAGGATATTTATTGTTCTTGTTCTAATGGCGGCGCCTTTGGCGCTTAACGGATGGACAGCCAAGCCCGCTGCGCTCAAGAACGACTTCCGGTTCGTGGTGCTGGCCGACCGGGCCAATAGCCCAAATCAAAAAGCCTTCGAGATGGTGCTAAAGGATATCGAACGGTTGAGCCCGGACTTTGTGGTGACGGTGGGCGATCTGATCCAAGGGTACAAGGATTCGGCCGGAACTGTAAATGACTGGGATTCCATCCTGCCCTGCCTGAAGGTCCTTTCCTGTCCCGTATATCTTACTCCCGGCAATCACGACATCACCACCCCTAACGTCCGTAATATCTTCATTAAAAAGACCGGACGCAATCCCTACTATTCTTTTGATCACCAAAGCAGCCATTTCATAATTCTGGACAACACCTTGGTCAAGACGGCCGACCAGATGGATCCGGATCAGATGAAATGGCTGGAGAATGACCTTAAGGCGTTCAAGAACAAGTCCGGGATCTACGTTTTCATGCACAAGCCTTTCTGGCCTTTCGGAATAGGGGCCGGCAAGCCGGACCGGCTGCACGATCTCTTTAAGAGATACAGGGTGACCGCGGTGTTCACCGGGCACTGGCACAACTATGCTTCGGAGGTTTTTGACGGCATTCGTTATGTGGTGATGGGCAGCTCCGGGGCGGAACTGCGGGGCGGGACCGAAGAGAATGTGAGCCTGGCCAACTTTTACCAGTATCTATGGGTTACCGTCAGAGACGGGAAATTCAGCCCGGCATTGATGCGGGCCGGAAACACCTTTGCCATAGACTGGGTGACACTTAAGGAGGAAACATTTGCCCATGACCTTGCCGGAAAAGCCGTTGATCTGAGGGGTCCGTCATTCCAAGAAGGAAAGACACCCAGGGAGTTTCAGACCGACCTGAAGCTGGTCAATTTGACCGACAAGCCGATCAAGACCGAGGTGCTATGGGAGACCGGCCAGAACTGGCAGGCGCTAAGCCCCAAGACCGAAGTGGAGATCGCCCCCGGCGACACCCTGAAAAAATCCTTTAAATTCAAAGGCCCCGGCATTTTGTATCCCCTGCCCCTGATGAAGGTGGCCTATCCTTTCGGCCGGGACAAGGTGTTCACCATTGAAAAATATGCCCCGGAAGTGGCCAAGATAATCGACTGCCCCAGGGCCAAAAAGGCGCCGGTGGTTGACGGAAATTTCGCAGCTACCGAGTGGCTGGGGGCTGGCAAAGCGGTCGAGTTCTGCAACGGTTACGGCGATACCGAACCGGCGCTTAACGATCCCACGGAGGTCTTCTTCCTGCACGACGGGGAGAACCTTTACCTGGCGGCGGTCTGCCACGACACCGCAATGACAAAACTTAAAGCCACTAAAACTGTCCGCGATGAGCCGGTCAATAAAGATGATTATCTGGGGTTTTACCTCTCCCCCAACCAGGACACCGTTTATCAGATTTATATCAATCCGCTGGGCACGGTCTGGGACCAGCAGGTGGACAACGTTCGCAACAGTGAAAATGAGAAATGGAACGGCAACTACCAGGTCCAGTGCGAACGCAAGGACAAGGAATGGCGTTTGGAGATGAAAATCCCCTTGAAGGATATCGGATTGGCAAAACTTACCAAGAACAGCCAGATCAGGATGAACATTCGCCGCTGTCAGCAATACAACAAGCAGCTCGCCCTATGGATATTCAACTGGGACTACCTTACCCAGAATTACGGAATTTTAAATTTCAAGTAATTTTACCTGCAACCGCGCTACAGATAAAAACGTGCTTATAGCCTTCAACAAACCCTACGGCGTGCTTTCGCAGTTCACTGCCGACGGCTCAAAAAACAGGACCCTGGCCGATTTCCGGTTCCCCAAGAACATCTACGCACTGGGCCGGCTGGACGCCGATTCCGAGGGCCTGCTGTTTTTGTCCGATGAGCCGGAACTTAACGCTCTTTTGCTGAACCCCGAACGCGGCCATTCCCGCACCTACTGGGCCCAGGTGGAGAACATCCCTTCGGACCAGGCCCTTAAAAAACTCAGGGCCGGCGTCGTAATCGAGCAACAGGAAACCCTGCCCTGCTCGGTGATGATCCTGGCCCCCCAGCCGGAGATAGCCGCCCGCATCCCGCCTATCAGGGTCCGGAAGAACATCCCCGACTGCTGGCTGGAGATCACCTTGACCGAGGGGAAGAACCGCCAGGTGCGCAAGATGACAGCGGCAGTGGGTCATCCCACCCTGCGGCTGATCCGGGTGAAGATCGGCAACTATTCCCTGGGGGACCTTAAGACCGGCCAGTGGAAGGCGATCGACAAGAAGACCCGGATTAAAATATTCAACCAACGATAAGGCTTTTCCCGGTAAAAGGTCTTTGTATGTTTCGGCGGCCTTACAACCTTTCTGAACCTTTTGTTTGAATGCCGGCCAGACCGGAAAGGATCGGACGAATGAATCACACTGTGAAACTGCTGTTTCGGGTGGCCACTGCCCTGCTGATCGCCGCCGCCGCAATTTTCCTGTACAAGGCTTACCAAAAACACCGGCGAGCTTTGGTGGCGGCGGCCCGCCGGGAACAGGCGGTGGATATTTCCAACCGGGCGGTAGCCTTTTCCCAAAAGGGAGAGTTTCCGCAGGCCCTCGGACTCTTGAAACAGGCCTTGGAACTGGCGCCGGGCGACTCCGGGATCCGGGCCAATCTGACCGCAGTTTACGGCAATGAGATGGTTATAAATTACCGCCAGGGCGATTTCCAAAAAGTGCTGGAACTGGGAGCCGCCGCCAGACAGGATTCTCTTATCAGCGCCGTCATATATTATCTTAACGCTCAGGCCTTTTGCCTGGACAATCAAAACGATTCGGCCCTTAATTTACTAGAGACGGCCAACCGCGCCCTGCCCTATAACGTTGACATTGTCCAGCGCCTGGCTCAGCTAAAGAAGGAGACCCTGACCGAGCAGGGGTTTGAACAGGACCACAGCGGTTATTTTGAAATCCGGTTCGAGGGGGCGGAGAACCGTGAGGTGTCGGGCCAAGTGCTGATGCTGCTTGAAGAGATACGGGACCGGGTGGGCAGTGAGCTGGGTCACCGCATCCGGGGCAACACCAGCGTGATCCTTTACAGCGACCAGCAGTTCCGGGATATCACTCACCTGGCCTCCTGGGCCGGCGCCGCCTTCGACGGACGGATCCGGATCCCGGTGGCCAATTATCAGAACGACCGGCAGCTGCTTAAGAATGTGCTGACCCATGAATTCACTCACGCCGCCATCTATGACATGACCGGCGGACGCTGCCCTGCCTGGCTTAACGAGGGTCTGGCGATGCTGCTGGAAGGGCTGACACCCAAGGAAAATATCTACGTCCCCCTGAGAGACTTGCAAAAACCATTCACCGGCCTGGAGTCCGGCCAGGCGCTTCTGGCCTATAAAGCCAGCCTTTCTGCCGCATACTTTCTGACCAGCCAATACGATTGGGCCTTTGTTCGCCTGCTTTTTTCCAAAATGCAGCAAGGGACAGGTTTTACCCAGGCGTTTAAGGAATCATATGGAATGGGTCCGGATGAGTTTGAACAGCGTTGGAAAGAAAGCCTTTTTAAATAATAAACCGTGGAGACTTTCATGTTGCGAAAGTATTGTTTTGTGTTTCTTGCCGCCGGGATGGCCATGGCGCTTTTCTCCTGTACCAAGCGCAAGCCGGAGGAGATAGAATATGCTCCGAATGCCCCCAATAGTCCCTACCCCCCGGACAGAGCCACCAACATCGATCACACCACCACCGATGTCACCCTGTCCTGGAAGTGTTCCGACAAGGACGGAGGCCTGCTTTATTACGATGTTTACCTGGACACCTTGAACCCTCCTTCGGCGCTAGCCGCCTCGGGCCTGGCGACCGCCAGCTATTTTGCCGACAGCCTTAGCTACAACACCACCTACTACTGGAAGGTTTTCGCCAGTAATGACAAGGGGGTCATCACTGCCGGACCAGTCTGGAGTTTCACCACCCTGCCCCACTCCAACCAAGCTCCCTATGCTCCGGTATACCTGGCCCCGGCCGACGGCGCACCCTGGGAATACCCCACCCTCCTGTTCAATTGGACCTGCACGGATCCCAACGGAGAAGATGACAATCCTTTGTGCTATGATATTTATTTAGGTACCACTGCTTCTCCGCCTCTATTTTGCCCGCAATATCAAAAAGACTGGACTTTGTGGTCATCCCTTTCTTATGCCACGACCTACTATTGGAAGATCGTAGCCTGGGACATTCACGGGGCCTCGACCTCCGGCCCGATTCACTCTTTTACCACCAGGGCCTGTCCCTGGTATTCTAAAAAAGACATGCCCTCAAAACGTTATTTCTTCAGCACCGCCGTGGTCAACAATAAGATCTATATTATCGGCGGGAAGGACCCGTCACAAAACGTTTTATCTCTGGTGGAGGAATATGATCCCATTAATGACACCTGGACCCAAAAAGCCGACATACCTACACCCAGAAGCGAATCCGCGGCTGCGGTCTATAACAATACCGTTTACATCTTTGGCGGATATACTAATAAGGTAGAAGTGTACGATCCCCTGGCAAATATCTGGACCGTTAAAAATGATGCCCCGGAGGATATCGCCTCAGCCACAGCCGCGGTCTTCCAGAACAAGATATATGTCAGTAGTTCTGGAATCCACGTATACGATCCGGCCATTGATGACTGGTGGGACTCTACCTGGGTTGAAACCTATACCGACACACTGGAAGACACCACTTATTACGACACGATATATACATGGACAAACCCGCACTACCCAGGTTCAAATCCTGTGATCCTGAACAATGAACTATATTTTTTAAACGTCGGCGGCGGGTTTTGGCGCTATAATGAATCATTGGACACTTGCCTGTTTTTGCATGGCGTTACCATTCCATATTCCTTATCCTATTATGGAACTGTCATTGCCAACAACTATCTGTACGTTTTGGGTGGCTACGACGCCGGAAGCTACTCTGACCGGGTCAGCAAATACGACCCCTTCACCGATACCTGGTATATCCGCAGCGATATGCAGACTGGCAGATCAACAATTGGAACGGCCTATGTCAACAATTGTATTTATGTTTTCGGGGGATTGAATGTCCTGTGGTTGTCTTCAGTAGAAGAATACCGGCTGGAAGAGGACCCAAAAAACATACCTGTCAGGTAAGCCACAATAAACTAAGGAAGGCTTTATGAAAAGACTCGTTCGGTTTTTAATCATAATCTCTTTTTGCTTCCTGGCCGCTTCCTGTACCAAGCGCAAGCCGGAGGAGATAGAATATGCTCCGAATGCCCCCAATAGTCCCTACCCCCCGGACAGCGCCACCAACATCGACCACACCACCATCGATGTCACCCTGTCCTGGAAGTGTTCCGACAAGGACGGAGGCCTGCTTTATTACGATGTTTACCTGGATACCTTGAACCCTCCTTCGGCGCTGGCCGCCTCGGGCCTGGCGACTGCCAGCTATTTTGCCGACAGCCTTGGCTACAACACCACCTACTACTGGAAGGTTTTCGCCAAGGACGATAAGGGAATTATCACCGCCGGATCTGTCTGGAGTTTCACCACCCTGCCCCACTCCAATCTGGCCCCATACGTCCCGGTTTACCTGAATCCGGCTGACGGCGCACCCTGGGAATACCCCACCCTCCTGTTCAATTGGACATGCGCGGACCACACCGAAGACGACACTCTCTATTATACTTTTTATCTGGGAAATACTGCCGAACTCCCGGCCTTAAACCAGCCGTACTTCCAGCAAAATTACCTGGAGAAAACCGGCCTGGCTTATGATACCAAATACTATTGGAGGGTTATCGTCCGCGACAACCACTGGGCATTTACCGAAGGTCCGGTCCAAAGCTTCACCACCCGTACCTGTCCGTGGATCAGCAAAAGAGATCTCCCCTCCCCCCGTTACGGCTTCGGTACGGCTGTTATTAACAATAAGATATATATCATCGGCGGAACAAATGGCCTTACCTGGCTGAATGAAGTTCTGGAGTACGATCCATTGTCGGACACCTGGACCAGAAAGGCGGATATGCCGACCCCTCGCAGCAATCTGGCCGTGGCCGTATGGGACAACAGGATCTATGCCATAGGAGGGCGCATCAACGATGTCGTATATAATAGAAATGAAATGTATGACCCTGTGCTCAACACCTGGGCCAGTCTGGATACAATGCCAATAGCGTATGAGGCCGCAAACAACATCACTTCGGCCCAGGCCGTCCAGGGAAAGATTTACACCCTGGGACCGGTACTTCAATACAACATAAGCACCAATGATTGGTGGACCGACACGGTTATTTTTGCCGATACCATAGCCCCAGATACGATATATGCTGATACGTTTTATAATTACATAAAATCATACCTGCCTAACGACAATCGCTGTCATTGTTCGGCAGTTTACAACAACTTGATCTATGTGATGGGTGGCAACAACGGTCCTAAACCGCTTCCCTCTGTTGACGTTTATAACCCGGGCACCAATTTATGGACATCTGCCCGCGACATGATCGGGCCGGCCAATTATTCGGCTGCTACCGTGGCCAACGGCTTCATCTATGTTTTGGGCGGCTATGATGGCACTTATTCTAATAGAGTCAGGAAGTACGATCCCGGCACTGACACCTGGTTTATAAGAAGTGATATGCAGACCGGCAGGTCTTGTTTGGGAGCCGCCTTTATAAACAACCGCATTTACGCCATCGGCGGGGCCAATGTTTTTCCTCTGGCGACCGTCGAGGAATACCACCTTGACCTGGACCCAAAACGTTAATGTAACAACTGGAGAACAACATGAAAAGCACCCGGACCTTTGGATTGGCCCTGGCGATGCTGCTATCAAGCCTCCCGGCCCTGGCCCTGCCCGGCTCCATTAAGGGAAAGATTTACGACCAAACCAACCACGAGCCGATAATGGGAGTTACTGTTACTGTGGTCAACACTCCATTCGGGGCCATCAGTGATAGTGGCGGTAGTTTTATAGTGCCGGATATTCCCCCGGGATATTACAATCTGCGATTTAGTCGGATGGGCTATAAGGTCATATTAAAGAACCGGGTGCTGGTGCGCTCAGCCATGTCCACCACGATGGAGATAGACCTGGGGGTGAAGCCCTTAAGTATGTCCGGAATGGTGGTCAAGTCCACTTTTTTTGAAAAGACCAAAGATGCCGTCTCCTCTTCCCACCGGATGGATTTTGAGGAGATCGCAGCCCAGCCAGGCGGATATTTTGATGTCCAGAGGGCTGTTCAGGCCCTGCCTTCGGTGGCCTCGGTGGCCGACCAGAACAACGAGATCATTGTCCGGGGGGGGAACGCCGGGGAAAATCTTTTTCTAGTGGACAATATCGAGATATCCAACCCCAACCATTTTTCCAAGCAGGGAGCTTCCGGGGGTGCGGTGGGCATCATCAACACCGATTTCATCCGTCAGATGGATTTTTTTACCGGGGCCTTTCCTGCCAAATACGGCAATAAGGTATCTTCGGTAATGGATATCAAACTCCGGGACGGACTGAGCGAAAAACGGCGGATCAAAGCAGATGGCGGGATCTCCGGGCTGGGCCTGACCTGGGAGGGTCCGCTAAATCCCGTTTCCACTTTTTTGCTTTCCTATCATAAAAGTTATCCTTCCTTCATCCGGTCACGTTTCGGCATCACCGGCATCCCCCATTATTCCAACCTTCAGGGCAAATATGCTTATGATATCGATTACCGGCATAAGCTGACCGTGCTGGCTCTTTACGGTAAAGACGATTACCGGCTGGATCTGGAAAACGCTCTAACGGAAGATTACCAGCATTCGGTAGACTATGATTCCTGGCAATACACTTTGGGAGTCAACCTTCACACGGTATACCCTCAGGGATATACCATACACACAATATCCCGCAACTTCAATAACTGGACCCAGAATGAGGCCGACACCAGCGGGGCTGAAACTTACCGGGCTTTTGCCAATGAGGGCGAAACCTCTTTTAAGATGGATATGGGATTTTATCTTTCATCTGATAAAAAAAACGAGATCGGATTGGGCTTTGTCATCAGGAATACCCAGGTCAACAATGACATCTGGTTAAAACCGGATACCTTGCCCATCTATTATCCCGGCACGGACTCCGTCATCGGCACCACAGACTACACCTATGACCTCAAAATAAACAAATACCCCTGGCCCTGGCGTTATGCCGGATACATACAACACAACTGGACGCCGGTTTCCTTTTTCACTTTGCGCAGCGGATTGCGCTTTGATTATGTGGACTATACCGCCCAGATGGACATTTCACCCCGGGTTGGTACCAGTTTCCAGCTTTTTGAAAATACCGCGTTTAACTTTTCCTACGGACGCTGTTTCCAGCCGCCTGACTGGTATCAGCTAGGAATTGATACCGCCAACCGCCGGCTGGAGAGCAAATACAACGATCAGTTTGTGGCCGGGCTGGAGCATATTTTTGCCGAGGACATCAAGGGGACCATTGAGGCTTATTACAAGACATTCCGCAAGGTTCCCATCCAAAAGGTTTTGACCACTACCGATCCCTCCGACCGTTCCAATGTCTACGTCAATCAGGGACAGGGCTATGCCCAGGGAGTGGAACTATTCCTGCAGAAGAAGGTAAAAGAAAATTTTTGGGGGACACTGAGCTGCTCCTACTCCACCTCGCAAATGAAAGACCCCCGTTTTACCAACACTTATTACGACTGGGATTATGATTACCGCAACATCGTCACAGCCATCGCCGGATACCGCAATAATTTTGATGATAAACTGTGGTATGTGGACCTGCGGTACAAGTGGTGGTTCCTGCCACTCTCCGTCATACCGCTTTTCCCGGGAGATGAGACCGAATATTCCGTTCGCTGGCGCTATCTGGGCGGACGGCCCTATACACCGATGGTCATGCATCCTGAGCTTCGGCTGTGGCAGATCGACGAGCAGACTACGTTAAACTCCAAGCGGTCCGACCCTTACAACCGGGTGGATTTCCACGCTCAGCGCCGCTGGTTCTGGGACCGGGTAGGCTTGGTCTCATATTTTGAGATCGACAACCTTACAAACTACCCAAACATCTGGGAATACCAGTACACACCGGACGGAAAGCGAAAGCCCATCTATCAGTACGGCCTTAATATTACCGCCGGGATAATAGTTGAATTTTAGTTTTTTCTTTTGTCCAGATAAAATCCTTTCAGAACAAAGAGAAGAGGCCGTCTTAAAAAACGGCCTCTTCTCTTTTAGGATCAAACTATTTAAAAGCGTACAGTTGTGTTTCCACTTTTTCAATGTTTCCCTATCCGGCGCCTTCTTGTTAAAACCCGAACATCACTCCCGCCCCGCCCCGGAGGATGAGATTGTTCTTGTCAATCGAGCCGGCATTGACTGTGTCAGCCATCATATACCCTGCTGTCAAGTCGGCCAAAATGCTTACCCTTTCGCTGACGGCAAACTTTACCCCAGATCCCAGGGCTCCAAATAACGCAGTTCCGCTGGTTTGAGTCACGCCCGACAACTTGTTTTGCCAGAACACCGCACCGGCCTCTACTGTGGCGAACAGAGAGATCTTGGACTCAGGCAGGATCGTGAAACGGCCCAGGGCCGCTGCCGGAACTGCTGTGGTGGTGTAATCGGCAGAGCGCGGTTCCCAATCAGCGGCCTCAACTCCTGACTGCCCATAACCGCCGGCCACTCCCAGCCCCCAGTACTGGTTAAGGTTGTAGATCAGCCGGACCGTACCCGACAATCCAAGAGAGGCCGCATCCGCCAGGCCCCCCATAAGTTTGATGGCCCCAATATTGAGCGAGGCATCAACCACGGCCGTGGGAGCACAGAATATTTTGAGGCTGGTGGTGCTTTCATTTCCGGCCTGGTCGGTGGCTGCCACGGTAATCACATTTTCACCGGCCTTCAGCAGGATCATCTCGCTGAAATCACCTGCGGCCGACACCAGGGCCGGCTTGCCGTTGATGGTCAGTTCTGTTTTAAGGTCGGTGGATCCGTCCACCAGCATTTTCAGCTGGTTTGCTTTCTCCCCCATCTTAGGGCGTCCTATCCGCAGCCTGGGTCCTTCAATTTTACGAACCAGTCTTAGGGTGCGGGTGGGCCAGGGTTGTCCCTCCAGCCCGATTTCATCTATAGCTGTCAGCATCCAGTAAAAAATATCATCTGTCTTTCCCGGCTTAAGGCTGAAAGATTCTTTTTCGGTGATGATGTCGGCCACCACCTCTCTCATTTCAAAATCGCGGGCGATTATAAGATGCGCCTTCGTTCCCTCGCTCCGGCTCCAGGTAAACTTAATGCTCTTCGGTTTGTCGGGGTTGTAGAAAAACGTATCGTTGGCCGCCGGTGTTTTGGGCATGGGCGGCTTGGGCAGATCCACCGCCGGCTCCGGATGCTGGCCGGGCAGGCAGCGGCTTCCCTGGGCTGCTCGCAGGGACTTGTCCATTGAATTGGCGATTTGTCCCCGCCACATAACGTTGTCCTCCCAGACGGATAACAGGGCAGACCGATCCGGTTTTGACTCCACTACAAACTCGGTTCCCCGGATCCCGGCCACTGCGGTTGGCGTTGCCAGGGTAAAACTTTCCTTTTTGTCCCCCAGTTTGTTGATCTTGGCGTAGGCTTTCCCGATGATCAGGTTCAGGCCAACCTGGGCCTTTTTATTTCCCGTTTCCCAGGACTGTTCTTCTATCACCAGGTCCGAGCTGGGATTTACCTTTATCTTGGAACCGTTGTCAAATGTTATCTCGGCCCGGCCAGTGGAATCGGTGACCACCTCGTCCAATATGGTCAGCACCTGGTTCAGGTTGGCCGGCTGGAATTTGCTGATGCCCTGCTTGCGGGTAAACACGTTGCCCTGGAGATATGAAAGCCGGGCTTCCCGGATCTTGGAATTAACTGTTATTTCCACCCGGCGGTTCCTGGCCCGGTATTCATCGGTCAGGTTCGGCACCAGGGGGATCAGGTCGCCGTAACCCTTGGCTGTCAATTGGGACGGCGCTATCCGGTGTTTGGTGATCAAATAATTGCAGACCGACTGGGCCCGCTGCAGGGATAGTTTCTGGTTTTTCCTTTTATCGCCCACGTTATCGGTATGGCCGGCCACTTCCACCCGGGCGCCGGAACGCGTCAGGAACTGGCTTAGCGTATCAAGAGCCGGCAGGGTGGCGGTCTCAATCACCGCCGAGCCCGATTTGAACCGGATGTTGGAGAACTCAAACCTGACAGCCTGGGCAAAGAGCAGCGAAGGCAGCAGGGTTAGGATTGACAACAGCGTGATCTTCCGCATGAGAAGAACTCCTTAGAATATTTTTGCGTCAAAAGTTTTTTCTCAGGCTTTCCTGAGCATGATAATTTGTAACCGGTTGCCTGCATTGACAACTATAATATACAAAAATTAGCCTCAAATATCAAGCAAAATATTTTATGTTTTTAGCGCCCGGCCATTGTTGCGCCCCTGTTCGAATCCGGCTTTCTTCAAATGCACCAGCAGTACCCCGATGTCCGAAGGCGTGATCCCGGAGATGCGGGTGGCTTGCCCGATAGACAGCGGCCGGATGGCCGCTAACTTTTGCCGGGCCTCTCCCGAAAGTCCATACACGGCGGAATAATCCAAATCGGCCGGAACCGCCTGGTGCTCCAGCTCCGCCGTCCTGTCTGCGGTCTCCCGCTGCCTTTTGATGTAGCCTTGATATTTTATTTCTATCTCCACCCGCTCTGTTATATCCCGGTCAAGTTCGGGACGGTGCTGGTCCAAAGGCAACAGCGACATATAGAATATTTCCGGACGCTTAAGCAGGTCGTCAAGCCGGCAAGCCTCGGACAATGGCGCAGTATCTAGGGTTTGCAGGATATCGTTGGCCTGTTCCGGATATACTGTCTCTAGGCTCAGCCGTTCCAGTTCTTTGTTTATCTTATCCTGCCTGCCTTGGAAGCGGCCCCAGACATCATCGTCCACCAGCCCTATCTGATGCCCCAGCGGCAGCAGCCGTTCCGGAGCATTGTCCTGGCGCAGCAGCAGCCGGTGCTCGGCCCGCGAGGTGAACATCCGGTAAGGCTCTTCCGTGCCTTTGGTCACCAGATCGTCTATCAGCACGCCTATGTAGGCCTGGTCCCGGCCCAGGATCACCGGCTCAAGGCCTTTGATTTTCTGGACCGCGTTGATCCCGGCCAAAAGCCCCTGGGCGGCGGCCTCTTCATAGCCCGAGGTACCGTTGATCTGTCCGGCCAGGTAAAGCCCTTGGATCTTCTTGGTCTCCAGGGTGGGAAAAAGCTGGGTGGGAAAAACATAATCGTATTCTATGGCATAGCCGAACCGCATGATCCGGGCCCCCTCCAGCCCGGCGATGCTGTGGATGAATTGTTCCTGAACCTCTTCTGGCAAAGAGGATGAAATGCCGTTCAAATACAATTCATCGGTGTTTAGCCCCTCCGGTTCAATGAACACCTGATGATGGCTGCGCCCGGAGAAACGCACCACCTTGTCTTCTATTGACGGGCAATATCTGGGGCCGATGCCTTTTATCTTTCCCGAGTACAGCGGCGAACTCCCGATGTTCTCCAAAATTATTTTGTGCGTGGCTTCGTTGGTGCTGGTCAGATGGCACGGCACCTGCTCCAGTTTCGGCCAGATCCGTTTCTTTTGCCCGGTGCGGGAACTGATGGTTTCGTATACTTCTGTCCGGTTGGAAAAGCGCTGGGGATCATCGTCGCCAGGATGCAAGGCCATCTTGGAAAAATCAACCGACCGGGCATTTACCCTGGCAGGAGTGCCTGTTTTTAATCTGCCAAGACTTAAACCGTTGTCTGCAAGCGACTTGGATAATTCGGTGGCCGCCGGTTCCCCGGCCCTGCCGGCGGGAAAGGCTTTGGGACCTATGTGAATGAGCCCGTTCAAAAAGGTTCCGGTGGCAATTATCACAGCCCGGCACAAGAACTCCCGGCCGCCATCGGCCACTATCCCCCGGATAATCTTGCCGGAGTCATCCTTGTCCATCAGCAAATTGATGGCCGTGCCTTGCTTGATCTCTAAACTCTTCTGGCGTTCCAAAGCCTTTTTGGCTTCGGTGGAATAGATCTGCCGATCGCACTGAGCCCTTAGGGACCACACCGCCGGCCCTTTGCTCAGGTTGAGCATCCGAAACTGGATGCCCGCGGCGTCAGCCAACAGCCCCATCTCACCACCCAGTGCGTCTATCTCTTTTACTAACTGGCTTTTTGCCAGCCCGCCAATTGAGGGATTGCAGGACATCCAGCCGATCCTGTCCAGCGACATGGTGAACAACGCCGTGTTCATACCCATTTTGGCGCAAGACAGGGCGGCTTCGATCCCGGCGTGCCCGCCGCCAATAATTATTACATCGTATTTGTTTGACATATTTGAAATAATATGATACCATATTCCGATCTTTAAAGCAAGGCTGGGTTTGGGATTATGCAATAATTATCTGCGCCCGGGAACCAAAGCAGGCACTATTGTATCTAATGTATATAACCAAGAATAATTTGGAAATTAAAAAAAACAATAGGAGGAAAAATGAAAACTATTATTAAACTTTCTCTGGTCCTGGTAATAGCCGCTTTGCTAACCCCAATGGCCATCGCCCAAAAGACCGATTCTTTGACGGTAAAGAATCAGATCAAAACACAGACTGATGGGGCGGAACAGCAGCTGCGGATTCAGAACCGGGAAAAAATCCAAAACGGAACTCCGGCGGATTCCGGCCAGGGAGAAAAGAAACAACTGCAGAACAAAGAACAGACCAAGACCCAAACCAAGGCCCAGTATAAGGACGAGGACGGAAACGGAGTGGGAGACCAAAACAAGCTGCAAAAGAAGGAACAGAAAAAGACCAGGACCCGGACCAAGGCCAAAAAACAGTACGGCGAATGCAACGGGAACATGGTTCCCCAGGGCGGCGGGTCTGGCAATAAGCAGGGACAGGGATCTGGCTCGGGAACAGGCAACGGAAACAACTAAAATAAGCGCCTGAAACCTTTGCCAAACCGCAGGTTTAATAGTATTAAACCTGCGGTTTTTACAGCAATAAACATTTTAAAGAGAAAAATAAGTCAAACAATGACAACGCTGCCATCCTACGAATTAGAACTCAAGACATATAGCCACCGTTGGACTGACTTATCCATCCCCCTAAATGATCTGGCCGGCGATTGCGGTGTTCAGTTGGAAATAGTTGCCATCCCCCGGGGACTTTTCCGGCTCTATCTCTGCGTGGCCACCGGACAATGGGATGGCTTGGAGCTGTTTAAAAAACGATGGACGGAAATCAAAAAACCGGTTAAACTACGGAGATAATATGAAAAAGATCATGATTTTGGCTCTATTATCGGCATTTGTAACCGCCCTTGCCTTTGCTCAGGTTTCCGGCACGGCCGGAGCATGGACCGACTATAACAGCAATGCCTTTTCCGATGCATCCGGTGGTGGAACACTTACATTGGGAGCATTTTTGGATCTGGCGGCCGATTGGCCCTTCGGAAAATCCCCTCTTTCTGTCAGCGCCGATTATTCGGGAAGTTATAGCGCTTATTTAAGCTATCTAAGCAGAAGCCATAACGACCACCTGGCCGATGCCCTGCTTGTTTTAGACATCGGAAAGGACGGTTATGCCGGGTTGGGCGGATCATTTGAGGCCCAGTTGAATTCAGCCGACCGCAAGTACTATGACAATAGTTCGACGGCCACTATCCTGGAGTCTAAAATATATTTGGCCAATCCTCTGTTATTAAAACTTGACGGCTCGGTGGGAAGAACCTCTTTTAGCTATTTTACGGATTATGGCTACAACAGTACTGGGATTGCCGGGTCGCTGAGCCTCTTTTTGCCTGCCAAAACCGCTTTAATTGGTTTGGTGGACTACAACCGAAAGGTTTACAGTTCCTGTAACGACACCCTGGCACCGCAGAATATCCTCTTTTTTAGCCCCCGGTTTAAGTTGACCCAATCCCTTGGTCAAAATGTCGGGCTGGCAGTATCGTTTGGAACCCAGCAAAACAAGGTTTCCGCCGATAGCTTCTATATGCCGGATACTCTTTTGCGCGAAGTGGCCGAGTATTTTGATTATCAAGGGATCCGGGCCGAGGCCCAATTGACTGTTTTAACGCCCGGAGACAATAAGTTTGTGGTTTATGGGGCTTACAACAACAAGGACTTTTCCTCGCTTTATGCCTACCAAAAGGCGGGTTCGGACACCTCCAGCCCCTTCAGCCGGGCCAAAAGCGAAAACCTGAGAAAAGACGTCATCACCGAGGTGGGTGTAGAGTTGACCTTGGGCTTGGATGGGTCCGGAAGCAAGAGCCCCAGCCTGATCCTGGGAGGGAATTATCTGATCAATTCCTCCAATGACCCATATTATGATTTTTCCCGGCTGCTTTTCTCGGCCTCCCTTGAATATTCCTTTTAATGTTTCACGTGAAACAATTTCGGGCGCCCCGTTTTTGGAGCGCCCGTTTTGTTTTGTTCCGGCGCGATTGTTTCACGTGAAACAATCGCCGGTTTTTGTTTGACATTTAATGGATTAAGTTTTATAATTAACCCATCATTTCACCTTTAACTTTAGGGCATAAAAATGAACATTCAAACCACCCTGCTGCCCAAGGAAAAACTGAAAGCCCTTTATCCTGATCCATTAAAGCTCCAGTTCGGCCGGACCTTCACCGATTATATGTTCACCATGCCCTACAACCGGAAGCTGGGCTGGCACAACCCGGAGATCAAACCCTACCAGTCTCTGAACCTGGACCCGGCGGCCAACGTCTTTCACTACAGTCAGGAAGTTTTTGAAGGCCAGAAGGCCTATAAATCGCCGGACGGCAGGATCCTGCTTTTCCGCCCCGACGAGAACGCCAAGCGGCTGAACAATTCCATGCGCCGGATCTGCATGCCCGAGATCCCGGTGGAGGACATCATCCAGGCTGTCTCGGAACTGGTAAAGCTGGAACAGCGCTGGATCCCCACCGCCGAGGGCTGCTCCCTTTACATCCGGCCTACCGTGATCGGCACCGAAGCCGCCCTGGGAGTCAAGGCCTCCGACGAGTATCTTTTCTACATCATCCTCTCCCCGGTCGGCCCGTATTTTCCGGAGGGCTTTAATCCGGTGGGTCTGTGGGTCTCGGACAGCTTTACCAGGGCGGCCCTGGGCGGCACCGGCGAAGCCAAGACCGGCGGCAACTACGCTGCCAGCATGCTGGCCTCCCAGCAGGCCAAGGACCGGGGCTACAGCCAGGTGCTGTGGCTGGACGCCAAGGACCACCGCTATATCGAGGAAGTGGGGGCCATGAACATCTTCTTTGTGATCGAGAACGTGCTGGTCACCCCTCCCCTTTCCGGCAGTATTTTAAGCGGCATCACCCGCAAGTCGGTGCTGAAGCTGGCCGAGGACATCGGCATCCGGGCCGAGCAGCGGCAGCTGACGATCGACGAGCTGGTGGACGGCATCAAATTCCAGAAGGTGACCGAGATCTTCGGGGCCGGCACCGCGGCCGTGGTCAGCCCGGTGGGCAAGCTCAGTTACAAGGGCCAGGAATACGTGGTGGGCAAGAAAGCCGGCCCCTGGGCCAAGAAGTTCTTCGATACCCTGACCGGTATACAGACCGGGAAACTGCCGGACAAGCACGGCTGGGTGCACCAAGTTAAATAAGACTAATTTAGTCCTGTTAACCCTTTGGTGTTAGAAAGCGTGCACTGAGCGGCCCGGCTGAGCGTTCGACTGAGCTCACGCCGAAGTCGGGCCGAAGCCTTGTCGAATGTGCACAAGGGGCACAAAAAGAGGGCGGAAGTCATTTCTTCCGCCCTCTTTTCATTTGGGCCAGCTCTTCATCCGTGATCTTCCGGGCCTGGCCGGTCTCCAGATAACCCAGCTTCACCGGACCAAAGGAGATCCTCTTAAGCTCCAGCACCTGGCGGCCCAGAGCCCGGAACATCATCTTGACCTCGCGCTTCTTGCCCTCTCGGATGGTGATCTCGATAAAGGAATTCTGCTCCCGGGGATCGTAGCGCAATATTTTGGCCGGGGCCGGGGCGTAGTGCTCGCCCTCGTATTCCACCCCCTGCTTCAGCTGGTCCAGCTCGGCCTTCTGCACCAGGCCCCGCACCCAGACCACGTAGGTCCGTTTGATCTGGTTGGAAGGGTGGGTGATCTGTTCTATCAGTTCGCCGTCGTCGGTCATGATCAGCAGGCCTTCGCTGTCCAGGTCCAGCCGCCCGGCGTATTTCATGTTCTTAAGGTAGAAGGGCACCGCGTCATAGATGGTGGGCCGGCCGTAAGGGTCTCCCCGGCTGCAGAGGTAGCCCTTGGGCTTGTTGAAGACCCAGTACTGGTGCACCTTGGGCGGGTTAATGTGCTTGCCGCCCACCTTGACGGTGCTGCGGGAGGGCAGGATCACTGTGCCCAGCTCGGTCACTTTTTTCCCGTTGACCGTGACCTGTCCGGCCGCGATCATCTCATCGGCCTGGCGGCGCGAGGCCACCCCGCACTGGGCCAGGAATTTATTAAGCCTTACTTTTTGTTCCATGTTCATAGGATATCATTTTTGCCTGCGATTTGCAACATAAAAGAGCGAGGGAGCTCTATGTGCTCCCTCGCTTTGCTGCGAAGAATATTCTGCCCGATTATCTGAGAATCACCAGTTTTTGGGTCATCTCTTTATTCTCCGCCTGCAGACGATAAATATAAATGCCCGAAGACACTTTGTTTCCGCTGTTGTCCCGGCCGTCCCATTTGACGGCATGCGGCCCTGCTGCCGCCTGCCCGCTGGCCAGGGTCTTCACCAGTTGTCCGGCGATGTTGTAAACCTTCAGGTTTACCAGCCCCGGTTTTGATACCCGATAATTGATCGTTGTTGCTTGTTTAAATGGGTTGGGGGCGTTCTGCAGCAGCAGGATGGGGGGCATGGTATTTTTACCCAGTAGTCCAGTGATACCCAACTGATCGAACTGTAACTTAGCGTCTCTGGCTTTTTCCCGCAGTTCCATTATGGCCATCGTGTCATTGGTCCCCAGATAACTGTAATCAAAATTGGCGCAGATCATGCAGACGATCACTTTGGCGGTCTGTCCAGGGGCAAGGTCTATGGGCCCGGTCGATTCCATAAATCTCTGGTCATTGGGGGAAGGTTTATTATCCAGTCTCTTAAAATTTCCGGTCATATAATCGTATCCGGCCAGTTCCTGATATTGCTCGATATCGGTCGGCGGATCTATTGCCCGATTGAACACCTTAAAAGCATACAGTCCTATGGTGTCGCCAATGCTGAGGTGGTAGCCGTCTGGTGCGGTGAATTCCTTGTTGGCCACCGGGCTTTCCAGGAACATGAAGCCTATACACCCAGGTTCCCTGGTCCAGCCGGGTTCGCTGTTGATGCCGTTGTACTGGTATCCCATATTTGTTGTGGAATCCCAGTAGCATATATCATTTTGGTAGGGGTCGCTCTCGCTCCCGATGTCGCAGTCGGTGGTAGGCGCCAAGTATACATCGAACAGAGTATCTTCTCTGGTATTCCGGACCTCGAATAAATAATAGATGACGTCCGTAATGCTGGCAGTGTTCCATTGGTAGGTGGTCTGGGTTACTTCTATCTTCAGCGGTCGGCCGGTAAGATGATTGCTGACATTATAATCGTTATAGACACACCTGGTGTCCAGCATAGATACGATGCTGTCCCCGCCTCCGGTCTTTTGCAGGGGCCAGCCGGCCTCCGTGGAAACATAAACCTTGACATCCGCAGCCGTAGGGCTTTGCGGGACCCCGCCTATTACAGCTCCCGGAGTGTATTCATATCTTGCGTTGCTCGGATTATAGCCCTGTGTTACCAGGGTATCCATTTTGCCCGGTATACTATCGTTTCTCACCTGTGCCCCCACCCATAGACCCCAGCCAAAAACGTAGTTCATCAATGGCGGTATGGGGTCTCCATTGATATCCAATGCCGGGGCTGGCCAAAAGGTATAGGCTGAGCTACCACCCTGAACCTGGCCCAGCTGACCATAATTGGTTACGCTGGACATTAAATTATTTTGGTACAAACTATTCCAGTCGTATATCGCAAACGCATTCACTGCAAACAACAAGATTGCCAATAGCAAGATTGCCTGACGAACTTTGCCCATAGCGCCTCCATGAGTTTAAATTTTGTTTATTATACAATATTATACCGGGAGTGGGATAATGTCAATATTTATTTTATGATATTTACAACTTTATTCTGGACACGTCGTAATATGCCCTTACATATAATTGTCTTTTTATGATATAATCCCCGTATGCCAAATTTATTATATTCCGACACTTCCGGCCAGATCTACGACACACCTGAATTTCAGCCACTGGGCCTTTCCGGTGGGGACTTTGTGCCCGTGCCGGAAAACGAGCTGGTGCCACTGCCGGTGGGCAGTGAGATCTTCGTGATCAAAAAGGGTGTCGTGGTTGCTTCGCAGAACAGAGCCACAGTATACCTGGAAAAACTGCAGGGCAAGAAGATCTTTCCAGTGGCAGCTTTCATGCCGGCCGGGTTCACTAGGACCCTGCTGCCGGGTTATGTAGAGAAAGCGGAAAAACCCTTTCTTCCCCTGTGGTCTTACACCGCCTTGGCCTGGCACAAGGGAAGGATCTGCGGCGCGGCGCGGCTGGTTGCCAAGAACCCCAAGGCCGATCCCGAACTTCACAGCCCGCAACAAGACAAACGTCTTGTTAAACTTGTTGAACAAAGATTGTCAGAAGAACCCTCAAACCGGTTATTGCGCCAGCTGGCCCGCTGCGCATTGGAGTATCACTGCTTTGCCGGCAAGAACACTTTTTACCGCAGATGGGAATTGCCCCTGCCAACCTCGCCGTCCTGCAATGCCCGATGTCTGGGCTGTCTTTCCCTTCAGCCGGGGGAGTGCTGCGCCAGCCAGGACCGGATAACTTTCGTCCCCACGCCAAAAGAGATAGCGGAACTGGCCGTGCCCCATCTGCAAAAGGCGGAATCGGCCATCGCCAGCTTTGGCCAGGGCTGTGAGGGGGAGCCCCTGCTGCAGGACAAGACCTTGGAGGCCTCCATCAAATTGATCCGCGCCCGGACGGACCGGGGGACCATCAACCTGAACACCAACGGCTATTCCCCGGAGAAGATCAAACGCCTGGCCCGTGCCGGCCTGAACTCGGTGCGGATCAGTTTGAATTCCTCACTCAACAAGAGCTATGATGCCTACTACCGGCCGGTCAACTACAAATATGCAGACGTACTGAAAAGCATCGCCGTGGCCAAGCAGAACGGACTGTATGTCAGTATCAACCTGCTGGTGTTTCCCGGCTACACCGACCGTGAGCGGGAGACGGAAGGACTGATAAAATTATTCCACAAACACAAGGTGGACATGGTGCAGATGAGAAACCTGTCCATCGATCCCTGGTGGTATATCCGCACCGTGCCAAGGCCAAAAGGTACAAGTCTGGGGATAGCCAGCCTGATCGATATTTTCAAAAGGGAACTTCCAAAAACGCGGATAGATTATTTCAATATCCCGGTGCATTAAAGGGGACAATGAAAAGCTGGCGTTCTAAAGAACGCCAGCTTTTTCCTTTTGGTCCTTTATCCCCTTTACAACCTGATTCCAATTACATATTCATTTTCTTGAATATCGCCTTTAGCGATTCCCCGTCCGGGATCAACAGAAAGTATCCTTGAAGATTGATCTTTTTGTCCATGAACCGGAATTCATTCTTGATGGAGATCACCATGTCCCCGTGCTCCTTGTGCGAGGAGAACGATTGGCCCCCTGCTTCCCGCGGGTCCCGGATCTCCAGGGACGGTGCGGTGGGGATCACCATCACGCCCAGCAACACTCCCAGGGCATTCATGTAGGCACAGGTCAGAATGTTGGATGTCTCCTTAAGCGCCGATTCCTCCAACTGGCCCAAAGCAACCGGTTTTATTGACTCTTCCCGGCCCAGTACCCGGTTGGAGAACTCCACCGCATCTTGTTCGGTGAACAGCAGCAGGGATTCTCCCTTGATATCCCCGGAAAGGCCCACCGCCACGCAGGCGATCTTCTGCCCGGGGGCGGCCAATGCGGTCAGCACTTCGCCCAGCGGTTTGACCTCGATCACCGGCACGTCTATCAGGATTGTCTGGTGGGCCAGTTCCGAGAGGGCGGTGGCGGCGTGCCCGGCCCCAATGTTGGACACCTCTTTAAGGGCGTCCAGGTGCAGGGGGTCTAAATTTTTAATATCCATACGGATTAGTTTAGCCTAAATCTGACAAAATATCAACAGTTATTTTGTCATGAGAACTATGTTTCAGCCGCCACCACACCGGCTATCAGGATAATGCCCCCGGCTATCAAACCAACCGTGGGGGCTTCCCGGATGAACACCAGCCCGGAGATTATGGTCACCAGCGGGATCAGATAGACCAAAGCCCCCAGCCGGGCGGCCTCGGTCTTCTTTAAGGCCCAGGACCATACCAGGAAGCCGAAGATGGTGCAGACCAGGCTCAGGAATATCAAGGCTCCCCAGCCTTTGGTTGTTATTGCCGCCATGGTTCTTACCGGCGGCAGAAAGAACATCAGCGGCAGGCTGCCCCAGACGATGGCCGACATGGTGATCAGGTTGGGGTCGTGGCGGTGGACCATGGGCTTTCCCACTATGGTGTAGAGTGCCCAGGAAAGCGGGGCCCCGAAGGTGATCAGCACGCCCAGAAGATAGTTGAAGTTGATGGCCTCCCCGGCCCCCCAGCGGACCACGATGAACAGCCCGATGAAGGCCGCGATGATGCCGCCCAGTTTTCTGGCGGTGATCTTTTCCTTAAGCGCCAGGTTGGAGGCTATTAAAGTAAAAATGGGGGAGAGGCCCACTATCAGGCTGGCGGTTCCGGCCGCGATCCGGCTCTCCCCGTAATTCAGGGCCAGGTTGTAACCCAAAACCCCGGTGATGCCGTAAAGGGAAATTCCCAGCCATTCCTGGCGCCATACCGAAAATATCTTCTGCGGTTTGTAGATCGCAAACATCAGAACCAGCAACAGCAGGGCCGCCGGCAGGTACCGGAGAACCGTCAGCTGCATGGGGTCCAGGCCCTCCACCTCCAGCAGGTATTTGATTGCCACAAAGGCGTTGCCCCAGAAGACCACCACCAGGGCCAGCAGTGTTATGAATATGATTTTTTTCATCTACTGTTTTTCATTATCCTTTTGATTCCTGCATTCCTGTTTTCCTTATAAAGTATCCGAAGAAAGCTTCTTATTCTTTCCCAAATTCCGAGGACAGCATTCCCACCATTATCAGACTGGCCCCCAGCCACCCCAGCCAGGGCATCTTTTCCCCAAAGATCAGAAAGGCGAAGACGGCCGCAAATAACGGTTCCAGCGTGTAGATGACGGCGACCCGGGCGGCGGAGGTCTGTTTTTGGTAATGTGACTGGATCACCAGGGACCCGGCCGTGGCCAGGCCGCTGGTCAACAGCAGGTCCAGCCAAAGCGAGGGGACAAAATGGATGGCCGGTCTTTCCAGCCGCCACATGAACAGCAGGCTCAGGAAGACGGTGGTGATTATCTGGACCATTACCATGTTCATGGCCCCGTGTTTTTGGGTGTAGGTCTGGACCAGTATTATCTCCACCGCAAAACAAGCCGCGCACAGGGCTGTCAGAAGGTCTCCCCGATTGAAGCCCCCGGAGGCCGGCCGGGACAGGAAATACAGGCCCACCGCGGCCAGGGCCACCCCGGTCCAGATCCACGGCCCCACTTTTTTCTTGAGCATGGTGATAGAAAGCGGCGGCACCAGGATCACCGACAGCCCTGTAATGAAGGCCGAACGGGTGGCTGTGGTGTGCACCAGTCCCGCTGTCTGAAGCGCGAACCCCCCGAACAGGAAAGACCCCAGGATGATCCCGTCCCGCCATCCCTTAAAGGGCAGGGTTTTCAATCCACGGTAACAGAACGGCAGCAGAATTACCCCGGCCAGGGCAAAGCGCACCCCCATGAAGACAAGGGGGGTGGCGTGGAGCATGGCATCCTTGACCGCCACAAAGGTGACGCCCCAGAAAAAAGTGGCCAGCAGCAGCCAGAGGTCGGCTTTAAGGTGTCGGTTGGTCATAGGTCTTACATTATAACATAAAACCGCCGCGGTGTTAACCCCCGGCGGTCTTTCCTGGCTTTGATGTTTTTCTATGTTTCGACCGGATAATCCGCCACCACCCGCCGGTCCCTGACCTTCCGCAGAAAGTCCACGGCTTTCAAATGCTCGGGATGTTTTTGGTAGGTGTCCAGGTCTTTCTCGTTCTCGAACACGGAATAGAGGGCCAGGTCAAAAGCATCCTGGCCGGTATTGATGTTTATGCCGATCTCCAGGGACCTCACTTCTGGGATGCTCTTTTTGAGCCCCAGCAGTTTTTCCCGGGCCAGCTCTATGTTCTCCTGCTTGCTGCGGCCCTCGGCCTGTGGCCTAAAACTCCAAAGGACAATATGCTTTATCATGGTTCTCCTTTGCTGGTGAAAATAAAAAAGGACGTAACATTTTTTGCTACATCCTTTTATTCTGCCTGCGGTTCTTTATTCCGGCAGGCGGATGGGCATGATCAGATAGACCAGTTTGTTGTCGTCCTTTTCCTGGCTGGGCCGGACGATGGCCGCCGCCAGCGGTGCGCTGAGATAAATATTCAGCTCGTCGGACTCAACATTCTTGATGATGTCCAGCAGATAGTTGGCGTTGTAGCCGATCTCCATTTCCTCCCCGCCGTATTTGGCCGCCAGGCTTTCAAAGGCCTCCCCGATGTCGGCGGTGCGGCTGGAAAGGTCCAGGGAATCGGCCTTAATGTTCAGTTTGATCATGCTGGTGAAAGTGTCGGAAAACACCGATACCCGGCGCACCCCGGCCGCAAATATCTCAGTGTTGACGGTGACGATCTTATCGTTGCTCCAGGGTATGAACTTGTCGTATTCGGGATAAACTCCTTCGATGTGCCGGGCGAACAGCTGGGTGCTGCCCAGGATGAACTGGGAATAGTTATCGTCGAACTTCAGGATTATCTCCTGTTCGCTGGAACCGATCATCTTGTTGACCAGGTTCAGCCCCTTGGGCGGGATCAGCAGTTCGCTTTTCTGTGAGACTGGCGATATCAGGCTTTCCATCAGGGCCAGGCGCCGGCCGTCGGTGGTCACCACCCGCAGCTTGTCTCCGTTGACCTGGAACAGCACTCCGCACAGGGCCGGGCGGGAACTGTCGTTGGCCGCGGCGAAAAGGGTCTTTTTGATGGCGCTCTGCAGCAGTGAGGCTGGCAGCTTGATCTGCTTGTCTTTTTTGATTTCGGGGATCTTGGGAAATTCGTCCTTGGGTATCCCGATCAGGTTAAAGCGGCTCTTGTCGCACTTGATGGCTATCTTGTTCTCGTTGACCTCGATATCCAGCGGCAGGGAGGGTAGCTGTTTGATGATCTCGAAGAACTGGCGGGCCGGAATGGTGATGGCTCCGGGGTTGGTGATCTTGGCCTCGGTCTCGGTGACGATGGCCACTTCCAGGTCAGTGGCGGAGAACTTTATCTTGTCCTTGGTGGCCTCTAAAAGCACGTTGGCCAGTACCGGAAATGTGCTTTTGGTGGGAACCACTCCGATTATGCTTTGAAGGCTTGAAAGGATCTTGTCCTGGGAGATGGAAATTTTCATTTTAAGATATCTCTCTGTGAATGAGAATGTTTCTTTAGATGAGATGATTAGTTTATTATGATATATCTAATTAACAGTAAAAGTCAATAGTAAAGTTGGTAAATCTTGGGATAAGTCAAAATAATGTTGAAGCCAGTGTCTGTCAGCGGTAAATTGATGTTTTGGTAAGACTGGAAAACATGTTGATAACAGAGGGTTTTATCCACAGTGATCCACAAAGAAAAAAAACAAAAAAACTTATCCCCGGGTTATTCACCCTTTATAGTCTTGGTTATCAACTCCACCTGCCGGGCCATATCCTGGTCTTTTAAGATATCTTTATTCATTTTGTCTATGGCGTGATGAACGGTGGAATGGTCTTTGCCCCCGAAACGCTTGCCGATGTCGTTCAGTGAAGAAGTGGTCAGGGTTCGGGAAAGGTACATGGCTATGTGGCGGGGGAGCACCAGTTCCTTGGTGCGCTTGCTGGAGCGCAAAGCCTCGTCGCTGACGGAAAAATGGTTGGCCACCGTCCTCAGGATGGAATCGATGGAGATGCTTTTGGTCTTTTGGGAGATGATGTGTTTAAGGGCCTCCTGGGCCAGCTCCAGGGTCAGTTCCCGGTCAGCCACCGAGGCAAAGGCGGTGACCCGGACCAAAGATCCCTCCAGTTCCCGGATGTTGGACTTGACCGCCTCGGCCATGAAAAAGATGACCTCATCTGGTACTTTCAGCTCATCGATCTCGGCCTTCTTCTTTAAGATGGCGATCCTGGTCTCCAGGTCGGGGGATTGGATGTCGGCCACCAAACCGCTTTGAAAGCGGGAGACTAGACGCTCCTCCAGCTGGGAGATGTCCTTGGGCGGTCGGTCCGAGGTCAGCACTATCTGTTTGCGTGAGTCATAAAGAGTGTTGAAGGTGTGGAATATCTCCTCCTGCATCCCGGTCTTTTCCGAAAGGAACTGGATATCGTCTATCAGCAGGACGTCAAGATTGCGGTAGTGGTTTTTGAAGTCAAGGATCTTGCGGTTCTGGATGGCGGCCACCATCTCGTTCATGAAATTTTCGGCCGGGGTGTAAAAGATCTTGGCCTTGGGTTTTTTGGCCCGGACGTAATTGCCGATGGCATGGGTCAGATGGGTCTTTCCCAATCCCACACCTCCGTATATGAAAAAGGGGTTATAGACCTTGCCAGGCGCTTCGGCCACGGCCCTGGCCGCGGCGTGGGCAAACTCGTTGCTTTTCCCGATCACAAATTTATCAAATGTATAGCGTTCCCTCAGCTGGCTGTCGCCGTCAATGGCGATGGGCAGTGGAGGGGGAAACTGTTTTTCTGACAAAGAAGGCTTGGGTTGCTCGGTGGGCGCTGAAAAGATCACATCCAGTTCCCTTAGGGCTGTTTCTTTGATGGCTTCTTTTATGAATGGCAGGTAATGTTGTTCCAGCCATTGTATGAAAAACTGGTTGGGAACCCGGAGGGTTATAGACGTATCCCCCATGGAAGCCGCTTTGACAGGCCTTAGCCAGGTGTCATAGCTGCCGGAGCCTATCCGTTCTTTGATTTTTTCCTGGGCCTGTGCCCAAAGTGCTTGTGCTTGTTGGCTCATAAGATATCCACAGCGCTAAAAGGCTGATATTTAAGGGTAGTTAAAGGGTGGTGTTTATAAAGTGCGGAAAATCAAGGCTTGGGGATTATTAACACAGTTATCAACAGGTTGTAAACAACAGTAATATATTGACACACATACTGTTACAAAAAAGAAACGATATTTACAAAAGGATTATCAACAATGCAGTAAGGGTGTATAAAATATCTATTAACAAGGGGTTATAGAGTGTCATTGAAGAGCAAAGTTATCAACAAGGTTTTCCACAGAAAGGGCCATAAAAAAGAAAAAGAAACCACGGATTGCCTGCCCCGTGATTTCATATTAAAAAACATATAACGGTGCTCTTTACTGAGCCAGGATGTAAATATATCAGGTTGCCGAAAAAAAGTCAATAGCGTTTTACGAAAAATAAAAAATAAAAAGAAGAAATTTTTCAATAAATGAAATTTATCTTGAAATAAATCTGCTTTTAGGTTAAAGTTTGATAAAAGAACCCACCAAATAAATTTTATTCCGTAAAAAATGTCAAACCAAAGCTTCAGGTTGAGCGCAAAAGAATTGTCCGGAAGTAAAAACGGGGAAATAACTCCCGGCCAGATCCAACAGTTGGAACAATACGCCCGGTTTGTTTTGGACTGGAACCAGAAAATAAATCTGATCTCCCGGCAGAACGCCGAAAAAACTGTGGCCGGCCACATCGCTGACTCGCTGGCGGCCCTGCCGCTGCTGGATGAGGCCGCCATATACAGCCCGGTTCCGATGACCGTCATGGACCTGGGCTCCGGCGGCGGTTTTCCCGGTTTTCCGCTGAAGATCTGCCGGCCCGGCATCAACCTGACCTGCGTGGAGGCCACCCAGAAGAAAGCAAAATTTTTGGACCTGGCGTCCCGGGAGCTGGATTTGCAGAACGTAACGGTGGTTCCCCAGCATTCCCAAGAGCTGGTCAAGGAGAAGGAACGGCTGAGCAAATACGATGTGGTGCTGTGCCGGGCGGTGGCCGAACTGAAGGAGCTGGTCAAGAGTTCGTTTCCTTTCCTGCGGCCCGGAGGGGTTTTGCTGGCATTCAAGGCGCAGAAGGCGGAGCAGGAAATAAAGGAGGCCGAAAAGGAGCTGGCAAAAAACTATATGCGGATAGAAACCATCAAAGAATATGTCATTGACGGGAAAGCCCGGCAAATAATTGTGCTGGAAAAACAATAGCCGTGGCCAGCAACAAATACACCCATCTGGTCCTCTTTGACATCGACGGAACTCTGGTGCACTGCGGGGCCACTCCCCGAAGGGTTTTCAAGCAGGCCCTGCTGGAGGTCTTCGGTACCGCCGGGCCGATAGACGGCTGGATCTTCGACGGCAAGACCGACTCCATGATCGTCCGGGAGCTGATGGCCGAGGCCGGGGTGGAACACAACAGCGACATGGTGGAAAGGGCGCTGAACCTTTATTCCTCGGCCCTGCAGACTGAACTACCCAAGGCGTCGGACAAAAAGATCTACCCCGGGGTGCGGGAACTGTTGGAGGAGCTGAGCAAACAACCAGTGTTGCAGGGGCTGCTGACCGGGAACATAAGACCGGGCGCGAGGGCCAAACTGGAGTCCTTGGGCCTGTGGAAGTATTTTTCGTTCGGAGCCTTTGCCGACGACTCGGCCGTCCGGAAGGAACTGGCGGATATAGCTGTGCAGAGGGCCTTTGAGATTTCGGGGCAGAAATTCACCGGCAAGCAGATTGTGATCGTTGGTGACACAGAGCACGACATCAACTGCGGCCGTCATTTGGGCGTTAAGACAGTCGGAGTGGGAACCGGGCGCAGTTCCGCTGCCAAGCTCCTGGGGCACGGGGCCGACCAGGCCTTCTGGGACTTCAGCGATTACCAAGAAGTTGTCCGGGTAATATTGGACGTATGAACCGCAGTAAAAGTAAAAGCCCCTGGTCAGAAAAGACCAGGGGCTTTTTGGGTTGTGCCAAACCTCTTAGAAAAGAGAGAACCCTATCAAAAGAGAGATGTTCGAATTTTTAACATTTTCGTCCGGTGCGATGTTATCTATGGAACCCAATCCCATTGAATAGCGGGCTTCGACGGAAAGCTTGATCGGTGTCTGGACACCGGCCCCGAAGGTCAACCCCATGTCGGAGCTCTTGAACAGGTCGGAAATATCCACAGAAGCCGAAATTCCTCCGAGGGTGGCTTCACCGGTGGCTCCCATCATGGTGGAGAAATAGGGTCCGGCCAGAACATAGGGTTTGACAATGGCGCCAAACGAGATCTTGGCCAGCACCGGGATCTCAAGGTAATTTATACGGCTGGTGGCTTCGTATGCGGTACCCAGGATCTCGCCGGTCTCCTTACAGCCTTTTTGCGAGAACAGGATCTCCGGCTGGACCGCGATATTGGGCAGCAGGCCGATGCTGGCGTATGCGCCCACCGCCACCCCGGCCAGGCCCTCGGTGCCGCTCAGGCTGTCGCCGGACATGTTGGCCACGTTCATCCCGCCCTTGATGCCAAAAGACAATCCCTGGGCCAAAGCCAAGGAACCCAGGCCCAACAAAAGCAGCAAGACAAATAATTTTTTCATAACTGTACTCCAGTTGTTGTTATTGAGGTTGATAACCAATATAATAATAGGTTGAGCATTAAATGTCAACAGTAATCTAATAATTTTAGCTCAAAATAAAAAAGATATTTTTTGCAGATTTTATAAATATTATGGTATAATAAAAAGCTTGCATCAATGACCTTATAAACCCGGATATGATCACCAATAAATGACAAAAATAATAGCCGTAGCCAACCAAAAGGGCGGGGTGGGAAAGACCACCACCGCCATCAATCTGGCCGCCAGCCTGGCGGTGCTGGAGAAGACCACCCTGCTGGTGGACCTGGATCCCCAGGCCAACGCCACCAGCGGGCTGGGCCAGGACAAATCACAGGTGGAGCGGGGCATCTACGACGCGCTGATGGAGGAGATCCCGCTGGCCGGGATCATCCTGCCGACCGCTTTGCCCAAACTTATGCTGGCCCCCTCTCAGATAGACCTGGCCGGGGCCGAGGTAGAGATGGTGGAGCGCCAGGGCCGGGAGTTCCTGCTTAAGCCTTTGGTGGAAGCGGCGGCCGAAAAGTTTCAGTACATAGTAATTGACTGCCCGCCCAGCCTGGGCCTGCTGACCATCAACGCGCTGACGGCGGCCCACAGCGTGCTGATCCCGCTCCAAGCCGAGTACTACGCGCTGGAGGGGCTGGGCCAGCTGATGAACACCTTTGACCTGGTGAAAGAGGGACTCAACCCGGCGCTGGAACTGGAGGGGATCCTTCTGACCATGTTCGACAGCCGGCTGAATCTGGCCCAGCAGGTGGCCGACGAACTGCACAAGCACTTTCCGGAGAAGGTCTACAAGGCCGTGATCAACCGCAGTGTGCGGCTGGCCGAGGCCCCGTCCCACGGCAAACCGATCATCCTTTACGACGTCAACTCCCAGGGGGCGCAGGGATACTTGAGCCTGGCCCGGGAGATAGTGAAAGCCGAAAAAACAAAGGAACATAGATAAATCAAGCAAAGACATGGCATGCCATGTCCCAACCAAAACGGAGGGCGTAATGGACCCGAAAAAACTTTCGTCCAAACTTTTGATCAAGCCCGGTAAAAAAGTGAACCTGGAAAAGATCAAGCCCGGCGATACTTTGGGGTTCAAGGACAAGGAACAGGCCGTAAAGCTATTGGAGAAGAACCAGAAACGGATGGCCGAGCTTCAATATCTGTTGTACGCCCAGAACAAATACGGCCTGCTGATAGTGCTGCAGGGTATGGACGCCTGCGGCAAGGACGGCACCGTGCGCCAGGTGATGCGGGGGGTGAACCCCCAGGGCTGCAAGATAGTCTCCTACAAGGCCCCCAACTCGGTGGAGCTGGACCACGACTACCTGTGGCGCATCCACCACAACGTGCCGCCCAAGGGGGACATCGGCATCTTCAACCGCTCGCACTACGAGGACGTGCTGATAGTGAGGGTCCACAATCTGGTTCCCAAGGAGGTCTGGTCGGAACGCTACGGCCAGATCAACGATTTTGAAAAAATGCTGGCCGGCAACAATTATGTGGTGCTGAAATTCTTTTTGCACATCAGCAAGCAGGAGCAGAAGGAGCGGCTGGAGGCCAGGCTGCAGGATCCCACCAAGAACTGGAAGATGAACCCCGAGGACCTTAAGGAACGGGCCAAGTGGAACGATTACCAGAAGGCTTACGAGGCGGCCCTCTCCAACTGCAGCACCAAGCAGGCCCCCTGGTTCGTGATCCCGGCCGACAAAAAATGGTTCCGCAACCTGGCCATCTCCCAGATCATCGTGGAATCGCTGGAAGGGCTGAACATGAAGTTCCCCAAGCCGGACTTTGATCCCAAGAAGATAGTGGTAAAATAGAACACGGATAATAACCATACCTGACGAGGTGACCGGACGCGGATTAACGCTGATTTTATGGATTTAATTGGGATATTCTCGGCGGAATCTGCGGGGATCTGCGTCCTGTAAGAAATTTAAACAACGGAGACCGCATGTCTGCACCCAAACGCGGGCTGGGCAAGGGGCTTTCGGCCCTGATCCCGGCCAAAACAACAAAAATATTACCGGCCAGCCATCCCGAAGGCCTGGAGCGGTTCCTCAAGGTCGGCGACATCAAGCCCAACCGCTTTCAGCCCCGCCGCAGCATCAAGGACGAATCGCTGGCGGAGCTGGCCGAGTCCATCCGGGAGAAGGGCGTGATCGAGCCGGTGATAGTCCGGCGGAGCGGGACCGGCTACGAGCTGATCGCCGGCGAGCGCCGCTTTAGGGCGGTGCAAAAGCTGGGATTACCTGAAATCCCGGCCATCATCCGCCAGGCCACCGACCAGGAGGCCTTGGAGCTGGCGCTGATAGAGAATATCCAGCGCGAGAACCTGAATCCCGTGGACGAGGCCAAGGGCTACGAACGGCTGCAGAAGGAATTCACCCTGACCCAGGAGGCCCTGGCTAAAAAGGTGGGCAAGGAGCGTTCCACCGTGGCCAACAGCTTAAGGCTTTTGACCCTGCCGGCCGAGGTCCAAAAATTGCTGGAGGAAGAAAAGCTTTCCGCCGGCCATGCCCGGGCCATATTGACGGCGGTCGGGGCGGCCAGACAGTCGGCCCTGGCCAGGGAGATAATCGCCAAGGGGCTTTCGGTGCGGGAGACCGAGGCCAAGGCCAGGGGCGAGGCAGGAAAGCAGACGCCCGGGCCGGTTCCCGCCAAGAACAAAAACCTGGACCAGCACCTGTCCAACATCCAGAACGAGATGCAACGGGCGCTGGGGACCAAGGTCCGATTAGTGCCCAAGGGCAAAGCCCAGGGGAAGATAGAGATTGAGTATTACTCGGCCGAGGATTTTGAAAGGATAATGGAGAGGCTGAAGATAAAGGTATAATGACAGATACTGTCGAAAATATTAAAAGGATAGCAGTATCTTCAATTTTTTCTGACGATACCCTAAGAGACATATTTGTTCTAAAGGGTGGCAATGCTTTAAACCTAGTATATAAAGTTACATCAAGGTCTTCTTTAGATATTGATTTATCGATCTCCACATCATTAGACAGTTATAGTCTCCAAAAGATAAAGGTGTTAATAAAAAGAGCCCTCAAAGAGGGCTATAGTGTTGAAGGCTTCACATTATTTGATTATTCATTCAGGGAGCGTCCACAGAAAATTATGCCAGGAATACCGCCTTTCTGGGGTGGATATCGTATAGAATATAAGGTAATTCAAAATGAAAAATACAGCAAACAAGATATTAATACAACAAGAAAGCATGCACTAAGTTTAACAACAAAGCACAACAAGATATTTTCAATAGATATAAGCAAGTATGAGTATTGTGAAACAAAGATAAAGCGAGATCTGCAAGGGTACGTTATTTTTACATATAGTCCCGAGATGATCCTGTTCGAGAAACTGAGAGCAATTTGTCAACAAACGGATGAATACAACAAGATTTTTGGGAAAAGTCACAAAGAACAGCGGGCGCGGGATTTCTTTGACATCTTTTCCATATTGGAAAACATTAATATTTCATGGAACCCGCTAACGCATACAAAGTTAATTAGGAATATATTTAAGGCCAAGAAAGTACCACTTACGCTACTATCAAAAATACATAAATACCGTGAAATGCATCGAATAGGCTATGATTCTTTAAAGGACACGGTATATCACAAAGAAGAAGTAAAGGATTTTAATTTTTACTTTGACTATGTTTTAAGCTTTATTGTTAAGTTAAAAACCTTTAGGATAATATAACTTCCATCTATCAGAATAGTCTAATTTTTTAAAGCCATGTGCTAGGTAAAAATTGTATTTAATTCCTTTCTTGTGGAAGATGTTTAAATCTTGTTGGTTCACCAGATTTGTTTTTTCAAGATAAAAACCGATACATTGATGATAGGGATAAATGTAATCCATTTTTTTTAGATAATCATATAATTTTTTTATGGATATTTTACCCACGGCATTTTTATATGCTTTCATAACCTCAAAAACACCACCCGAATATTCTGGCCTTACTGTGGCATCAAGTAATGTTCTTTCGAGATCTGTTACCTTAACTTGTATGTTATCGTTTTTATAATCAATAACGCCCAGCTTGTGTGAAGCTTTACCGCTTATCATATATATTTTATAGTTCTTATACTCTGCAATGTTGTTTGTTGAACGGGGTTTGTTCTTAAATGCCATATCAATTCTATCCTGCATAAGAATATTATCACTACTAGAAAACTTAGGCGTTTGTTCAACATTGATGTAATATGTGGTTGGGCGTTGTTCCGTTAAATTATGCAGATACATTGCGGTGTAATAGCAAAAAAAACTGTTTTTTTTCAATAGAGAGAGCAGCTCTAAATCAGAAACCTCTCCATATGTATATTTAATTTCTTTTTGGGCCGGAAAACTGAATTCCCATTTTTTAAGTGGAGTGTGTTCTACTAAATCGTTAATCACAGAACGGTAACTTTTACTGGTAGGAATGCCCCACCGTTCATTGTTGTCGTCAATAATTTTTTTTATTTCCGTGAAAGTTAAAACGTACTTACCGTATTGTTTAAAAGTATTCGAGGCTTCGATGATGAGTTTTGTTAGCTGTTTTTTTCGCATGTTTATATCAGATGACTATACAGTATATATACTGTATAGTCATCTCCTTTCAATAAAGAGTATTTCTTAAAAAGGTGTATTATCATAGTATATATACTATGATAATACACCTAATGACCACTTCTTGTCAAGAGATATTTTATGAATATAACACAAATTTCCATCACCAAGCCCGAGGAGGTTAACTTCATCCTGGGGCAGACCCACTTCATCAAGACGGTGGAAGACCTTTACGAGATACTGGTCTCGGCCGTGCCGGGCATTAAGTTCGGGCTGGCCTTCTGCGAGGCCTCCGGAGCCTGCCTGATCAGGTCCGAGGGCACAGACGAAGAGATGGTAAAACTGGCGGTCGACAACGCCAAGACCATCGGGGCCGGACACAGCTTCATCATCTTCCTGAAGAACGCCTACCCCATCAACGTCCTCAACGCGGTCAAAAACTGCCCCGAGGTCTGCCGCATCTTCTGCGCCACCGCCAACCCCTGCCAGGTGATAGTTGCCGAAAACGAGCAGGGCCGGGGCATCATGGGCGTGATAGACGGCTCCTCCCCAAAGGGGGTGGAGGACGAAGCGGGCAGGACCTGGCGGAAGGAACTATTGCGAAAAATAGGATACAAGAGATAACCGCAAAGCATTTGTAAGAGGAAATTTTTTGTACATCAAAGATTACAATAAAACAGCCCTGATCTACCAGAGACGGGAGATATCCTACGCCCAAACCATAGCCGCGGTCAAAACCCTTGCCGCCGGGTACCAGTTGAAAAAAGGCGAGCGGGCGGCCATCTTTTCCGAGAACCGCCCGGAGTGGGTCTATGCGCTGTTCTCGGTCTGGGAGAAAAGCGGGATCGCGGTCCCCATCGACTATCTGTCCCCGGCCGACGAGGTGGGCTATATCCTTAACGACTGCCGCCCGGAGATAGTTTTTTGTTCCGCCAAAACCAAAGATGTCCTTAATGCCGCTGTCTCTGAACTGAAGGACGGATACCGTCCCAAGATATCCATTTTCGAGGAACCGCCCAAGTCCGGGTCAGCCCCGGTCCAAGAGCCGGTAAGTTACGACGTCCACGACACCGCCATCATCATCTACACCTCCGGCACCACCGGCAGTCCCAAGGGCGTGATGCTGACCCACGACAACCTGCACTCCAACATCGAGGCGGTGGTGGACGGGGCAAAGATCTATTCCGCCCGGGACAGGCTGCTGGCCATCCTGCCCTTCCACCACATCTTTCCCCTGATGGGGAACATCATGGCTCCCTTGTCCTGCGGCGGCACTTTGGTGATCCTGGAAAAGATATCATCCGAGGACATCCTGAACGCCTTCAAAGAATACAAGATCACCATCGTCATCGGAGTGCCCCGGCTTTACCGGTTGTTCCACAAGGGGCTGGTGGACAAGATCAACGCCAGCCCGGCCGCCAAAATACTGCTGAAGATCTCCCGCAGCCTGAAATCACTGGCCTTCAGCCGGCTGGTGTTCAAAAAAGCCCAGCAGGCCTTTGGCGGCAGCATCACCTACTTCGTCTCGGGCGGGGCCAAGCTGGACGAGCAGGTGGGGGGAGATCTTTACGCAATGGGCTTCGAGATACTGGAAGGTTTCGGCATGACAGAGGCCGCCCCCATGATCACCTTCACCCGGCCGGGGCAGGTGAAGATAGGTTCGCCGGGAACGCCAACCACCCAGACGGAGGTCAGGATCGAGGGCGGAGAGGTGCTGGCCCGGGGCCGCAATATCATGAAGGGCTATTACAACAAGCCGGAGGAGACTGCCGCCATCCTGAAAAACGGCTGGCTGCACACCGGGGACCAGGGCTACCTGGATGGCAAGGACCGGCTGTACATCACCGGACGCAAGAAGGAGATCATAGTCCTCTCCAACGGCAAGAACATCAATCCCGAGGAGATCGAGAACCGCATCCTGTCCATCTCCCCGCTGATCAAGGAGATCGGGGTCTACCCCAAGGACGAGAAACTGGGGGCGGTGATCCACCCCGACCTGCTGGCGGTCAAGAAGGAGCAGGTGGTCAACCTGCGCGAGACCATCAAATGGCTGGTGCTGGACAAATTCAACCTGACGGTCCCCAGTTACAAGAAGATCCACCATTTTACCCTGGTCACCAGCGAACTGCCCAAGACCCGGCTGGGCAAGCTCAAGAGATTCCTGCTGCCCCAGATGGACCAGAAAACGGCCGAGACCCACCAGGCCAAGCCCGACCCGGATACCGATGAATACCGGGCCTTGAAAAAGTATCTGGAGAAAGCCCTGGACCAGAAGGTCTGGCCCGAACAGCATCTGGAGTATGACCTGGGGCTGGATTCGCTGGGCAAGATAGAACTGGACCTGTTTTTGGAAAAAACATTTGGGCTTAAGCTGGAGGACGAGGAATCGGTGGCCCACCATACGGTGGAGGGGCTGAGCCGGGTGATCGCCGAAAAGAGATCCCAAGGCAGCGCCGAGGTCTCCGACTGGCACAGCACCTTGCAGGAGAAGGTGGATTTCGAACTGCCCTCCAGCATAGGCTTGATCAGGTTCCTGAAAATAGCTACCACGCCGCTGTTCTGCCTTTACTTCCGCCTCAGTGGCATCGGGCAGGACCGGCTGCCGCCGGCACCGTTCATTCTGGCGCCCAACCACCAGAGCTTTTTGGACGGGTTGTTCCTTTCCATATTCCTGCCCAACCAGGTGCTGGAGAACACATATTTCCTGACGGCCGGCAAGCATGTTCAGACCCCCTTTGCCAGGTTCTCCGCCCGCCACAGCAACATGCTGGTGATGGACATCAACCGCGACTTGAAGAAGACCCTGCAACAGGCCGCCGCCGCCATCCGGGCCGGCAAGAACCTGGCCATCTTCCCCGAGGGGGCCCGCAGCCGGGACGGGAACCTGCAGGAGTTCAAGAAGACCTTCGCCATCCTAAGCAAGGAACTGCAGGTGCCGGTGGTACCGGTGGCCGTCTCCGGGGCTTATGCTGCGTTTCCCATCGGCCGCAAGATTCCCAAGTCCGGAAAGATAACGCTGAAGTTCCTTCCGCCGATCTACCCCGGAGAGATGGACTACCAGCAGATCGCAGACAAGACCAGGGAGGTCATAGCCGGGAACCTTTGATCTCCGGTGGAGGGAAAGCAGTTCTTTCAAAAACAAATAACATGTCTACAGCCGAAGCGGGCATCCTTTATAAAACAAATATAAAAGGAGCATTACCATGCCGGACTGTGAATGTCTAGCCGCCTGTCCGTTCTTTAACGACAAGATGGCCAACATGCCGTCTATGGCGGGGATCTACAAGAATAAATACTGCAAGGATGATTTTGAATCCTGCGCCCGTTACATTGTTTTCAAGACGCTGGGGAAGGGGACGGTACCGGCAGATTTGTTTCCCAACCAGCTGAGCCGGGCCGAGGAACTGGTCAAGGGGAAGTAAGCCGGGAACAGAAGAACCGTAACGGCCCACAAAAAGCTAATTCCAATAATCTGCCCCCTGTTAATATGCGTTGCTGTATCATATATTTCTCCCAGACCGGGAACACCCGCCAGGTGGCTGAGACCATCCAGGAGGACCTGGCGGCCCAGGCCGGCTCCTGCGCATTGGTGCGGCTGGAGGACGCCGACCCTTTGCTGGTGGAGCGCTATGACCTGATAGGCCTAGGAGCCCCGGCCTTTTATTTCAGGGAGCCGTACAATGTCCAGAAGTTCCTGGAGGAACTGCCGGACCATTCGGGTAAACCCCGCCCCTTTTTCTTTTTCGTGACCCACGGCGGAACCCCGGGGGCAATATCCCAAAGGATCTGCGCCCTGGCGGCCCGGCATGGCTTTGTGACCCTTGACTTTTACCAGTGTTTGGGATATGATACATATCCGCCTTTTGCCGCCAGGGTCCCGGCCTCGGGGGCCGGGCACCCCGACCAGCAGGACCTGGAAGGGGCAAAGATATTTGCCGAGAGCGTCCTGAACAAGGCCCGGCAATTTGTCCAGGATCCAAAAACCAGCAACTGCTCCCCGTCCGGCAGTTTTTTGAACCGGGCCGTGGCCGGAATGTTCAGCCACCGCGCTTTATTGCGGCACATGAGAACGGGACTGCTGCCCCGGAAGAACCTGAAAAAAGAACTCTGCACCAAATGCGGCCTGTGCGCCGAAAATTGCCCGGTCAATGTCATCAGCCTGGATCCGTATCCGGCATTCAGGGAGGAGGACTGCATCGCCTGCTACCATTGCGAGCGCATCTGTCCCGAAGGGGCTTACAGCAACAACTGGGCCCCCTTCAAATTGCTGACCGGAGAGTACCTCCATCAATTTTTGTCAAAATTATTTCACCGGCAGAAAAACCCCAAACCTTAGGAGCGGTTTAATGTCTTTAAAAACAAAGGGTCCCACAACCAATAACAAAACAGCCGAAGCCCCCAAGCCAAATCCCACGCTGGAGCTGGTTAAAAGACTGACCCAGGTCTCGGGTCCCTCGGGCTACGAAACCCGGGCGGCCAAGGCAGCCCTGGCCGAACTGAAGCCTTTTGCCGACCAAGTGAAGACCGACAAGATGGGCAGCGTGGCCGCCTTCAAGAAGGGCTCGGGTCCAAAAGCTTCCGGCAAAAAGATACTTTTGGCCGCCCACCTGGACGAGATCGGTCTTTTGGTGACCAGGATCGAGGAGGGCGGTTTTCTGCGCTTTACCGAGATCGGCGGGTTTGACATCAGAGTCCTGTTAAGCCAGGAAGTGGTGGTCCACCCGGTGGGCCGGCTGGGGCCGGGCACCGACAAGGTCTTTCCCGGGATCATCGGGGCCAAGCCGCCGCACTTTCAGACTCCCGAGGAAAGCCATCAGGTGATAGCCCTGGCCGACCTGTATATCGACCTGGGGATGGAGGAAAAGGAGGTCCGGGCCAAGATCTCGGTGGGCGATGTGGTGACCATGCGGATGCCGTTCATCAACCTGAGGAACGACCGGGCCGCCGGCAAGGCCATGGACGACCGGGCCTGCATAGCGGTGATGGTGAAGACCCTGGAACTGCTTAAAAAAATGCGCCACAGCTGGGACGTTTACGCGGTGACCACGGTGCAGGAAGAGGCGGGCTGGGGCTGCCTGGGCGCCCTGACCTCCTGCTATAACGCCAATCCCGACATCGGCATCGCCATTGACGTGACCCACGCCGACATGCCGGCGGCCTCCGAGACAGAGACCGCCCCCCTGGGCAAGGGGCCAACCATTTCCATGGGGCCCAACCTGCACCCGGCGGTGGTGGACAAGCTGAAGGAAGTGGCCAAGACCGAAGAGATCCCCTATCAGCTGGATCCGGTGGCCGGGGTCACCGGCACCGATGCCATGGACATCCAGATCTCGCGTGAGGGGATACCCACCGGCCTGATCGGCCTGCCGCTGCGCTATATGCACACCCCGGTGGAGACCCTGGCGGCATTGGACGTGGAGCGCTCGGCCCGGCTGCTGGCCCGGTTTATTGCCGAGTTGGATGATATCAAGCTGGAGTGGAAGGACGAAGACTGAATAACGATTGCAAATTGAAAATTTGAAATTGCAAAATTAAGGAAACAATGATAGACCTTAAACTGATAGAACAACTGACCAACGCCTGGGGCGTCAGCGGCAACGAGAACCAGGTGCGCCAGATCATCCGGAAGCAGATCGAGAAGAACGTGGACGACATCCGGGTGGATGCCATGGGCAACCTGATCGCCTTAAAAAAAGCCAAGAGCTCCAAGGGCAAAGCCTTGAAGGTGATGATCGCCGGCCACATGGACGAAGTGGGGCTGATGGTGACCTCCATCGACAAATCCGGCTACCTGAAGTTCGACAAGGTGGGCGGGATAGACGACCGGGTGCTGCTGGCCAAGCGGGTGCTGATCGGCAGGGACCGGATCCCGGGAGTGATCGGGGTGCGGCCCATCCACCTGCTGTACCGCAAGGGCGAGCACAAAAAGGTCTCCAGCCACGAGGAAATGTTCATTGACATCGGGGCTTCCAGCCAGGAAGAGGCCCAGCGCAGCGTCAACCCGGGCGACTACGTGATGTTCGACACCCCCTGCGAGGACTGGGGCAGCCTGATCAAGGCCAAGGCCTTTGACGACAGGATCGGCTGCTACATGATGATAGAACTGCTGAAGAATCGTTACAGCTTTGACCTTTACGCCGCCTTTACCACCCAGGAAGAGGTGGGACTGCGGGGCGGCCGGGTGGCGGCCTACCGCCACCTGCCGGACATGGCCTTCATCCTGGAAGGGACCCCGGCCGGTGATTTCCCGCAGCCCAATGAGAAGGACATCAGCCGGGTCCCGGCTTTGGGCAAGGGCCCGGTGATCACGGTGATGGACCGGACCGTATTCTGCGACAAGGGGCTGATCAAGCTTTTGACCGACACCGCCAAGGCCAATAGGATCCCGGTCCAGATCAAGCGGCCCGGCACCGGCGGCACCGACGCCGGACGGATCCACATGACCAAGGAGGGCGTCAGGACGGTGGTGCTGGCCATACCCTCGCGCTACATTCATTCGCCGGTCTGTCTGATCAGCAAGCGGGACGTGACCGCCGGGATGAAGCTGATGGAAGAGACATTCAAGAAGCTGCGGTAGACGTACCAGAAAGGCACATTTACCACGGAAACACAGAAATCATGAAAGAAATATTGAACAGAGAAAACCAGTTGTTATAATTCCGTGTTTTCCGGCCTTCAGTGTTTCTGTGGTAAGTTTCGTAAAATAACAGCTCTAGCCAATCTGAGGCTTCTGAGAACGTAGCACGAAACAAGTTTAATAATAAAATTTACTATAAAGGAAAAGTTCGATGAAAGACCTGATCAAGCGGCTGACCGAGACCTACGGCCCTTCGGGCAACGAGGAGCTCATTAGGGAACAGATCAAAAAGGAGATCAAGGGCCTGGCCAACGAGGTGAAGACCGACGTGCTGGGCAACCTGATCGCCGTGAAAAAGGGCAAGGGCCGCAAAGTAATGGTGGCCGCCCACATGGATGAGATCGGCTTCATCGTCACCCACATCGACAAACAGGGCTTTTTGCGGGTCTCCAACATTGGCGGCATCTACCTGCACAACGTGCTGGCCCAGCGGGTGATCTTCGCCAACGGCACGGTGGGCACCATCAACGAGGAGCGGGCCGAGACCCCCAGCGACGCCAAGCGGATGGACAAGCTTTACATCGACATCGGCGCCTCCACCAAGCGCGAGGCCGAGGCCAAGGTGGCGGTGGGCGACGTGGCCGGATTCCACCGCTGCTGCACCTTTTTGGGCAACCGGGCCATCGCCAAGTCCATGGACGACCGGATCGGCTGCGCCATCATGATCGAAGCCATGAAGAAACTGAAGAACTCCCCCAACGAGGTCTACTTCGTCTTTACCACCCAGGAGGAGGTGGGCCTGCGCGGGGCCACCACCGCCGCCTTCGGGGTCTCCCCGGACCTGGGGATAGCCGTGGACATCACCGGAGCCTTTGACACCCCGGACGAAAAGCCCAAACTGCCCTCCGTCCTGGGCGGCGGCGCGGCCATCAAGGTCAAGGACGCCGGACTGCTGGCCCACCCGGCGGTGAAAAAACTGATGATCGAGACCGCCAAGGCCAACAAGATCCCCTACCAGCTGGACATCCTGGAGGGCGGGACCACCGACGGCGCCGCCATCTACAAGACCAAGTCCGGGATCCCCACCGGCGTGATCTCGGTTCCCACCCGCTATGCCCACTCGGCCTCGGAGATGGTGGACATGTTGGACGTCAAAGCTTCGGTGGACCTGCTGGTGAAACTGCTGATGCTGGATCTAAAACAAAAAGGCTTTTAGGACACCTTCCCCGCTAAAAACGCGAAAAACCTTATTGTGATCTTTCGTGACATTTCGCGGGCAGGATCCGGTATTTATGAAAAAACGGGAAAGATACGTTTCCATATTCATAGTTCCGCACCACAAAGGCACCCAGAAGGAGCTGGAGTTCTCCTATACCGCTCTGCGCTGGCTGGGTATTTTGGGTGCGGTTCTTTTGCTGGGCGCGGTCCTTTTGGTGGTCAATTATGGCCATATTTACTGGCGGGCCGGGCAGTACGAATTGATGAAGAAACGCCAAGAGGAGATGGAGACCCAATTCGGGAAGTTGAGCGAGCTGAACGCCGAGATATACCGGCTTAAGGCGGTGGAAAACAAGCTGAATGTGATGCTGGGCGTTCCCCGCCAGCCCGACACCCTTAATTTGGAACAGATCACCGCCCATGTTCCGGCCGCCGGGGATACGGCCGCAGCCGGGCAGCCCATGGCTGTCCTTCCGGCGGAATCCCGGCGCAGCAACGTGCCGGCCATCATGCCCTGCAAGGGATGGATCTCCGCCGGTATGACGCCGGGCCACACCGGAGTGGACATCGCCGCCCGCGAGGGCGATCCGGTGTGGGCTGCGGCCGACGGGGAGGTATCTTTTGCCGGCTGGGACAACTATTTCGGCAATAAAATTGAGATCAAGCACAGTGATAAATTAACCACCCTTTACGGGCATAATGCCAAACTTCTGATCAAGGTGGGAGACACGGTAAAACAGGGCCAGGTAATAGCTTTGGTGGGAACAACCGGACAAAGTTCGGGTCCCCATCTGCATTATGAGGTTCACCTTAACGGACAAACGGTAGATCCGGCTAACTATTTGGTAAACAAATAGATAGCCCTGCAAAACTCAATGTTAATCAGTCCCGGTCAATGTTGGTGGCCAGTAATATCTTAGTTATCAATGAGATACGTAAACCGTCTTTCGCGAAAAAGACGGTTTTATTTGTCAATCTTTTATATGTAAACGAGTTACGATTGTTTTTTGATTGGCGTCGACTGGCGGGCCCGAAAAAATAATTCTTGACAAAAGATAAAAAAAGATATATACTTAAGTCCTTAATATTGAAGAACTCCGCTTAAATAAATAGTGGCGGTGTTTTTATTTCAGAAATCGGAGGTGATTTAATACGAAGGTTACCATTCGCGACAGTGATTCCTTTGAAAAGGCATTAAGAATCTTCAAACGCAAGTGCATTAAAGAAGGTTTGCTTGCCGATATGCGCAAGGGTGAGTTCTTCAGCAAGCCCAGCGTCAGGAAAAAAGTCAAATCGGCCAAGGCCAGAAGCCGCAAAGCCAGATTTGGAATGTAGGGATCACCAAAACAATATAAAAACGGCGTCTTAGTTGCTAAGACGCCGTTTTCTCTTTGGTCCCGGTCCAGGCAAAGGTTACAAGTATATAGCCAGCCAGACGGTAATCACATAAAGCACCAGGTCTCCCAACAGCCAGGCATCGGTCAACAGCGCCAGCTCCGGGCTTTGGCCCTCTTCTTTCCGGTAGATCAGGTAAAGGTACCGGAAGATCCCGTAAAGCACAAAGGGAATGGTGTATTTTAGGTTGCTGTTGCCGAACTTGGCAGTGGTCTCGGGGGACAAGGTGTAAAGGCTGTAGCAGACCACGGCGGCGGCGGTGACCACGGAGATCATCTGGTCCAAAAATTTTTGGGGATACTCGGTCAAGACCGTCCGGTGGCCGGGAGCCTCGGAGGTCAAATGAACCTGTTCCTGCCGCCTTTTGGCCAGGGCCAGGAACAAGGCCAGCAGGATCACGCAGATCAGCAGCCATTCCGAGATAGGCACCGCTATGGCCTCGGCTCCGGCCACCGCTCGCAGCACGAATCCGGCGGCGATCACGAAGACGTCTATGATCACCAGTTTTTTCAAAACGAAGCTGTAAAGCAGCATCAGGACAAAATAAGCCAGGGCCGACAGCCCGAAAAGAAAATTAACGTAAAAAGAAGCGGCCAGAGAGAAAAAACCAAGCCCCAATCCCAGCAGCAATGCCGTTTTGGCGGACAGGGCGCCGCTGGCCACGGGCCGCAGTTTTTTTTTCGGATGCAGACGGTCGCGTTCAATGTCGGCCAGGTCGTTGAAAATATAGACCGAGCCGGAAAGCAGGCAGAACAAGGCAAATGAAGCCAAGGTCTTGGCCAGCATCACCGGGTGGCCCAGGTTCTGGGAGAAGATCAGCCCGGCGAAAAGCACCAGGTTTTTGGTCCATTGTTTGGGGCGCAGAGCGCTTAATAGGATCTTGGGGCTCATGCCTGGATCTCCTTTATGTTTTCTTCAAAACATTCATACAGTCTGGCAAATTCGGACAGGGAAACAGTCTGGGGGCGGCGGCTTAGGTCGATCCCGCTCTTGGCGGCCAGGGGTTCCAGGCCGGAGTCCCCGATCTTAAAGGCCTGGCGGAAAATGGCCCGCAGCATCTTGCGGCGCTGGGAAAATGTTTTTTGGACGAATTTGAAGAAAGCTTCTTCGTCCCTTACTTTTACCAGAGGATGCTGGTGCGGGGTCAGCCGGATGACCGTAGACGTCACCTTGGGCGGGGGAAAGAAGGCGACGGGCGGCACTTCGAACAGCTTGTCCACTTTGACGTGATATTGCACAAAGACGGAAAAGGATCCGAAGTCGGTGCCGGGCCGGGCCGCCATCCGGTCGGCCATCTCGCGCTGGACCATCACCACAATGCTTTCGATCCGGTCCCGGACCAAAAACAAGCGTTCCAGGATGGGGGTGGTGATGTAATAGGGCAGATTGGCCACCACTTTGAATTTTTTTATGCCTTGATCATCCAGTATTTGCGGCAGGTCCAGCTTCAAAAAATCCTTGTTCAGGATCGTAAGGTTCTGGCAGGAAGAAAGCTCTCTTTTCAATTCTTCGGACAATCTGGTATCCACTTCCACCGCCAGCACCGAGGAGGCCTTGGCCGCCAGCAGGCCGGTCAATACCCCCCGGCCCGGGCCGATCTCCAGCACTGCGTCCTTGGGGCTCAGGGCGGCGGCGTCTATTATCTTCTGAACTGCCGCCGGCGAGATCAAAAAATGCTGGCCGTATTTTTTTAAGGGGGCAGGGCTCATAAACGATCAAACAATTTGTGCTTTTTCCGGCGGGACCGGACGATAGTAGTAGACCGCAAAAATAAAAGGCCGGTAGAAGATCTCCGAGATCCCCAGTATCCCGAAATAAAAGCAGCCGAAAAGCATCGAAGAGCCCATGACCCGGACCTCGCGGGGCTGGTATTCCATCAGGCCCATGGTGTAATCGGGGCGGTTAAGAAAGATCAGACCCAGCACCAGCCAGAACCCGGCGTTCAAAATGCTTTGGAGGCATCCCATCATGTGCTCCCTGACGGTGGGCCGCTGAAAATACAAATGGGCGCACTTCAGCAGCACAAAGACCCATACCAACTGCATGATCTTGACGAAGAACATAAAGCCGCCGAATATCAGCAGCATGACGGGGATGGAAACTATGCGCTGCCAACGCGGGGTGTCATCGTCCCGCAAAAAGATCCAAACTATGAACGGAGAGAAGAACAGGGCAAAGATCTCGCTGAGATACCAGGGGAGCAGTATCTTGCCGGCCTGAAGCGACAGCGGCCCGGGCGGCTGAAGCCTTAAACCCCTGAAGACATAAAGAAACCCCAGGCAGAAGACGAGATAAGGCAGGGCATACAGCAGGTTCTTCCATCCGATGCGGCCGAGAAAATACCTGACGAAGCCCAGGGCCGCCCCGGTCTTGGGGTCTTTCCACGATTTGTAGAGGGTGTGCCTGAAAATGGCCAGCAATATCAGGGCAACCACCAGGACCAATCCCAGCAGGGCCGGGATCAGCATCACTTCCTGGTAGCCCCGGATCACAACCAGCAGGCCGAAGGCCAGCAGCAGCAAATACCCGGTTATCAAAAGAAAGCGCCGCATCACCCCACTACGTCGTAATGTCTGATCCGGATGCCAACACCAAGCTCCTTGACAATTGTCTTACAGGCTTCTATGTCCACCCCCGGCATGTCCATGACAGTGACTGTGGTCTTGATGCCGGCCTTGCGGCACTCCACCGCAAAATCCTTGACCGCTTGGTAGGCGGCGCTGCCGAAGCGGCTGGGGCAGATCCTGTCGTAGGTCTCGCTGTCGTGGACGTTGAGGCTGATGGAGACCTCGTCCACCAGGCCTTTAAGCTCCGGCACGATGTTGCGCCCGGCTATCAGGCTGCCCTGGCCGTTGGTGTTGATGCGGACCCAGGCCTTCCGCTCCTTGAGCCAGCCGGCAACCTGCTTGACCAGGTCCAGCCTTAAAAGCGGCTCGCCGTAGCCGCAGAACACCACTTCCTTGTATCTGGAGGGGTCGCCTATGGCGCCCACCACTTCCTGGAGGTCGGGCTCCCGTCCTAGTCTTAAGTTGTGCCCCTTGATGAAGTCCGTCTTCTGGCGGATGCAGAACACGCAGGCGTTGGTGCAGCGGTTGGTGATGTTGAGATAGAGGGAGTCCCGGATCTGGTAGGCGATCTTGGCGGGGTCGATCTTTCCGATGTTGAAGAATTTCTTGGCGTTGACCGTGGTCACCCTGCAGACGTCATCGTAGGTGAGGGGATCGAGCAGTTCCGAGACTTTTCGGGCTATCAGGGGCAGGTAGGCCGGCTCGTTGCGGGCTCCCCGGTGCGGTTCCGGGCCCAGGTAGGGGCAGTCGGTCTCCAGCATCAATCCTTCCAGACCCAATGTTCTCAGTACTTCCGGCAGATGCTTGGAATTCTTGAAGGTCACCGGCCCGCCTATAGATAGCAGGTATCCCCGCCGTTTGGCCTCTTTGGTCATCTCCGCATCGCCGGCAAAACAATGGAGCACCACCTTCAGTTCCGGATGGTCTTTCAGGATGTCCATGGTCTCCGGATGCGCCTCCCGGTCGTGGACCACCACCGGCAGGTTCAGGGTTTCCGCCCAGGCCAGCTGTTTTTTGAAGGCCTCTATCTGAATGTCCCGGGGCGACAGGTTCCTATGGAAATCCAGGCCCATCTCGCCGACGGCCACCACTTTGGGGTTCTTGGCCAGCTCGCCCAGGTGCTGGAACACTTCCTGGTCAAGGGTCTTGGCATCGTGGGGATGCACGCCCACCGCGGCGTAGCAGCAGTCGTACTTCTCAGCCAGCTCCACCGCCCGGTGGCTGGACCGGAGGTCATAGCCGATGTTGATGATATATTCCACCCCGGCAGCCTTAGCCCGGTCTATTACCTGGCTCAGGTCGCCGTTGAAGTCCTTGTTGTTCAGGTGGGCGTGGGTGTCGATGAGGGTATTTTTAGACATAACGTTCAAAAGCTTCCGGTTATCCAGGGAATCTTCGTTTTTGTTTTGCCGGCGGCCAAAGCCAGGCCCAGCGGTATCCCGTCGAAGTTGATGTCCAGGTTGCCCAAATTTTTATGATTTTGGTTGCGGACAGAATAAAGTCCCAACGTAAAACCTGCGATCATTCCCAAAGAAGACAAGCCGGAAACAGATTGAAATATCTCATTGCTTTCACTGTCGCTGGAGGGATGGATCAAAAATCCCAACCCGCAACCCAACAGACCACCGGCGGCGGTGCTGCCCATAACGATAAAACCGTCGCCGCGGGAAAAAGTGTAGCCGTTGGTGTATTTGTGGGCCAGATAAAGGCCTGAAGCGCTAGTGGTCAGGGCTATAAAGGTTGCGGTACGGATATCGGATGCCTTTAACTCAAACGAAGAACTAGAGTATGTATCTCCATAGGGGCTTATGAAGGTAGTGTGTTTGTAAGGACTCTTGAAAAATAAATATGTTCCATAACCAGCCACTAACCCGGTCCATCCGGCTGAGGCGATGATGGTTGGATGGCCGTCGGAGTAGTTTTTACGGTAGGCCAGCTTGTAACCCAGATAGGCACCACCGGCCATGCCAGCCAAGAGATAGGCAGACTGGACCCTTAAAAACGATTCGCCTGTCTCGTATTCAGTTTTGAGCAATATCGAAGCCAACGGCAACTCTATCATGCCGAAAGTGGCATAATTGCTTATCATCCGGGCCTGGGGTTTGGTAAAATATTTTCCGTAATGATAGCCTGCGATCTGGCCGGAGATGCTGGTAGCCAGCATGGTTGCAAAATAGCCCTTGGAATCCTCCATGTTCAGCAGATTCGAGATGGCCACGCCAGCTGTTATTCCGCGAAAACCGCCTGCGATGGATAAATGTTCCTGTCCGGAGGTGACCTGTTTATTGTTGGTTATAATAAAAGGTATAAAATACGAGGCCGAAGCGCTGGCCAGATATAATCCCGCTCCGGTGGTGGCTTCTTCGGGCTGAATTATTCCCAATACCGCCGGACCGTACCAGCCCAGGGAAAGCGGGATCTGCCACAGGAGGTAGGCTCCGCGCCCTTCCTGATTTAAAGCCAGCGAACCTCCGGAAGCACTAAGAAAGTTATCGACTTTTAATTTCAGTGTGTCATAGCCGCTTTTGGGGAGGGGTTTTCGCATTCTTCCCAGTCCGGCGGTAATCTCCAGAGTATAGAGCGTATCCGCTTTCCACAGTACGGCGCTTTTAAAATCTGCCACCTCGGGGAAAAGGCCGGCCTGAGATTCCAGCTTCCGGGTCCATTCCAGGATCTTGCCATTGGAATCAAACGAAACCGGCGTCTCCATGGTCTGGCCCAGGGCCAGGGCCGGGGCCACCATAAGGGAAAAAGCGAGGAAGAACTTCTTCATTTTAACCTTCCAGTATTTTAATGGTTGCCTCCCGGACGTGCTTGAACCGGTCGGCCCCCAGGTGGATCCCCCCGTACCAGCGGGTGACCACGATGCAGAGGTTCTCGGCCTTTTTCTGGCGCATGATCTCCAGCATCATCACCCCGGCCCCGGTTTCTTTTGACGGAGAATTGTAGCCGTCGTTCTTGTATTCCAGCAGTCTGCCCTCCGGGCTTAGGATGCGGTAAGCCGCGATGTTGTGGTCGGCGCTGCGGAATTTCTTGTCCTTCAAAAGCAGTTTGAGCTTTTCCTTGAAATCTTCCTCCGAAGTCACCGGAAAAGAGGTGACGGCGTATTTGGACTTGCGGTCCACCACAAAGGGGTTTATTTGATTAAAAGCTTGTTCCACGGCGGTCGTTTTTCAATTTGAACCAAAAGCATACCACGTAAACGCAAGGGCTGTCAATTGAAATTTACAGCCGGATCGCCGGTGCGGTCAACAAAAGATTTCCTCTTTACAAAGCCCGTGGTTTGTGCTTTAATTATTAAATCCCTGCCCGCGAAACACGCGAAAACAACGAAATGATTTTAACGTATACCGGCCCAAAATAAAAGGCAGATGCGGCATCGAAATATGGACATTGAACTTAAGAACATAGATGAACTTTTCCCCCGGGATCTCACCCCGGATCAGGTGAATTCCGCCAAGACCCTGTTCCTGAAGGAGCTTTCATTAAGCCTGCACCGGCATTACGGTGGGAAGATGATGACCCTGCCCAAGGCCGGGCTATACGGGAACAACTGGTTCAACCTCTGGTACACGCCCGGGGTCTCCGGCGTCTCCACCGCCATCCGGGACGACCAGCAGGCCTCCTTTGACCTTTCCAACCGGGGCAACCTGGTGGCGGTGGTCTCGGATTCCACCCGGGTGCTGGGCGACGGCGACTGCGGCCCGGCCGGCGGCTTGGGGGTGATGGAAGGCAAGGCTTTTCTGATGAAGTACCTGGGCGGGGTGGACGCGGTGGCTTTGTGCATGGACAGCCGGGATCAAAACGGTAAGCCCGATGCCCAGAAGATCATCGATTTTGTAAAGATGGCTCAGCCCAGTTTCGGGGCGGTCAACCTGGAGGACATCTCCCAGCCCAACTGCTATCAGGTGCTGGACACCCTGCGCGAGGAATGCGGCATCCCGGTTTGGCACGACGACGCCCAAGGTACCGGCTGCGTGACCCTGGCCGGGCTGATCAACGCCCTGAAGCTGGCCGGCAAGGAACTTTCGGATGTCAAAATAGTATTTTACGGGGCCGGAGCCGCCAACACCACCATCTTCCAGCTGGTGATGGCCGCCGGAGGGAAGCCGGATAACTGCGTGATGTTTGACATTGACGGCTCACTGGGCCTGCACCGGCAGGATATCAGGAACGACACCAGATACTACCAGCAATGGGAGATCTGCCAACGGTCAAAGGTTGTAAATGATATAAAGGTTGAAAATGCCTTAAAGGGGGCGGATGTCCTGATCTCGCTTTCAAAGTCCGGGCCGGGTGTGATCAAGCCCGAATGGATAGCGGGGATGGCCCCAAGATCTATCGTCTTTGCCTGCGCCAACCCGGTGCCGGAGATCTATCCCAGCGAAGCCCTGGCGGCCGGGGCTTTCATCGTAGCTACAGGCAGAGGCGATTTCCCCAACCAGGTCAACAATTCCCTGGGCTTTCCCGGCATCCTCAAAGGCGCACTGCTGGCCAGGGCCTCCAATATCACCGACAACATGGCCATCGTTGCCGCCCGCGCCATAGCGGAATTCGCTGAAGACTCAGGTCTTAGGCCGGAGCGCATAGTCTCCTCCATGGAAGAATGGGAGATGTTCCCCAAGGTGGCCGCCGAGGTAGCCGCCCAGGCGGTCAAAGACGGAGTGGCCCGCAGCCCTTTGACCAAAGCCGAAGTGTACAACAAGGCCCGGCAGGATATCAGCGAGGCCCGGGCGGTAATCCACGGCCTGATGGACCACGGGTTCATCAAGAAGCCGCCGATGGAACTGCTGGAAAAGGCCCTGGAGAAGGCGGTGGCCCGGGTCCGGGCCGGAGGGGCAAAATGAGGGCCATAGGATGCGACACCATCGCAACTGCGGTGGAGAAGATGTGCCGGGTGGCCAACGGCGTTCTGCCTAAGGACACCGAAAAGGCTTTGGACAAAGCTCTGAAAATAGAAAAGTCACCGCTGGGCCGGGACATCCTGGAACAATGTCTTTTGAATGCCAAAATTGCCAAAACCCAAAAGATGCCGGTCTGCCAGGACACGGGACTGGCGGTGTTTTTCGTAAAACAGGGAAAGGATGTGGAGATAAAAGGCGGCCCGCTCCATGACGCAATAAACAAAGGTGTGGCCAACGCCTGCCGCCTTGGTTTTCTTCGCGCCTCCTGCGTTAACGATCCGGTCTTTGCCCGCAGGAACACGGGCAACAATGTTCCGGCCATCATCCACATAGAGCAGGTTCCCGGCGGCAGGCTGGAGATAAATTATATGCCCAAGGGCGGCGGGGCCGAGAACACCAGCCGGCTGGCCATGCTAAAACCTTCGGACGGCGAACAAGGCATTCTCTCCTTTGTGTCCGAGACCGTGATCCAGGCCGGGGCCAACCCCTGTCCCCCGACGGTGGTGGGAGTGGGGATCGGCGGGAATTTTGAGCGCTGTGCGCTGCTGGCCAAAAAAGCGTTGATGTGGCCGGTGGGAAAAGCCAACCCGGACAAAAGATACGACCAACTGGAAAAGAAGATCCTGAAAGCGATCAATTCTTCCGGCCTGGGGCCGCAGGGGCTGGGCGGGACCGTTTCTTGTTTGGGCGTGCACATAGAGCACGAGCCCTGCCACATGTCCAGCCTGCCGGTGGCGGTGAACATCAACTGCCATGCGCACAGGCACCAGACGGTGGTATTGTGATGAAGGCGAAAAGAATATCCCTCCCGCTGGGCGGGGACGAGGTCAGCCGGCTTAAAAGCGGCGACCGGGTGCTGATCTCGGGCGAACTGTTCACGGCCAGGGATGCGGTGCACCAAAGGTTCCATAAGCTGTTAGCCATGGGCCGTAAGCTTCCGGTAGATCTTAAGGGCCAGACCTTGTTCTACGCCGGGCCGGTCCCGGCCCCCAGGGGAAAGGTGATCGGCAGCATCGGGCCCACCACCAGCGGAAGGATGGATGCCTACACTCCCTTGCTTTTGGCTAAGGCCGGGCTGAAGGCCATGATCGGCAAGGGGCGGCGCAGTCCGGAAGTGATCGAAGCCATCAAGAAGAACAAAGCGGTGTATTTTGCCGCCACCGGCGGCGCGGCGGCCTTGCTGGCCCAAACGGTGGTCAGGGCGGAAACAGTCCTGTTTGCCGAACTGGGCCCGGAGGCCGTGCTAAAGCTGACAGTGAAAGATCTTCCGGCGGTAGTGGCGGTGGACTGCCTGGGCCGGGATGTTTACGAAGAAGGGCCGAAGAAATTTAGAAAACTATAAACTAGCCGGAACGCAGATTCCCGCTGATCATTGTTGATGCCCGCAGATACTTATCGATATGATCTGCGAAAATCGACTATCTATCTTGTTCAGGAAAATCATGTATTTTGAGTACCTATTTGTATAGAGTAGCAGTATGATGATTGAAAAAACATCTTCCCCAACTCATCCCCTCTGTCCCCTTCTCTTGGATAAATTAGGGCTATCTTGGAGTAAGAGAAGGGGAAGCGAAGCATGCACTGAGACGTGCAAGCATTTCACAAACGAAGCGGGGTTGAGTTCAGAATAGCCCTCGAACTCAGCGGTGGTTCCTGAGGTAGTTAGATAGTCAACTAAAACAAAATGAAAAACGGTATAATGGAAAAGTCATTCAACGATTCTTATATAGGTCAACTAAGAAAACTGGTAGGTAGTAAGAAGCTGATCGTTGCCGGGGTAAGGGCCGTTGTCAGGAATAAAGAAGGAAAGATTCTTCTGATCCACAGGAAAGACACCAATAGGTGGGGTATGCCCGCAGGTTCGGTTGAGCTGGGAGAATCGGTCACAGAAGCGCTCAAACGGGAAGTCAAAGAAGAAACCGGACTGAATGTTGAATCGGCCGAACCGTTTGCAGTATATTCCGAACCAAAATATTCTGTTACCTATCCCAATGGCGACCAAACGCAGATATTTGTCATCGTTTTTCGGGTTGATGAATGGAGTGGTGAACTGATCGGAGAAAATGATGAAAGCCTGAGCTGCGACTTCTTTGGTTTGGACGATCTGCCGGATACACATGAAGCATATATAGAAACTTTAAATGACCTGAAAAATTATAATGGTCGTTTTATAGTCAAATAGGTCTTAAGAGATTATAATATCCAAACAATGAACAAACCATCAGAGGTCATACTTATCCAGACGCTGGGCGTGCCCCGGGAACTGGTGCAGCAGCGGTTTGCTGAGATCCTGCCAGATCATATGCTGGTCTGGAAGGGCTCCGAGCTGGCCGAAGGCAAGCCGCTGGCCGAGCTGGTGGGCGGCGCCAAGTACCTGATCACAGGCAGTTTACCGATAGACGGCCAGACCATCCGCAACTGCGCGCTGTCAATGATCTCCGTCTCCTTTACCGGGTACGACCACGTGGACTTGGCGGCCTGCAAAGAGAAGGGGATCGCGGTCTACAACACGCCGGGGTATTCCACCGACTCGGTGGCCGAGCTGGCGCTGGGCCTGGCGTTGTCGATTCTTCGCAAGATCCCCAGGGGCGACGCCCACGCCCGCCAGACCGAACAGAAGTTCTTTGCTTTTCCGGATGGCGTGGAGCTCAAAGGAAAAACCGTGGGCATAGTAGGCACCGGGGCCACCGGGCTGGCCGCGGCAAAACTGTTCGCCGCCTTTGGCTGCAAGGTGCTGGGTTACAACCGGGTCAAGAAGGATGAGTTCCAGAAGCTGGGCGGGATATATTGCGAGTTAGATGATCTGTTAAAACGCTCGGACATAGTTTCCCTGCACCTGGCGCTTAACGCCGGGACCAAGCATATCATGAACGCGGAGCGGCTAGCATTGATGAAACCCTCGGCCTACCTGATCAACACCGCCCGGGGCGGGCTGATCGACGAGGCGGCTTTGGCCCAAGCCCTCAACGACGGGAAACTGGCCGGCGCCGGTCTGGACGTGTTCGGAAGCGAGCCGACAAACCCGGACAACCCCCTCTTGACCGCCAAGAACACAGTGCTGACCCCGCATTTGGGATATAAGACGCATGAGGCGCTGTTGAGGAAGCTGGAAGTGACGTTCAGGAATATTGCGGATTTTGAGAAGGGAATTGAGACAAATAGGGTGGCATAGTATGAAGGATTTAAAACAACGTCTCCTCTGCTCTTTTTTACCTTTGCTTGTAGGTGTGCTTGTGGCACCAGCAGTATTATTATACGTTAAGGTAGTTTATGGTAAAATCGGAATATTTATAGCAATTCAGGAGATATATGTTTCACAATTTAAAGAAGGCTATAATTTAATTTTTTATTGAATTAACAAGTTTAATTCCGTTTCTTTTACTGTCGGGATATTTACTATACTACACTTCAAAAGGGTCTATAAGAAAGGCATATGCCAACGGCATAGGTGGTATCATTGGTGCACTTACAGCTACGACATTAGGCCATTTTTCAATTTGGCATTCGATATATACACATTCACCAGGCTCATCAACGTCTGTTATAGGTTTTTTGTTCATACCTTTTATAAGTATTTTGCCTATGTGCTTCGTGGGTTATATTGCATATTTGTCGATCAAAGCATAAAATCAGTAAACACTATTTTATTTAACAATACTAAACAAAAAACATGAACATTCACGAATACCAAGCCCGCCAGCTGCTGCGCGATCACGGGATCCCGGTCAAGCCGGATTTCATGGCCACCAGCGTTGACGAAGTGGAACAAAAACTGTCCCGGCTGATCGGCCCGCCCTGGATCATCAAGGCCCAGGCCCACACCGGGGGACGGGGCAAGGCTGGCGGGGTCAAGCTGGCCAAGTCCAGGGACGAGGCGCTGGCCCACTCAAAAAACATCCTAGGCATGACGCTGGTAACACCCCAGACCGGGCCCAAGGGGAAACTGGTCCGCCGGATAATGGTGGCCGAGGATACCCGCATCGCCAAGGAATACTATCTGGGCTTTTTGGCCGACCGAGCCACCGCCAGCTACATCTTCATCGGCTCCACCGAGGGCGGAGTGGAGATCGAAAAAGTGGCGGCGGAAACGCCGGACAAGATCATCAAGGTGTCGGTCGATCCGGTATCAGGCTACCGTGCCTACCACGGAACGGAGATGTCCCGGAAACTGGGATTCAAAGGCGCTTTGGCCAAGCAGCTGGGCCAGGTGATGTCCGGGATGTACCAGCTGTTCATTTCCAAGGACGCCTCATTGGTGGAGATCAACCCTCTGGTGCGGACGCCGGAGGATACGCTGTTTGCGCTGGACGCCAAGGTCACCTTCGACGACAACGGCCTGGCCCGGCATTCCGAGATCGCCAGCCTGCGGGACATTGACGAGGAGGACCCCAACGAGGTGCTGGCTTCCAAACACGACCTCAGCTACATCAAGCTGGACGGGACCATCGGCTGCCTGGTCAACGGGGCCGGCCTGGCCATGGCCACCATGGACATCGTCAAGCATTACGGCGGCAGCCCAGCCAACTTTCTCGATGTCGGAGGTTCCGCCTCGACGGAAAAGGTGACCGAGGCTTTCAAGATAATTTTGTCCGATCCCAACGTCCGGGGCATACTGGTGAACATCTTCGGCGGGATCATGAAATGCGACGTGATAGCCGAGGGGATAGTGGCGGCGTCCAAGACCCTGGGCGTGAAAGTGCCGATCGTGGCCCGGCTGGACGGCACCAACGTGGAACAGGGAAAGAAGATACTGGCCGGCTCCGGTCTGAAGATAATACCGGCCTCGTCGCTGGGCGAGGCGGCCCAGCTGATAGTCAAGGAGGCTACCTCTCCACTTCGTTAGCAAAGGGAGTTGTCTTACTCAGTGCAGGCCTAAATCTCTCTCCCGCCAGGCGAGGGACTTGTTCACAAGAAGAAAAGAAAGGAATATATGGCAATATTAGTTGATAAAAACACACGATTGATCTGCCAGGGCTTCACCGGTCAGCACGGCACCTTCCATTCCCTTAAATGCGCCGAGTACGGGACCAAGTTCGTGGGTGGAGTAGTGCCCGGCAAGGGCGGCACCATCCACGAGGGATATCCGGTGTTCGACACCGTGGCCGAGGCGGTGGAAAAGCAAAAGGCCAACACTTCGATGATCTTCGTTCCGGCCCTGTACTGCCGGGACGCCATCCTGGAGGTGGTGGACGCCGGGCTGGAGCTGGTGATCTGCATAACCGAAGGCGTGCCGGCCAACGACATGATGTTCGTCAAGCGCTACCTGCAGGGCAAAAAGACCCGGCTGATAGGGCCAAACTGTCCGGGAGCCATCTCGCCGGGCAAGGCCAAGGTGGGAATCATGCCGGCCGCCATCCACAAGGAGGGTTCGGTGGGCGTTATCTCGCGCTCCGGCACTCTGACCTACGAAGCGGTCAACCAGCTGACCAAGCTGGGCATCGGCCAGAGCACCTGCATCGGCATCGGCGGCGACCCGGTGATCGGCACCAATTTCATCGACGCGCTGGAGCTGTTCAAGGCCGACAAGCAGACCAAGGCGGTGCTGATGATCGGGGAGATCGGCGGGTCGCTGGAGGAGGAGACCGCCCGCTGGATCAAGAAGAACTTCACCAAGCCGGTGGCGGCCTTCATCGCCGGGGCTACTGCGCCTCCGGGCCGCCGGATGGGCCACGCCGGGGCCATCATCTCCGGGGGCAAGGGAACTTATGCCGAGAAGGTCAAAGTGCTGAAGGCCTGCGGCATCAAGGTGGCCAATACCCCGGCCGAGATGGGCGAGACCATGAAGAAGGCCATGGGCAAGTAACAACGAAAACAATGCTCGTGTCAATTTTCTTATGAAAGGTACGTGACATGCCGTGGCTGTCGGATAAGATGAAAAAATGGGCGGCCCAGATAGACCGCCATGCACCAGGTAAGGGAGATTCCGTGATCGCGGGCTGTGACAAGATCCCGGATCGTCCGGATGAGTATGCTGTCTGGTCGGAGCAAGCCATGAAGAGGCTGGAGACGGCCGTCCCGGATCAAACAGCCCGGGAGGAGATCATGCAGGGCCGGGCCTGCGTCTTTACCGAGGAATTCGGGACCGGGCCGATAGACGCCCTGACCAAGCTGTATGCCGAGACCCAAAGTGTGGACCGGGTGCTGGAAGCCATGGGCGCGGACAAGGGTAAATTCGGCCATCCCTACCGGGAGGGCAATGTGATCTACGAGATTCGCAGTCCGCGCGACCCGGCGGCCTTTGCCAAAGCCACTACGCCCTATGAAAAACAAATGGCGGCCTGTTTCTGCCCCCTGATGCGCGCCACCAAGAATGTGGTCTCCAAGGAATACTGCCACTGCAGCGCTGGCTGGTACAAGGGGATCTACGAGGGGATCTTCGGAACCAAGGTCCGGGTGGAAGTGCTGGAGGCCGTCATCAGCGGGGACGAGCACTGCAAGTTTGCCATCCATCTGCCCGGGGACTTTAAATAACGTATCCGCAGATTTCGCAGATTGGCGCAGATTTAACTTACCAAATATAGCGCTTTATTAAGAATGGAACAAACGAAGAACTTTGTCTTGGATCTTTTCATCTCCCTTGTCTGGGCTTTGCTGCTGGGTGGAGTGCTGACCATTCTGATCATCCCTGGCACCAGAGAGTTATTCGTAACCACCACCCGGGCCTATCCCTACCTAATGGGCATGGCCAAGTTCATTCTGCTGGGGACCATGGGCGAACTGCTTAGCCGGAAAGTGGTCTCCGGCAAATGGCAGCTGGCCGGGATCCGGCTGTGGCAGCGGGCCCTGGTCTGGGGACTGCTTGGTGTAATGATGACCCTGGCCTTTCCCCTGTTCTCGGCCGGGACTGAAGGCCTGCTGGAACTGGGCTACTTGCCGGGCCGGGGTGTAATCTGGCTGACCGCTTTCTGGAAATCTTTCTTCTTTCAGGCAGTGTTCGGTTTTCCCTTCATGACCTTTCACCGGATCACCGACACCCTGATCGACGGCAATAAGCTGTTCTCCAAGTGGCCGCTGATCGAGACCTACCGGAACATAGACTGGGACAACATGTTCAAGATAGTGGGCGGGTCCATCATCTGGTTTTGGCTGCCGGTCCAGTCGGTGAATTTCATGCTGCCTCCGGAGTTCCGGGTGGTGGTGGCGGCCCTGCTGGCCATAGCTCTGGGACTAATCCTGGGATTGGCCAAGCTGAAGGCGGGAAAGAAAGCGGGATAACCTTTTCCTTTCCCCAAGGTAGACAGGATTAACATGATTTTTCGTGATCAATAAATAACTTTTCCCAAGCTTTACGGAATCCTTCAATAGTATCCAAACAACAGGATATGAGCCTTCTTGACAATTGGTTTTAAAAGAGGTAACATATAAACCAGATTTTAAACAAACAAAAACCAACGGTTCAACATAAACATAAGGGGATGGAAAATGAAAAAGCTTTCCGCCATGTCTCTGGTTCTGTTAACGTCCGCCGCCTCATTGTTAGCCCAGGCCCAGGTGGTGCAGGAGGGGGCCGGCCGGCCGGTCAACGTCAGCATTTCCTTCGGAACCTGGATCATCAAGCTGCTGATGTCCCTGGGCTGGATACTGACCGCCTCCATCGGGTTCGCCCTGGGGGTGGGGATCGCCATCAAGGTCTTCGACGCCCTGTCCACCAACATCGACGAGTGGGAGGAGATCAAGAAAGGCAACTGGAGCGTGGCCCTGATCCTGATCAGCATGATTGTGATGGTGGGACTTCTGGCCATCTCGGTGCTGCGCTAAGGCGCACCGCCCCATCACCACAACCATTTACAAGGAGGGCTCATCATGAAATGGAAGACCGCGATAGCCGCAGTATCGCTGCTGTTGTTGTACGCCCTTCCCGGTCAGGCATACATCTACCGGGACGGCAGCCTTTCCCGCGGCCAGAGGATATACATCGACATCGAGATAAACTCCACCGGGAATTACCAAAGCCTGGTCTATATGGGCGCCAACGGGACGCTGGACGCGGACCTGTGCATCTATTCGCCCTACGGCAACAAGATATTCACCATGAGCGGGTCGGCCGAACAGAAGCCCCAAATGGTAACCTTCACCTATTCCGGGACCTATCGCTTTGAGATAGTGGGATACAGCGGTTCCGGCAGTTACATGCTGTTCCTGGGGGACAAGAATGAATGGGAACAGGTAGCCAGCCGCCAGTGAACGGAGAAACAATTTCAGAGGAGGCAGGAATAACCTGCCTCCTCATTTACTTGGATCAGTTGCACAAGAAGTGTTTAGCATTTTGAAAATACAAAAAAGATATTTTTTCGTTCTGGCCTATCTCAGCCTGGCGGTGCTTGCCGGCTGCAGACAGGAGACATCTACCCAAACCCTGCCCACCAAGGAGTCCCGGCCGGGCAAGGTACAGCTGGCCATGGGCGGGGCCAGGCTGTGGGTGGAAGTGGCGGAAGACGAGGCCGCCCGGTCCCAAGGGCTGATGCACCGCCACCAGATGCCCCAGGACGAAGGAATGCTGTTCGTGTTCGAGTATCCCCAGCCGCTTTCATTTTGGATGAAGAACACCTATCTTCCGCTGGACATAGCATTCGTTTCAAAAGACGGGATCATCCTTAACATCCTCAGGATGGAACCTCTGAACGAGGTTCCCCGTTATCTCTCCCGGGGTCCAGCCCTTTACGCCATAGAGGCCAACGCCGGGTGGTTCCAGAGTAACGGTATAAAACCCGGGGACAGGGTTAGGTTTTAAGCAACCAAGAAACATTTAAGAGGCAGCGGTCATGAAGCTAAAACTATCATGCGGCAAACTATTTTTATTGGCGTTTATCCTGGGCTGGACGGCAACGGCCCAGGCCGTGTTAGTGGAAAATTCTCCCGTCACCTTGACCCAACCGGACGGACAAAACCTATTTCTGTTCCTGACCGGGGACGAGTTCCATCACCGGGTGTACGACAAAAATGGATATACGGTGTTAAAGGACCCCGCCACCGGGTTCATAGTATACGCTGCCAAAGAGCAGGGCCGTCTGGTACCGGGGCCGTTGGTAGCTGGCCGCGATGATCCGGCCGGAGCCAAGCTGGTGCCGGGGCTCGATGACGATCCTTTTGTATTGCAGCAGGCCAGGGAGGCTATGCCGTATATGGCCGGTCAGGGCGCCAAAACCCCGTCTACCGGGGCGATAAATAATCTGGTGGTGTTCATTAGCTTTGCCGATCAGACGGAGTTCCCGGACACCTCCGGATCGTTAAACTACTACGGCCGGACCTTCAACGACAGCACCGGATCGACCAACTCCCTGCGGAATTATTTTCATGAGGTAAGTTACAAAAGGCTAACGGTAAGGTCCACCCTGTATCCTTTGTCGGGAGATACCTTTGTGGTCTCCTACCAGGATACTTTGAACCGTAATTACTACTGTCCCTACGATGCCGCCACCAATCCCGAAGGGTACACCGGCGGGAACAACAGCTACGACCGGGCCACCAGGGAGCACGGCCTGCTCCGGCGGGCCATTGAATCGATAGCCGGGCAGGTTCCGGCCGGGCTGGATATAGACGCCGATGATGACGGGTACGTGGACAATGTCTGCTTTGTGATCCGCGGCCCGACCACGGCCTGGGCCACCCTGCTCTGGTCCCACCGCTGGTCAATGTATTATGAGGATGCCTACATAAACGGAAAGCAGGTCTGGGACTATAATTTTCAGATGCAGTCGCAGTTCAACGTGGGGGTGCTGTGCCACGAAATGGGCCACTCGGTGGGGTATCCCGATCTCTACCACTATTACACCGGCACCAGCCTTTCTCCCACCGGCATCTGGGACATCATGTGCTCCACCCCCAACCCGCCGGCCCATTCCAGCTCTTACATGAAATATTACTATACCGGCTGGGTGGACAGTATGCCGGAGATCATCACGGCCGGGACTTACTGGCTGAAGCCGCTGGCTGACAGCGCCGGGGGATCCTGTTATAAGATCGCCTCGCCGAACTCCGTTTCGGAGTATTATGTGGTGGAGTACCGCCGAAAGGCGGGGATCTACGAGAACTCGCTCTACGGTTCCGGTCTGCTGGTATACCGGATCAACAGCAGTTTTGCCGGGGAAGGCAATGCCTACTATGACGGCAGCACCATATTTGATGAGGTCTACCTCTACCGCCCCGGAGGCACAATTGCGGCCAACGGCACCATTTCCACCGCCTATTTTTCGGAAGGCTCGGCCCGCAACGCCATCAACGATGCCACCAACCCCACCGGATTTTTGCACGACGGGTCATTGGGTGGGCTGGACATTTACGACATCGGGGCGGCCGGGGATTCCATCTGCTTTACGGTCGGTTTTCCCGCCGGGGTTTCCGGGGGGCCCGGCTCCGGCGTCCTTTCCCGGGGAATAAGGATCATATCCTGCGGGCCCAATCCTGCGGCGGGTTTTGCCGACATTCGCTTTGAAACGGACAATCGTTCCGCCGCCAGACTGGATGTCTATGCCATAAGCGGGCAAAAAGCGGCCAGCCTGGAACTAGGCAGCCGGGAGCCCGGCCAGCATCTGGTGAAATGGGATCTGCGGGACAATCACGGGAAAAGACTGCCGGCCGGGATATACATATTGCGCCTGTCCTCCGGGGACCGGCAGGCCACCGCCCGTTTGGTGCTGGTGAAATAGCTTAGGACTTACGGATAAAGGAGATGCTCGGCCATGAAATCGTTGCTACTAGCAATCTCACTGCCGGTCTTGATAGTCTCCGCTGCGGTCGCAGGCGGGAACGGCAATATCGCCACCTTCTCCATAGTGGCCTACGATTCCGTGGCCCGCGAATGGGGAGTGGCGGTGCAATCGCGGTTCCTGGCGGTGGGCGCAGTGGTGCCATACGCCAGGGCGGGGATCGGCGCCCTGGCCTCCCAAGCTTGGGGCAACACCAGGTACGGGCCCGAAGGGCTGGAAATGCTAACCCGGGGCCTGCCGGCGGACTCAGTCCTGAAAGCGCTTCTATCAGCGGACAGCAGCGCCCAGAACCGGCAGGCGGGAATCGTCGACAATGCCGGGCGGGCGGTGACCTTCACCGGAAAGCTTTGTCAGCCCTGGGCCGGCGGCATCGCTGGGGAAGGCTTCTGCGTCCAGGGGAATATATTGGCCGGCCCGCAGGTGGCCGACAGCATGGCGGCGGCCTTTGTCCGGTCCCGTGGATGCCTGGCCCAAAGGCTGATAGCCGCCCTTCACGCCGGGCAGGCGGCCGGCGGCGACAGCCGGGGGATGCAGTCGGCCGCTATGCTGGTGGTGACCGAGGCCGGAGGCTACTCCGGATACAACGACCGGATGATAGACCTGAGGGTGGACGACCATCCCCGGCCGATCGAGGAACTGGAGCGGATCTTCAGGCTACATCAAAAGACGTTCGGGGCCGAAGCCTATATCCGGATCGCCATCGCCTCGGCCAGGCAGAACGACCAAGCCCGGGCGGAAAACGCCTTTGCCCGGGCGGCAGAGATCGCCGACGAGTTTCATGACGACCCCCAGCTTTACAACGGGATAGCCTGGGAGATGGCCCTCAACGATTTCCGCCTGCCGCAGGCCCTGGAGCTGGCCTTGAAGGCATTGGCCCTGGCGCCCGGCGACGCCAACATCATGGACACCGCGGCCGAGATATACGCCAGGATGGGTAACTTCAAAAAGGCGGTGGAGCTGGAGAAAAAGGCCCTGGCCATCTCCCCGAATCCAGAGTTCAAAAAGAAGCTCGGCGATTGGCGGAAAAAGGCCAGGTAGCTACTTCGGCGAATCAACAGAACCCCTTCCCCAGCGGAAGGGGTTTTACGTTAGCTTCTTTTGGGAAGCCATATTTCTGGTTGCTTTATGCCAAAAATAATGTATAATCATATCAATGCAGTTCGCACTAGAGTCCACCATATGGTTAAAATAGTCCTGCCCGGGATAACGGGCGAGGCCTCCCCCAATCCTCTTTACGAGTTTCACATCTCGGCCGCCGCCAGAAAGAAGTACGGCTGTGACGATGGCCTTTTTTCCATTTCCGGCAACGTGATCCTGGCCGATCTGAACGCCGCCCGGCAATTGGCATATAAAATGAACTGTTCCGGGGTTCAGATCACGGCCGGACAGCTGGCCGCCATGGGCCTGATCGACGAGCTGCAGCACTATGTGATAGCCCAGTACCGTGCCCGGGTCAACCAGAAGGCATTTTCCCAGGCCCTGGCGCACCTGGACCGGGAGCTTTCCCCGGCTGACACTAAAGACTGTCTGACGGAATTCGTCAAAACCTTTCCTCCGCTTTTAGTGCACCGTCGGCAGATCACCCTGGCAGAATATCTTAAAGGCAGCACCGCCAAAGTGTCCCACAGGGAGATCTCCCTGGAGGAAATGCTGCTGCTGTGGACAGCCAATCAGAACCCTGCCCTGGAGCCGTTCGGCGAATTATTCGGCGACCTGCCGTTGCGGCAGAACAGCCGGTACCCGGAGTTAACGGAATCACTAAAGATCTTTTTCTCCGGACAGCCCGGGTTCGGCCCCTTCAACCAGAACCTGGTGGAACTGCTGCTGGCCCCGTCCAGGGCCCATCCATACTCTCTGGCGGACCAGCTGAACTATATAAAACTCCATTGGCTGGAGATACTGCCGGCCGGGGCGCTGGAGCGGCTGTTCCAAAAACTGTTGCTGGCGCTGGACATCATCCGGGAAGAGGAGCGGATGAGGGGCGGCGGGCCGGGACCGTCTCGGGTGCTGGATTTCAGCGGGGCCGCCCCAGGCGCCAAAGCCGGCCCGGAGTACGAGCCAAAAGCCTTTTCCCCGGACCTGGACTGGATGCCCAACGTGGTGATGATGGCCAAGAATGCCCCGGTCTGGCTTTACCAGCTGTCGCAGAAATACGGATACCCGATAACCACCCTGGACCAGGTCCCCGACCGGGAGTTGGAGCTGCTGTCCCAGCGGGGATTCAACTCCCTGTGGCTGATCGGCATCTGGCAGCGCAGTTCCGCCTCCCGCCGGATCAAGCAGATGACCGGGAACCAGGAAGCGCTGGCCTCGGCCTATTCGCTTTACGATTATTCCATCTCCCATGACCTGGGCGGGGACCCGGCCTACTGGAACCTGAAGGACAGGGCCCAGCGCTGCGGGATAAGGCTGGCGGTGGACATGGTGCCCAACCACACCGGCCTGTATTCCCGGTGGATAGTGGAGCATCCCGACTGGTTCGTCCAGACCTCCCAGCCGCCCTTTCCGGGGTATGCCTTCAACGGCCCCGATCTTTCGGAGGACCCAGGCATAGGCCTTTTCATAGAGGACGGTTACTGGAATCGCCGGGATGCGGCGGTGGTCTTCAAGCGGGTTGACAAGAATTCCGGAGAGGCGCGCTACATCTATCACGGCAATGACGGCACCCACCTGCCCTGGAACGACACCGCCCAGCTGAACTTTCTGCTGCCGGCGGTGCGGGAGGCGGTGATGGAGAAGATACTGACCGTGGCCCGCTATTCCTCCATCATCCGCTTCGACGCGGCCATGACCCTGGCCAAGCGCCATTACCAGAGGCTGTGGTTCCCGGAACCGGGCTCGGGCGGCGACATCCCCTCCCGGGCCGGCCAGGGCCTGTCCCGCCAGGATTTCGAGCGGGCCTTCCCGGCCGAGTTCTGGCGGACCGTGGTGGACCGGATCGCCGCCGAGGCCCCCCAGACCCTGCTGCTGGCCGAGGCTTTCTGGCTGATGGAGGGATTCTTCGTGAGAACCCTGGGGATGCACCGGGTCTACAACAGCGCCTTCATGAACATGCTGAAGAAGGAGGAGAATTCCAATTACCGGACGGTGATCCGGAACGTGCTGGAGTTCAACCCCGAGATACTGAAACGCTTTGTCAACTTCCTCAGCAACCCCGACGAGGAGCCGGCCGCCGCCCACTTCGGCAGGGGGGACAAGTATTTCGGGGTCTGCGCCATGATGGCCACCCTGCCCGGCCTGCCGCTGTTCGGCCACGGCCAGCTGGAAGGGTTTGGCGAAAAGTACGGGATGGAGTACGGCCGCTCCTACCAGAACGAGACCGAGGATCAGGGGCTGATGGAACGGCACCAGCGGGAGATCTTTCCCCTGCTTAAAAAGCGCCATTTGTTCAGCGGGGTGGACCAGTTCGCCTTTTACGACGCGGTCTCGGAACAGGGCCACATCCATCCGGACATTTATGCCTACTCCAACGGGCAGGGGCCGGAACAGGCCCTGTTCATTTACAACAACCGGTTGCAGTCGGTGGCGGGATGGATACGGGAAACGGTCAGCCAGCGCCGGGATGAGAACGACAGACAGGCCGGGAAAAGCAGCCTGGCCCAGCGCCTGCAGCTGACGCACGGAGGCTGGTACATCTTCAGGGACGAGGTCTTGGGGCTGGAGTACATCAAGACGTCCGGGGAGCTGATCGAGAAGGGATTTTATTTCAGCCTGAACGGTTACCAATATAATCTGCTTTCTTCCTTCCGCAAAGTTGATGGGGAAGAATACGGGAATTTGTGCCGGCATCTGTCGGGCCGGGGCGTGCCGGAAATGGGCCGGGCCTTGTGGGAATTGAAGCTGGCCGGAGTGCTGAATGAAGTATCAAAGCTTTTCCTTCCACTGGCGGCGGCGGATCTTGGCCGGGAATACCTGGCTTCTCCGGAAAAGCAGACGGTCCTCATATCGCAGCAAAACTCCTCCCTGAAAAGATATTTTATAGAAGCCGAAAAGATAATTGGTCCGCTGTCCGCTGAAGACGATGTCATCAGGCAGGCGGAAAAACAGTTCAAATCAGTTTCCAGACTGGCCAATGAACCGGAGCTCAAAAGCATCAGAGCCTCTCACCTGGGCCAAAAGTATTTAAAAGCTGTTCCCGAAGCTGAAATGTCTTTTACTCTGTTTAACGATCCCGGATACAAGTTCTTATACGCCGTACTGCTGCAGAAGGCACTCCGGCAGGGGCTGGGGGACGCAGTCTCCGCCGGTTTGTACGGGGAAAAGGCCGCAGAGTCACTGCAGGCCGGGGGCGTGGCCCGGGAAACAGCCTCGCAAATGCGCTGGTTGTGGGAGAACCTGGCTCTCCCCGAAACAACCAGGGACAACTTGCTGGAGGACAGTGGCAGGTTCAAAGATTTCTTAAGCCAGCCCCGGGTGCAGGAATTCCTGGGATGCAATTGGCACCAGGGGATACTGTGGTTCAACCGGGAAAGGTTCCTTACCCTGCTATACTGGCAGACAGTGGTCTCCCTCATGGAGGAAAAGCCGGGAATCAAGGCGGCCAAGAGACTGCTGCGAATATTGAAGATTGACAGGAAGTATATCCAGTCCGCCGAAGAATCAGGCTATGACCTCAACAAATATACGGGCATGATCAGCTGATGGCAAAAAAGAAGAACAACAACTTCAGGGGCGTGATCCTGGCCCTGGCGGCCATTGTGGCCGCCGCCCTGGTCATGAAGTATTTGTGGAGCAGCGGAGTGAAGATCCCGCGGCCCGGTCCGATCTCCTTTGCCCGGGAGGCCGGGGGGCTTAAGGCCTTTGACCAGGCCCTGTCAGGATTGAAGGATGACAGCCTGGCGGTCCGGCCATTGACGGTTGGGCCGGACTCGGGAACCTGGTATCAGATAGCGGCCGGCAAGGATGTTTCCTATATCCTGCTGAACCTGCGCCTGAGCCGGATGGCAGGATCCTGCGGTCTTAAGACCGTGGCGGCCGAAGAGGACAGCAAAAAACAGACGCTTAAGCTGAGCTATGCCTTTCAGGAGACGCTGACGGTAAATATCCTGGTGAAAAGGAAAAGGTCCGAGATCGTTCCTCCGGCCGCAAAACCCAGGATGGTGATAGTAATATACAACTGGCCCCCCCAGGACACCAAGACCGCCCAGGAATTCCTGAACTGTCCCCAGGCGGCAACCCTGATAATCAAGGCTTCCGCTCAAAATATCAGCAAAACGGTTTTGGCGGCCCTGCCGCTGGAGCCCAAGGGATACCCCCGGCAGGATCCCGGCCCCGGCACGATCCTGGTGGATGACTCGGAACTGAAGATCAAGGCCAAGATGGACCAGGCTTTAAAGCTTTATCCCAAGGCCGCCGGTTTTTACGCCGTGGCCGGATCCCGGGCATTGGAGGATTCCCGGGTCTGCAACATTGTTCTTAAATACTGCCTCCAAAAGGGCCTGATCTTCCTGGAACCCCAGCCCTCCACTCGCTCCCTGGCTTTTGAACTGGCCGGCCAGCTGGAATGCCGGTACCTGAAGCCGGATATGGTCATTGAAGCCAAGGATCCCCGTTCTTCCGCCGCCGGGCAATTGAACAAGGCGCTGAGCGCCTGCCGGGAAAAGGGCCGGTACATTGTTCTGGCCCCGGCCAGCCCGGCATTCATCAAGGCCCTAAAGGAGACGGCGGGAGAAAAAACGAAAAAGGAGTTTGACTTTATTTCGGTCTCCAGGATCGGCCAATAAAAGCGTCCGTAAGAATGAGAAAAATACTGGCCATAGTTCTTCCCGCTGCGATGCTTGCGGGGACGTTGATCACAACCACGGTCCGGGCGCAGAACGATCCTGCCATCCGGTTTTGCCTGACCGGGGACATCATGCTGGGCCGGGGGGTTAAGAGGATGTCGGACAGATACGGCACGGGCTACCCCTTTGCCGGGACCTGTTCGCTGACGGCCGGAGCCAACCTCACTATAGGCAACCTGGAATCCCCTTTGACCTCGGCCGAAAACCAAAGCACCAGCCCCTGGCATTTTAAGGGCGACACCATCACAGCCGCCCTGGAACTCAAGAAGGCGGGGTTCGACATGATGTCCCTGGCCAATAACCACACCCTGGACTGCGGCATCCAGGGCCTTTTTGATTGCACCGGGGTGCTGGACACCGCGGGCATCGCCTACGGCGGGCTGGTTCGAACAATGGTTGATCCATCCGGGGATACCGTGATCCTGGCCCGGCCGTCATATCTTCGGGTCAAAAACAAAAAAATAGGCCTGGTGGCCTTTTGCGAACCTTATCTCTTGGACATTGCCAAAGATCACGGGGCCGTGAACATCGCCCCGGCCGACTCGGCCTGCGTGGCCCGTTCCATCGCCGCCATCCGCGATTCCTGCGACATCATCGTCGCCTCTTTCCACTGGGGCTTTGAATACAAGGACCTTCCAACCTGGACCCAGAAAAAACTCGGCCGGCTGGCCATTGACTGCGGGGCCAAGCTGGTGCACGGCCATCACCCCCATGTTTTGCAAGGGGTAGAATTTTACCGGGACGGGCTGATCGCCTACAGCCTTGGGAATTTCATCTTTGATCAGAAAAATCAGGTCTGCCGGGAAAGCGCCATGCTGTTTGCGGAACTTAAGGGAGATTCTCTGACGGCGGTCTCGATGGTTCCCCTGGAGATCGTAAGTAACCGGCCGGTCCCGGCCGGGAGGAAGAAGGACCGGGACATTCAAGCCCGGCTACGGCAATTGTGCTGGAAGCTGGGGACACAGGTCACCGGGTCCGGGCAAAACCTTAGACTCCGGCCCGCTGTCCAAGGAAAAAAAGGAGCACCTTGACAAAACTAGCATTCATGATTATATTGCTTTATGGGCGGTTCTTTAGGAATCGCCCGTTGCCTTGAAGACAATAAAGAAAGTTACAAGATGCGATTAGACAAATTCACTATCAAATCCCAAGAAGCCCTGGATGCCGCGTCCCAGCTGGCCGCCCAAGGTAACCAACAGGAGATAGCGCCGGAGCACCTGCTGGCCGCCCTGCTGGACCAGCCCGAGGGCGTGGTCATTTCCCTGCTCCAAAAAATGGGGGCCAACCCGGCCCTGTTAAAAAACCGGGTGGAAGTCGAGATCCAGAACCTTCCCAAGGTTTACGGTGGAGCCTCCCAGCCCTACCTTTCCAACGCGCTGAATAAGCTTCTGCAAAAGGCCCAGGCCGAAGCCGAAAAGATGAAGGATGAATACGTCTCCGGCGAGCACCTGCTGCTGGCCCTGGCCGAGGAACATGGCAAAGCCTCCCAAATCCTGAAGAACTCAGGGATCAACAGCGACCACATCCTAAAAGCATTGGTGGATGTCCGGGGCAGCCAGAGGGTGACCGACCAGGATCCCGAGGGCAAGTACCAGGCCCTGCAGAAATATTCGCGGGACCTGACCGAACTGGCCCGCCAGGGCAGGCTGGACCCGGTGATCGGCCGGGATGACGAGATTCGCCGGGTGATCCAGGTGCTTTCCCGCCGCACCAAGAACAATCCGGTCCTGATCGGCGAGCCGGGAGTGGGCAAGACCGCCATCGCCGAAGGCCTGGCCCAGCGGATAAATTCCGGCGACGTGCCCGAGACCCTTAAGAACAAGAAGGTTGTGGCCCTGGACCTGGGGGCCCTGATCGCCGGGGCCAAGTTTCGGGGCGAATTTGAAGAACGTCTTAAAGCAGTGCTCAAGGAGATCGAAGCCGCGGCCGGTTTGGTCATTTTGTTCATCGATGAGCTCCATACTTTGGTTGGCGCCGGCAAGGCCGAGGGGTCCATGGACGCCTCCAACATGCTGAAACCGGCCCTGGCCCGGGGCGAACTGCGGATGGTGGGCGCCACTACCCTGGACGAGTACCGCAAGAACATAGAGAAGGATCCGGCCCTGGAGCGCCGTTTGGCACCGGTGCTAGTGCAGGAGCCGTCGGTGGAGGACACCATTGCCATCTTACGCGGCTTAAAGGAACGCTACGAACTGCATCACAAGGTAAGGATCAAGGATTCAGCTTTGGTGGCGGCGGCGGTGCTTTCCCATCGCTACATCTCCGACCGCTTTCTGCCGGACAAGGCGGTGGACCTGATTGACGAGGCCTCCTCCCGCCTGCGGATAGAGATCGACAGCCTGCCTACCGAGATCGACGAAGTGGAGCGGCGGATCATGCAGATGGAGATCGAGCGCACGGCCTTAAAAAAGGACCACGACGCGCTTTCCAGGGAGCGGCTGGCCAAAATAGATTCCGAGCTGGCCGAGCTCAAGGAGAAATCCTCCACCATGAAGGCCCACTGGCAGAACGAGAAGGCCATCATCAAGAAGATCTCCGATATCAAACAGCGGGTGGAGAATTCCAAGATCGAGGAACAGCAGGCCGAGAAGAAGGGCGACTACAACAAGGTGGCCGAGTTCCGCTACGGCACTTTGGTTGCCCTGCAGAAGGACCTGGAGCACGAGAACAAGCACCTGGCCGAAATCCAACAATCCCAGAAATTCCTGAAGGAGGAAGTGGACGAAGATGACATAGCCGAGGTGGTGGCCAAGTGGACCGGTATCCCGGTCACCAGGATGCTGGAGGGCGAGACATCAAAGCTTATCAAGATCGAAGAACGTCTGCGGGAGCGGGTGATCGGCCAGGACGAGGCCTTAAAGTCCATCGGCAATGCTGTCCGGCGGTCACGGGCCGGGCTGTCCGACCCCAACAAGCCGATAGGTTCCTTCATCTTCCTGGGGCCCACCGGGGTGGGCAAAACAGAATTGGCCCGGGCTCTGGCCGAATTCCTGTTCGACGACGAGCGGGCCATGGTGCGGATCGACATGTCGGAATACATGGAGAAGCACACGGTGTCCCGTTTGCTGGGCGCGCCTCCGGGCTATGTGGGATACGACGAGGGCGGCCAGCTGACCGAAGCGGTGCGGCGCCGGCCCTACTGCGTGATATTGTTCGACGAGATAGAGAAGGCCCACTACGACGTGTTTAACGTGCTGCTGCAGGTGCTGGACGACGGCCGGTTGACCGACGGCCAGGGCCGTACGGTGGACTTCAAGAACACGGTGATCATCATGACCTCCAACATCGGCTCCCAGTGGATCAGCGAGCTGGGGGACGACGAGGCCAAGATGAAGGAAAAAGTGATGGAGGCCATGCGCCAGCATTTTAGGCCGGAGTTCCTTAACCGGGTGGATGAGACCATCATCTTCCACCGGCTGGACAAGCAGCAGATCACGGCCATAGTGGACATTCAGCTGAAGCATTTGTACCTGAGGCTGGCCGACCGGAAGATAAAGCTGGAGGTGACAGATAAGGCCAAGGAGCTGCTGGCCAGCGAGGGCTACGATCCGGCCTTCGGGGCCAGGCCGTTGAAACGGGCGATCCAGAGGTTGCTGCAGGATCCCTTGTCCATGAGGATACTGGAGGGAGAGTTCAAGGACGGGGATACGGTGAAGGCGGAGGTTAAGAAGGGGGAGATTATATTTACCAAAGGGTAAGATAACGGAAAACAAGAAGCCCCGCCGAAAGGCGGGGCTTCTTGTTTGCTAAACATTACATTCTCGTCTTTTTTAAAGTTTATAGCTTTTCAAATTTCATACGCAAACCTTCGGCATATTCTCGTACTTTTTTAAAGTTTATAGCTTTTCGAACGTTAATTTTATAATCTAAACGGTTCTTGCTTTCAATTAAATTTGCCTTACGTTTAAAATTTTCTATTACCTGTGGTGTCCACCAAATATAATTATCTACCACCTCTTGGGAAAAATAATCATAAATTACCTCGTCAACAAAGGAATGGCCAAATACAGCAAATTCACGCCGTAGATCTTTATCAAGGTCTTCGTACTTAACGACAATTGGCGTTACTCCCGACAAATATTGGAGACGACATAGTTCTTGAATGATTTCTTTATGATCCTTTAAATCATGTTCCTGCGCGACAAAAATACGTTTAATCTTAACGCCACGTTTTGTTGCTTCGTGGTTTATACGGAGATACTCTAAACCTTCTATAGCCCAATAGAGAGGAAATTGACTTAAATTAACAGCATCAGTTGTGATAACTTCATCACCTTTCTTTAGAGAAGAAAATATAGCTTCAGATGCAGCCATGAAGCTTTCTGCCGTTGTTCTAACACGTTGTGCACGTATATCAGTTGCTGTTGATAGGTTTGGATATTGCTTACAGTAATTATTAAGTGGATTAGGGATGTCCATATAACGAAGTTTATTTATACTACTGGTAAGATGTCGGTGTAAAATATTCTTTAACTCAGAGTGACTTCTAAATTCGCGATACAGACCCTTTTTCTTGCAGATCTCTTTGAATTTATTTAAACGTATAATTTCCTTAGGCTTAATTTCATTTTTTGGGATAGAGCGATTAGAAAAATACAATAGTACGGGTTTATTTAATTTTTGCCCCACAATTATTTCCTCTACCGTACCTGAAGGTGCTTTGCCGGTTGGTGTACCTAGTTGCGCCCAAAAAAGAGCAACAATAATATCAGAATCTTTTATAAGTTGTTCATTTAGTATTGCTTGAGGCCTTTTCCCATATTGTGGCACTGAATGTGTCGCCCAATCAATAGGTTCAAACCAAATGCCCTCATTACTCCCAGTGTTAGTGTTCCACTCTAGAACGATTTCCTTTACAATGTTTCTTGTTGAGTTTAAATCAGAGGGACAAGAAACAAGAAGTTTATAGATAGTAGCATTTCGGGGCATGATAAAACCTCCATAATATTAGTAAAGCTAAAAGACAGTTAGATTAACTCATTCCCTTTAGGTTGAGCTTTAAATGACTCCGGTTTAAGATCGTTAGTTAACCGAAATACACCCTCTACCACATGTCGCTTTAGTTGTATTTCAACCATGAGCGTTTGATTGGGTTCGAAGTATCGCTTAAGTTTGTCAAAAGTACCCCTGTATTCGGCTACGGTGTAATAGGAATAGCCCGATGAAGGTTGAGCCGCGATTTTAAAGCCGAATTTGCCGCCAAGTTCTGGTTTTTCAAGCCAGTCAGCCATTACGTCGTAATCAATATAGTACGTAAGTATTCCGGGATTTAGCTTGTTGCGTTGTCTGTCTACAAAGAATCCTGGAGGCAAGTGATTCTCATTATATTCCGGTCCGGCAGTAAAAAGGACGTCATAGTTGACAAGGCTATTATCGCGGTCATCCATAATCTTGAAAACGAACATGCAGTAACGATTAGTGACAAAGGTGCGTTCAAAAAGAAAAAGCTCTTTGGTTTTTGTCTTCCGTTCGGCCACCTGAGTTGCTACTGTTATTTCGTTTAACTTGGTGATCAGCCGCTTGTAGTTGGTTGCGCTATTCACGGAAAGACACTGAAGAGCCCAGTTAACCGTAGGATGGGTGATGTCATCGCTTGATTTTACGCTGTTTAATATGCCCATGGTTTCTCCGGAATGCGAGCACCCCGGTAGTATGCCAAAAGCGTATTTTTTTGGCAGTTTTTCTTTTTCAAGTTTAAACCCGCCGTCTTGCTGCAACAGGCGTATCAGGCCGTAATTCATATTCGCCGCCGCTGTCCGGATCACGCCATCGGACCCTTCTTCTCCGGTATAAGAGTTAAGATGGTCATAAAAACTGTGATCGATGCGCTGGCCGGTAAGTACGAAGATATACAGTCCCGCAGTAAGGCAGTCATAATCTAGCCAGGATTGGTTTAACGCCCAGCTTTGGCCGCTTCCCAGTTCAAGCCAGTCCAGCACCCCGGTGCCCGGCTGAACGCCTTCCACGAAAAATTTCATTCGTGACAGGCGGCTTTTGCCGAGTTGGGCAAGCGCAGAGCCATGGTTTGCGGGCGCCAGCATAATAAGGTGCTGTAATGGGCATTTGTCAAGCCGTTCTTTGTAGAAAAGGTCAATCCATTTGCGTACAACAGGTCCGCCGGTTGAATGCGTAATGCACGCAAACCGTTCCCCCGGTTCTAAGTTCGGCAGAATTTCGGCTCTTACGGCGTTCTGCATTCCGCGGGCAATGTCGTCGATATTTACTTCATCCGAGAAGCTTACGTATTTACTGAGATAGAGATGCTCAATCTTGATTTCAAGGTCGTCGGGGGCGTTTTTTGCCAGAGCGGCAGGCAAGCCGCCGTATGTGTTAGTATTGGTAACGCTCCATCCGTGGACAAATACAACAAGCATAAACTGTCTCCCTTTTAGTTGTTAAAAAAGGAATGGTATGAAACCACCTTGAAAATTCCACCATGTTGTGCCAACAGTTCAATTTCTATAAATGGGACAATTGTTTTCGCTATGGCTATTTAGGCCTTGGCAAAAGCCCTTAAGAAGAGATTTAAGTATTCATTGCACAGGTTGGCTTCATCAAAGGTTTTGCTCTTGCAATGGTCAAGATTACGGCCAAACTGCTCAACCAGATGGTCCAATTCTTTCTGGAAATGAGCAAAGGTTATGATGTCGCTGGATTGTCTTTGGCGGGACATAGCTCAATCCGATGTTTAAAACAACGTTTTAAGTTCAAGGCATTATAAGTATCATAATACTATATAGGGGGGCTAAAAAGCAAATAAAAAACCGCAACTAAATGTTACGGTTTTACATGAAAGCATCATTTCACAAAAAGTTTTTGATTCGAGCCATACTAAAGTCAGAACCTTGTTTCTCCTTGTAATATATCTCCACCAATTCAATCCGGTCTTCATCCTTAAAATAAGCATAGATCAGGCGTAGCCCGCTTTGCGCCCCTTTTCCCTTAAGCGATTTGCAGGCAAATTTCTTAACCTTGCATACCGGCGGGTGTTCAAGCCCTAAACCGGGTATTTGAAATATGCCGCCGTTATCAATTCCTTGCTTGTGGCGTGAACAAATAGAGTAATCAATGAGTTTTTCTAAATCTTCCTCCAACGTCTTGAATCTTTTTATCAATTTTTTCATGTCTTTGATAAATTCAGGGTGCCTGTGCAATTGCCTGAATTTATCCATATCATTTCCTTACTGAATATTCAGGTGTCCGGTAAAAAACGGCCTCGTAGTCAATGGGCTTGCCTTTTTCAGCGGTGATCCAGGGAACATCGCGGTGCGAGTATTCGCTTAAGTCAGCGGCTGTTTTATCGGATAATCTGTTTAATACATCATTAATTACTTCGATTTCGTGGGCCTTAAAATGGCGCAGATCAAAACTTATTAAAGGCAAATACTTTCTTTGGGGATACTGGAAATAATTAGATTTAACCAACTCGATCTCTCCTTTTCTGGCCATATCGTCAACCACCTTCTTAAATTCCACCGGGGTGGGGCCGAACTTGTTTTTAATGTAGGTGGCGCCGATCAGCTGTTCTTCATATTTTTCGTAGAAATTAAAATCAATAAAATATAAAAGCTTATGAATGACGGTTTCGCCGATATTCGGCTTGGAACCGACTTTATTAAGGATATAAAGCAAAGCTTGTTTAAGCTTATCATGATTCTTTTGAGGTACGCTGGTGCGTATTTCTTCCTCTTTGCTCTTTTCCGGTCTCCTTTCCTTTTGAATTGATATTTGATGGGTTTTGCTTTCGTCAAACAGCTCTTCCATGTTCAACTGGAAGAAATTAGCCAGGCTTACCAGCTCGGAAGGGGTGGCCTTACGTTTGCCCTTTTCCAGCAAAGTTACCGCCGGACGGGCTATGCCCAGCGCCTTGGCCAGTGTTTCCTGATTGACGCCGTTGGCCTTGCGCAGCAGTTGGATCCGTTTGCCCAACAGGACATCTATGTTAACATTCATCTCAACAATCCCATAGTTCATTGCGATTATGCCAAATGTATGAATATATGTCAAGTAGTTGTAAGAAATATATACATTTGTTTTATAATCCGGCTTTTGGCTGGGCAACGTTCCTTGTATTCTATTTCAACAACCCCCAAATAATTGACCCCAGGCCAACCGCAAAAGCCAGCACACTCATTCCAGTAAATACAATTATAACCAGATCTAACGCCAAGACCGTAGTGGCGCCGATTTTAGTATAATGCAAGATGTCCGATTCTTCCGGGTTCAAGGGATTAACCCTTACCTCAACGGGCGTATTAATCTTATACTTGTTTCCGCCCACTCCCATGGATGAAGTTCCTTGGTAGTCTCTGCCGCCATAAGAGTATTGATATTTGGGGTAATAAAAGCGGCGGCCGCTGTCACTGCCCTTTTCGGACCGGATGGCCTTTATGGTCGCCAGGACCTTATGCCAGCGGTTTAATTTGATCTTCTCTTTTTTAAAATGCTTTACGGCTATGATCGGAATGAAACCAGCCCCCAGGAACATCAGGGTAAAAATGAGATGAGTTGCGGGATCCATATTTAATCCCTTTCCGCAATCGGATTCTTGTTTTTGATCACAGGTAAATATTCCATCTTAGGGTTGGTGATGGCCATCAAAATATTGGCTTTGATCTTGGGGTTTTGTTTCTCCAGCTTTTTGACCAACTGTTTGACGAAGGCCCTTTTGGAATCGTTGCTCCCCGGGCATTTGAACTTCGGCAGTTTGCCGAACCGTTCCCCGGCATAAAGATCAATAGCCTCTTTCCAGACCAAAGCCAGCGGCCGGATCAGCGTCAGCTTACCTCTAAGCACCTTCTGCCGGGCTGACATGCTGGAAAAGCGCCCCTGGTAGAACATGTTGAGAAGGGCGGTCTCCACCAGGTCGTCGGAGTTGTGCCCCAGGGCGATCTTGTTGCAGTTCTCCCGTTCGGCCAGGTCGAACAGGGCCTTGCGCCGGGCCATGGCGCAGTTGAAGCAGTCGCTGAATACTGCTTCCTGCAAAACCGAGCCTGAAACTGAAAACTTTAGGCCGTATGCTTCAACAATTTCCCTCAACAGGATTACAGGGAAGATCGCCTTTCCCCCGTAACTGCCGGGAACGTGCCCCGCGATCAAGGTCAGGTTCAGCTTGCGGCCGATCTTTCTTTGGCGCTCGGCCAGCAGGTCCAACAGCACCAGGCTGTCATTGCCGCCGGAGACCGCCACCAACACCTGGTCGCCTGGCTCCAGCAGATCATAACCCCTGATGGCCCTGGAAGCCCTGGCCAAAAGGCGTCCCCAGCCCGGGGGCCTGGGGTTTATGGCAAATGTTTCTGAAGTATGCTTCAAAGGACCTCTCATTAAACAACAATGTTCTGATAGTATAAGACAACCGAAGGGTGCAGTCAATACAAATAATAAAGAACCGCCCAGAGATAAGGGCGGTTCTTTGCTGTTCCGGATATTTTACCTTAAAAGGGTCATCCTTTTTACAAAAGTCCTGTTGCCCAGCACCAGGCGGCATATATAGACCCCGTTGCCGGCCCTGGACCCGCTTTGGCTCAGCCCGTTCCATTTAATGGAATACGTTCCCGGTGTCTGCCTGCCTTCAAATAATGTTTTGACCAGCTGGCCGGAGATGTTATAAACATTAAGCGAAACGTCCTTCTCCACCTGCCCCACCAGGTAACTGATAAGGGTGGACTGGGTGAAGGGGTTCGGAGTGTTGGTCAGTAAGATGTCGCCTGCCAGAGAGGAGGAAACCAATCCGGCCTGGACAGGGCCGTAATAAACGGTCTTTCCATCGGTCAAGATCTGGCCCAAACGGTAGTAATATTTCTGCCCAGTCATGGCCTGATCATCGGTCCAGGTATACTCCTGTGGTTGTCCCGACGGCCCCTGGGCCTGCAGTCTGGCCACGGTTTGGTAAGGTTCTTCAACCCCCGAAGATCTTTCCACCAGCCATTGGTATGCCTGGCATTCGCTTTCGGTGCGCCAGGAGATGATTATTCCGTTGGTTGCGGCTGTGGCGGCAAAATGGGAAAGCTGTACCGGCAGGGGATTGGCGGCGTCGCTGACCGTCCATTGGGAGAAAGAGTATACTGTTTGGGTTATGGTGCGGCTGGAAGAGGCGTCAACCACCGGACCCACCCCGGCCCAGCTGGCTCCGCCGTCGGTGCTTTTCCAGAGCTGGGCGGCGTTCAGGGTGCGGCCGTTGTCGTCGTCGGACACCCAGGAGAGGCCCAGGTCGCGGCCGGCAGAGGGCGGGTTGGCCGAAGAGATGATCCACTTCCGGGCGATCCCGGTGTCGGCGCTGGCCCCGGTGATGCTGGCCACCACCTGCCCGGCCGGCCCGGAGATTCTGCTTACATTGACGGTTCCCAGGTCATCTGTTCCGGAATTAAGGGTCACGCCGATCCCCCCCAAGCTTGAGCTCCCGGTGCCCACGGTCTTTGAGGTCAAAAGTTTTCCGATCACATAGCGCCCGGCCTGCTCTCCGGTCATGGTGGCGCTTGACCCCAGTATCAGAGAGTCTGCCCCGGTGTTCAGACTGCCGCTGGTCATGGTCAGTGAATTAATGACGGTGGACGAGGTGTCCATGGTGACGCCGGCCGGGGTGTTGATCACGATGTTGGGCACCGAAGGCTGCAATTCATGCTTGGTGTGCTGGGCGGCGGCGGCGGCATATTCCAGCGTGGCGCTTGAGGCGTATTGAAGGATCCCTGTGATTATCTGTCCGGATACAGAGGAGCTTCTCAAATAAGCCCCGTTGTTGATCAGGATGCTGTCGCCGGAGATGTTGGAGCCGGTCATGGCCAGGGTTCCGTTGACCGTGACCTTGCGGCAGGGAGCGGTGGCAGTTGATGTGCGGGAGATGCTTCGGGCGATCAAAGCTGCCCCGGCGTTGACTGTCAGCGTGCCGGTGGAGGCGGTGCCGGAATCCGCCCGGACATCCTGTCCCTTGAAGACTCCGGAACTGATTATGATATCCGAAGCCTTGATGTTCTTGGTGGACGATCCGGTATCGCCGGAAGTCAAGGCCACCTCCATCCGCCAGCGGGTGCCGTAGGCTCCCCAGTTCTCGCCGAAAAGAGCCCTTTGGCCGCCGACGAATTTAAGCTTTCCCGTATTTGACCGGATCAAATAATCGTTCAGGGTCACTCCGTCGGCGTTCAATATTCCGTGGACTGCCAGGGTGTAGTTACCGATGTCCAGCCTGGTCCCGAAGCTGGCTCCCAGGAAAACTGCGTTCTTGCAGGAAGCGTCGGAAACCACGGTGATGGTGTCGGTGCTCCGGATGAGTATATTATTGGTGGAACAGGGCGGCTGACTGGGAGCGCCCCAGGCTGTGCCGTTGTATGTCTCCCAGGCTGTCAGGTCGGTCCAGTTCCCGGTTTTAAGCGAGCGATAATCTCCGGTGTCAAAATGCTCGGTGGTCAGCTGGCTGCCTACGGCCGGGTTCAGGGTCAGGTAATTCTCCGTTCCGCCCGATCCATTGTATTCATAGACCGCAAAATGGTAAGTGGTGTTGGGAGCCAGCCCCAGGATGGTGTCGCAGTTTCCCGATGCGGAATAGACCGTGTAGTTGCCAGCGCCCACCTCCTGGCCCATCAGATAGGTTGAGCTGGGGTAATAGGAGACCCCGTCCAGGGGGTCGGAGTCCACCGCACTGCCCTCCTGGATCAGGACGATCCGGGCGCTGCCGTTGCCGTTGGTCCAGCTGATGATCAGCTGATTCTCGGAAACTTCGCTGAAGACTATGCTGCTGGCCTGGACGGTAGGCGCCCCGCCTATTGCGCTGAAAGTGATGGTAGTGTCTGGCGTCAGACCGGAAGCCGAAGCCTCGATGCCCAGCCCGGTTTCAGCCAGGTCATACTGCAGGTCGCTCCAGGTTCTTATCCCGGAAGAAAGGTTCTGGGTAAGGCCTGAGACTGCGGTCAGGTTCCCGGTGCCGCCCAATAAGGTCAGGGTGGTGCTGTTGGACGCATTCAGGTCGCGGTTGCCGTTACTGTCGGCGGCTTCTACCGACAGGCTGAAATCCACAGCCACATCCACCGAGGCCGGGGGCTGGGTTGTAATACTTAGCTTGGTGGCGGTGACGCTGACTGAATTGTTGGAGCTGCCGGATTCCACCGCGGTGCCAGCCCCGCTGGCAAAGGGTGTGCCGGCGGCGTCCGCCGTAAAGCTGGCGCGGTCCACCTTAAAGGCCAGGTTGCCGTTGTCAATAGTGGTCTTGAGCGAACCCAGATCGCTTTTAAGCCAGAGCTTAAGCTGGTAGGTCTTGCTGCTGTTATCGGTCACTTCGCCCAGCTTGCCGGAGGAATGGTCAATCCCTGAAAACACCAGGCTGTCGGCATAAACAGCGCCTGTGGCCGAATCGGCTGATCCGTCGAACAGCTTGGCGCCGGCGACCACAGCGGTCCAATTAGCCACGTCATTCCCGGTTCCCTTGGTGATGACGATCTTGTCGATCAGGGTGTTCAGGGCGTCGCCGCCGGTAGAATCGTCCTTCACCCGGAAATCGAAGTTCAGCACCTTCTCGGCGTCGCTGTCCATAAGAGCGGAGACTGAGGCCGGCTCGGTGCCCGCCCCGTCTGAAACATCGGATCCTCCGGAGACGGCGGGATCGATGTCGGCCCAGCTGAGGCCGATCCGCAGGCCGTCTATATAGGAGTTGGGATTTCCTGCGGCCTGACGGATGAAGAAACCATCTATGGTCAGGTCGCCGCCGGTGGAATATGAGGTCATGGCGGGGGCCGGCTGGCCGCCGCTCAGGGCCGGATCTATCCAGGCTCTGATGGTATCGTTGGCGGTGCCGGTAACGATCTCGTAATCGATGACGATCAGGTGTTCGGAGGCCACGCTGATATTGCCAGACCAAACGCTTACCGTGGTGGAGTTCTTGGCCAGGCCCAGGTTAAAAACATTGGAGCCGCTTACCTTCCGGATGTACAAGCGGGTGGCAAAATTGGTGGTTCCGTTGCCCAGTATGACAAAATAGGCGCCGGCGGTAGTGAGTCCCAAAGTGTCGATCACATTCAGGATGAAGGAAGCGTAGATCTTGGTGCCGGCGGTTGACTGGGAAGTGAAGGTCAGCTTATCGTCGTCGGCCCCGGTGCTTAAGGTCCTGACCTGCCTGCCGGTGGCCGGCATTTGATAACCGGTGTAGCTTAAGTTCCCATCAACCACGTTCAGGTCGTTGGCGGTGCCGCTGATCCTGGTCCAGTCGGTCCCGACGGACCGCAGTTCACCGGCGTTGTAGTCAAAATGCTCGGTGGCCGGCAGAGCTCTCTGGGCCCAGGCTGCTGGACCCAAGACAAGCACCGAGAAGGCCAGAAAGATTAAATATCTTGTTTTCATAGCATCTTTCTTAAAAACCATAGATGATTTTATTTTGCCAGTATCAGTTTGCCATGATATGTTTCCTCTCCGCAGGTCAGGCGGTAAAAATAGATCCCGCTGGCGCAGGCCTGGCCATTGTCCTTTAGTCCGTTCCAGACAAGGTAATGCCTGCCGGCCGGTTTGAAGCCGCTGTTAATGCTCTTCACCAGATGACCAGAGACGTTATAAATGTTAAGATCAACCATGCCCGGACGGTTAAGCAAGTAACTGAAAGTGGCTGTCCTGGCGAAAGGATTGGGGCTGCAGTTTACAGTGGGCAGATCTGCCCGTTCCGAAATAACCCGAGCGGCCGAGGCCGTTACCGGGCCGTAGACCGCAGTGATCCCGTCCAAACCGAGCGCTTTTAGCCGGTAATAATATATTTGGCCAGGTTCGATACCATGGTCTGTCCAGCAATAATTACTTTGGCCGGAAACATTGCCGGAAGCCGGGATTGAGGACAGTACCTGGTAACCGGAAGATGCATTCCGTGAACGTTCTATCTGCCATTGATAACAGTTGAGCTCGCTGGCTGTGGCCCAGCGCAGGACGATCATTCCCGGTTCGCACATGGAGGTGAAGCTTGTCAGTTGTATGTCCAGCGGAGCGCTGCCCCAGGAGGAGCCTATCTTGATGTCGTCCAGCTTAAGCACCGGGCCGGTGGTCGATCCGCCCTGGCGCAGGGCCACAGTGCCGATGGCGGCCGGGTCGGCGCTGACGGCCCCCAGCGGCCCCACCGTAGCCGTGGCAGGTTCGCTGCTGGGCAGGGTCCCATTTATTACGAACAGACTCATGGAGTCATCGGCGGCCCCGGCTCCGATCTTGTATTTCAGCACCAGCACATAGACTATCTTGAGAGTATAGCTGTAACTGCTGTAAGTGGCTCCTTCGCTGGCTTTGGCCAAACCGAAAGCCAGGTTGTTGGAGGCATCCTTCCGGGCATAGATCCGTCCCACGAAGTAAGAGGTGTTGATCGGTGAGGTGGATAGGTGGAAGAAATAGTCTCCGGCCAACGTAGCAGAATCAACCTTCACCAGGAAGGACGCGTAAACGGTGCCCGAACTCTGCACAGAAAAGGCCCGGTTGGCATCCTCGCCGGTGGTGGTCAGAGAACAGGCGTTGGTGACGGCTTTGCTTTTATATCCGCCGTAGGTCAATCCCGGAGATACCACCCGGATGGGGCTGGTGGTCCCGCTGTGAAGTATCCAGTTGTGCACTCCGTTGATGCTGTCCCCTGCCGGGTAGTCGAAGGGCTCGAAGAGAAAAGTGGTACCTCCGGCGGCCGCCGTGGTGGTAAAGGTATTATCGCCGGAAAAGGCCGGACCGTTGTTCATGGGATCGACCGACGACACCTTATAGTGGTAGGTGGTGGAAGTCGTCAGTCCGGACAGTCCCACCGAATGGCCGGTGACATCGCTCTCGTTCTTTGCCGTGTCGGAGTAAGCGGTGGTCAGGCCGTAGTAGACCCAGGAGTTGGAGGCTTCGTCGGTGGTCCAGTTGACGGTGGCCGAGGAGGAAGTGATCCCGGTGACCGATGGACCGGAAGTGATTACCGGGGCGGTAACATCGTCATTGTCGCCCAGGGTCAGGGTGAAAACGCTGTCGGCCCCGATGGCGGCGCTGGTGCCGCCGGAGACATTGCGCAGTTTGAAGGTCAGGGTCTCCGTTCCTTCCGCCAGGGCGTCGTCGGTGATGGTGATGCTTGCATTCTGGCTGGCCGAGGATCCGGCCGGGAAGTTTAGGGTCTGGGTGGTATAGTTGTTGATGTCGGCTGCAGTCCCGGAGGTCAGCACCACCTGAACAGAAGTGGTGTTGGTGGCGCTGGGAGTGGCGATGGAAACGGAGAGGTTAAAAGGGGCGTCCCCCTCGGTCTTGGTGATCGAAGAGGAAGCAAAATAAACGCTGGTGTTAAGATATTCCGGGAAATAACAGCGGTCCACCAGGGAGCTGTCGATCACGAAAGGGTTGGGCTTGTTCTGCTGGTAGGCGGCGATCTTCCAGGTCCGGCTTTTTTCGGTGGAGTCAGATGGGTCGCCGGCGTGCCAGTCCCTCAGATCGTACTTCTGACCGGTCCACCAGGCGTCCGATGTGTCGCCCAGCTGGTACATGGTCAGAACATAGAACATGGCCCGGGCGGTGTTGCCCTGCTGGACCTCCCTGGGCTCGCAGCTGATGTTCAGTATCACCTCGGCATAGGCGTCGATGTTGGAGGAGGGAATGGAAGTGCCGCGCTCCAGGCTCTGGTAATACCAGTATTGGGTGCTGGCGTCTGGTATCTCGGCAAAGGGGGAATTGCCCCGGTCGGCATTGACCAGCATCTTGGTGGGGAACAGGTGGTGCATGTCGGACTCGGTCTTGGTGGAGTCCAGCAGGCTCTGGGGCCAGGTGTGCTCGCAGTTGATGTCCCCGGCCGTGGCCCAGGCAGTGGGGTCGGCGGTGGGGCCTCCGGTGATGGTCCAGCCGGAGTAAACGCAGGTCAGGCTGCCGGATTGAATGTCGATCTCGCCGTACATCTTGTCCCTGGCCGTGTCATAGGTCTGAACTGTTACGGTCTTGTAGTATTTCCGCAAAGAATCTATCAGTGCCCGGCCGGTCACGCCGGGGTACAAGACAACCGCCAGGGAATTGCCGGCTTGCAGCAGGAGGCCCAGAAAAATCAATATTTTAAAATGTTTTTTCATTAAAAACCTAAATATTTAAAAATTCCATTTTGCCCCAACTAAAGCTATAATAGCAATTTTCATGCCATGCGAAGATCTAGAAGTCAGTTCATAATTGTCTTACAGGCAAGATATTAGGCAAATGAGTGATTGTATAAAAAATCGCAATACCTGTTGTGAATGAAGAAAAATGCACCGTAAAGTGTTAAGTCCTTGTCCCGTTGTAAATAAAATTGAGTGGTAGGTTTGCACCTGGGGTAATAATTGCACAGGTGATAATAACACGGGATGGCCCGAAAGTAAAGATTCGATCAAACAAAAAAATAAAGGGGGCGCAATTTACATTGCGCCCCCTTTATGGAATTACTGAAGTTTACAGCACGTCCGAAAATCCTTCCAGCCTTTTGCTTCTTGACGGGTGGCGCAGTTTTCTCAGGGCCTTGACCTCGATCTGTCTCACCCGTTCCCGGGTGACATTGAACATGGTGCCCACTTCCTCCAAAGTGCGGGGACAGCCGTCGTTGAGGCCGAAGCGCAGCCGGACGATGTGCTCCTCGCGCTTGGTCAGGGTGGAGAGGACTTTCTCTATCTGGTCCCGCAGCATCAAAAAGTTGGCGGTGCGGGCCGGGCTCTTGGCCGAGACGTCCTCGATGAAGTCCCCGAACACTGCGTCCTCGTCATCGCCTATGGGCTTGTCCAGACTGATGGGTTCCTGGGCCACCTTGATGATGGCCCGGACCTTCTCGAAGGGCATCTCCATGTGCTCGGCGATCTCCTCGCTGGTGGGCTCGCGGCCGTAGTCCTGGACCAGCTTGCGAGAGGCCTTGGAGACCTTGTTGATGGCCTCGATCATGTGCACCGGCACCCGGATGGTGCGGGCCTGGTCGGCGATGGCCCGGGTGATGGCCTGGCGGATCCACCAGGTGGCGTAGGTGGAGAACTTGTATCCCTTGCGGTAGTCAAACTTTTCCACCGCCCGCATCAGGCCGGAATTGCCCTCCTGGATCAGGTCCAAAAACTCCAGCCCCCGGTTGATATAGCGCTTGGCTGTGGAGATCACCAGCCGGACGTTGGACTCCACCATCTCCTTCTTGGCCCCGTCCCGGGCCTTCTGTTTCTGGCGGATGTTCAGGGAAAGCTCCATGGCCAGCTTGGGTTCCATCTTAAACGCATGGCCGATCCGGTCCAGCTCCTTGGCGGCATGGTCGTATTCCTCCCGGAAAGCGGCCAGCTTTTCCTTGTTGACCTTCATTTTGGCCTTGATCTCAGGCTTGGGCTTTTTTCCGGCCTTGTAGGCCGAGAGGGCCGACCGCATCTCTTCGTAGCTTAAGCCCGACTGGTGGAGAGCCCTGTCTTGAATGTGTTTTTGTTTTTTCATCTGGTGGTCGGCCTGGTGGATCTTCTTGACCATGCCGATCAGCAGTTCGGGGTTCAGCCTTAAGGCCAGCAGGCTGACCGCTATCTTCTGGCGGTGCTGGGCCACCTTGGGCAGGGCTTTTTCCTGGTTTTTAAGGGTCAGCAGGTATTCTATCTGGGTGTATTCCTTCTGGATCCGCTTTAAAAGCTGGATGATCTTTTGGCGCTCCCGGTTGGAGGAGTAGTTGGGCATCCAGCCGTCAATGTCGGTCTGGACCAGCTCCTCCATGGCCAGCTCGTGCTTCTGGAACTTCTTGGCCAGGTGCATGAAATCCTTCATGTTGAAGGGGGCGGTAAAGGCCAGGTTAAGGATGTCGTACTGGCACTCCTCGATCTTCTTGGCTATCTCGATCTCCCGTTCCCGGTCCAGCAGGGGGATCTTGCCGATCTCGTGGAGGTACATCCGCACCGGGTCGTCGTAATGTATGCCGGCCGGGGTCTCCACCTCGTCGTCCTTGGAGCGGGTCTTGTCCCGCAGTTCTTTGATCTGCTTATATTCCTCCTCGGAGTTCACCACCTCCACCCCGCTCTGGGCCAGCATCAGGATGAAGTTCTCCAGGTCCTGGGCCGAGATCACCTCTTCGGGCAGCATTTCGTTGAGCTTGGCATAGGTAATGTAGCCCGAGGCTTTGCCGTAGGTGATGATCTGCTTGATCTTTTTCTTGACGTTCTTGTCGTCCATGGACCCTCCTTGGCATTCAGGTTTTTAAGCCCGTTATATATCCGCAAAAATAAGTTACTAATCACCAACCCAGCCAACCACAGAAACACGGAAACCGGAAGGCACGGAACAGGCAACCTAAATAATAATCCCAGTGATTCAGCTGTTCAGTGTTTCCGTGGTAGGAATCTAAGTAAACTTTTGATTATAGCACAAAATCAGGGTTTTTTACCAGCATAAATTTGGCGCAGTTCCTGGTACTGGGCCAGCAACTGGCTGACCTGCTCCCGGTTCCCGGCCTTTTCCGAGAGCTTGATCTGCTCCTGCAGTTCCTTCATCCGGGGCTTAAGCCTAAGCTCTTTCAGCTTTTTAAGGTAATCCCTGAGCACGGTGCGGTCCTTGTCCGCGTCGTCCATGGTGTCATCGCCCTGGTGGGAGCGGGCGATGATGGCCGACAGCCGGTTCTGCTCTTCCTGGTCCACCAGGTCCTCGAACAGCTTGGCCCCTTCTATCCGGCCGCTCTGGCTGTACTGGGTCTCCAGCCGGGCCAGCATTCCCTGCAACCAGGGCGAGGGCAGGTTTCCTTCTTTTAGTTGGGGTCCGAATTCTTCCAGGAACTGGGGCCGCTTTATCAAAAGCACAAAGATCTCGTGCTCCCAGTCAATTTGGGGCAGTTCCTTGCCCGGGGCCGCCGCCTGTTTGGGGGACAGGCCCTGTTTTTTGCGCATCAGGTCCAGCACCAGGGATTCATCCACTCCGCAGAGGTCGGCGGTTTCCCTGGCATATTGCGCCCGTGAGACCGTGTCCTCCACCTTGACCATCAGCCCGGCCAGGTCGTTCACCAGCTTGCTCTTCTCCGAGATCTGGGAAAGGTCCTTCTGCAGGCTGGTCCGCATCACCAGGAATTCCACGAAGGTGATGGCATTCTTGATCAGGGCCCCGAATTCCTCCGCTCCCTTCTCCCGGATGAAGGCGTCGGGGTCCATGTTGGGCGGCAGCAGGGCGGCCTTTACGTCCAAACCCGCTTCCAGCAAAGGCTCTATGGCCCGCTCGGTGGCCGACTGGCCGGCGCTGTCCGGGTCGTAGCAGACCACCACCCGCCGGGCATAGCGGGAGAGCAGCCGGGCCTGGTCCGGGGTCAGGGCGGTTCCGGCGGTGGCCAGAATATTCTTAAAACCGGCCTGAAAGGGGACGATCAGGTCGAAGTTGCCCTCCACCAGGATGGCGTAGCCGGCGTCGCCGACGGCCGACTTGGTCTGGTTGAAGCCGTAGAAGCCTCGTCCTTTGTGGTAGATGGGGGTCTCGGGCGAGTTGAGGTACTTGGCCTGGGGGCTTTGCTCCAGACTGCGCCCGCCGAAGCCTATCACCCGTCCGCCCAGGGAGAAGAAGGGAAAGATGATCCGGTGCCTGAAGCGGTCGTAGAAGCCGCTGCCGGTCTCCCGGGCTACGATCAGTCCGGATTCCTGCAGCAGGGGCAGGGACAGGCCGGAGCGCCCGGCGTATTTTATGAAGCCGTCCCATTCGTTGGGGGCATAGCCCAGCCGGAACAGCTCCTGGGTTTCCTTGGTGATGCCCAGCTTTTCCAGATACTCCCGGGCAGAAGCATTTTTGGGGTCGGCCAGGTTCTCGGAAAAGAAGCTGGCGGCCAGCTCGTTGGCCTGGTACAGCAGGTCGTGCCGGCCATCCTTGTAGTCGGCCCGGGTCTCGGGGACCTTGATGCCGGCCTTCTGGGCCAAAGTGCGCACCGCCTCCACGAACGAGACCTTGTCGTACTCCATTAAAAAAGTATAGACGTTGCCGCCCTTGCCGCAGCCGAAGCAGTGCCAGATCTGCTTTTGGGGGTTGACATTGAACGAGGGGGTCTTTTCCTGGTGAAAGGGGCAGAGGGTCTTGTAGGTGTTGCCCATCTTCTTCAACGGCAGGTACTGACCCACGATGTCCACTACATCACTGGCCTGGCGGATCTCGTCTATGATATGTTCGGGGATCTGGGCCATCTAACTGAATTAACGAATTACTAATTATGGAATATAAAAAACTAAAAAGAAAAAATCAAAGATTCCTTGATACTGCCCTTATGGCTTATAGCATAAAGCTGATAGCTATATATAACCAAAATAACCAGATTTAGCAAGGGGTTGCGCCACTTATTTCCTGTAAACACCGGTAAATGAAGGTCATTGTCCATTAGTGTCAAATAATGTCTCAATATCCCCAGTATGGTCTATCAGCTCCGGGCCCTCGTTCCTGGTGGAATTGACCTTGGGGTCGGCAAAATAGGCCGTCAGCTTGTCTTTATCCAATGGTGTAAAGCAAGGCACCAGGCTCTCATAGTCTGCTACTGACGGGTCCAGCCACTGCTTTTCGCCGAACTTCTCCAAGATCACCGGCATCCGGGAGTGGACCTTCTTCACCAGGTCGTTGGCTTCGGTGGTCACGATGGTGCAGGAGGGCTTATCATCCTTGTCTACGGCATACAGCCCGGCAAAGGCGAACAACTTTCCTTCCTTCAAAATATAGCGCACCGGGCGCTTGGTCTTGCCTACCGGTAAAAATTCGTAGAACCCGTCGGCCACTATCAAGCAGCGCTGCTTCTCTATCAGTTTGGAAAATGACGGCTTCTGGCCCAGTGTCTCGGAGCGGGCGTTGAACAGCAGGGGAGCGGCTTGGCCGGCGGTCTTGAAGTGCGGGAGCAGGCCCCAGTGCATGGTCTTCAAGCGGCGGCGCTTCCCGTCGAACAGCACCACCAGCACGCTGTTGGCCGGCGCGATGTTGTAGCGGGGGAGATACTCTTCCTTAAGCCTAAGCACATCCTCGCCGTCAACCTCGAACCGCTCGGCGATCTCCTCCAGTTTGGCTGTTAGTGTGAATCTTCCACACATGGGGCACCTTTCCCACGAAATACACTAAATGACTCTAAAATATTGGCTTTGTTTCGTGCTTCCTGCGACGTTGCTCTTCGGCACTGCACAGTGTAGCACTCAGGTCAAGCTTTAGCGGGCATTAGTCCGGGGGACCCTTTCCCCACTAAAGGCACTAAAACCAGAACTTACCTAATTATTTTTCGAGAGGTTTCGTGCTTTTTCGTGGGCAGCGTGTTGGTCGTTTTCAGCTCATCAGCCGCTGTTCGCCCTGCAGCTGGCGGATGTCCTCCACGTTCCGGGTGCATTCCAGGCAGCCCAGATATTTTCCGGTCTCGTCGCGCAGGGCAAAGAACTCGATCAGTATCATCTGCTTCTGGCCGCCGGGGCCCAGCGGGAGCTGGATCCAGAACCGGGCTTTGTCCCGCTTCTTTTCCTTGAACTCGTTGACGATGGCCTCCACCTTGGCCAGGCTGCTCTGGGGGTGGCACTGGCGGAAGTTCATGCCCATGCTGCCCATGGGGCGCTTGAAGAGCCTGGTCTCGTGCTGGTTCCAGCCGATGACCTCGTCGTTGTGGTCAATTACGGTCAGCTCGTAGGGCACGGTCTCCAGCAGGGCTTTTACCATCTGGTCGTTCATGCGGTCGAACATCTTCTTACCTCTGTTTACAATTTACAATTTGGCAATTTGCATTTTGAAGTATGCAATATGCATTACCTTTGTGGCTTGTTTAGTCGTGCGGTGAAATATCCCAGCGCTCCGCCCAGTATCAGCGTCATGGCTCCGATGGGCACCAGGCTCAACGGCTCTTTGGCGCCTATCAGTACGGCGGAGGGCAGAAGTACCAGCATGGAAATTATAATGCCCTTGACAACCGGGTGGATCTTCCACTCCACCGAAGCGGTCAGCACCCCGGAGACCAGCCACAGGCTGAAGGCCGAGAAATTGGCGTCCCAGCTGAGTTTTTGCAGCAGCATGGGGACCAGGTCTATGATCCCGGCCGCCAGGCCCAGCACAAAACCAATGAAGATTCTTTTTCTCATGTTATCTTTACATTATCTTATCAAACGATTTCATCACCCCTGCCGCCCGGAAATCAACCTCCTTCAGCTCCTTCTCTTTTTCGAAGATGATGAAGGTATGCTTGTTCACCAGGTTTTTTGGGTCAAGGTTCATCTGCAGCTGTTCCCGGTAGACCTCAAGTTTGTAGGCCGCGGGAATTTCTTTGTGCCGGGCCAGGCTCCGGTAATACCTGAAATACGAACTGAGCAGGATCAACGGGTAAAAGAAGGGAAACAGGAACAGCGAGCCCTTGCTGAGCCGGACATATTTGACCTCCCTGATCCTGAACCCGGCCAGCTTTGCCAGGATCCTCAAGCGCTGCAGACCGATCAGGAAGATGTGGCCGTGGTAGATCTGGCTGGACACGCTTTTGTCGGACATCCAGATGTCGTCAATCTCGTTGGGCGGCATCTGCCGGGCGGTCTCGCTTTCGAACAGCAGATGGCTGAGCTTGGCGGCCAGGCTGGAGGCCGAGGGGGTGGTCAGCAAAAGCCTTCCGTTCGGCTTAAGCACCCGGTTGAACTCCTTAAAGGCCTTCAGCTGGTCGCTGAAGTGCTCGATCCCCTCCTGGCAGACCAGCATATCGGCATGGCCGTCGGCCACCGGGATCTTCTCCATGATGTCAGCTCGTTTGCACTCGATACCTTTGAGCATGAAATATTCCGGGAACAGGTCAAAAGGCTCGACCAGTGCGCCGTGCGCCAGCAGGATCTCGGTGGTGGCGCCGTTCCCGGCCGGCACGTCCAGCACGATCTTGCCCCGCAGCTGGTCTTTCTGGCCGTCCAGGTGTTTCTTGACGTAATATTTGGGGCTTTTGGGATTATTGATGTGAGCGTCGATCATGGCTGGGTCATCATTTCTTTTTCTTTATCAGGAAGTTCACATTTACGGCGTTCATTTCCAAACCTTCGGGCTTTATCCTGCCCGTCAGATCATCGAACAGGCAGACAATTTTGAAATTAGCGTCGTCAAAGGAATATATATTGACCTTTTGGCTTTTATCCGGAGATTCCTTTTGAAACTCAGCGATCACATCTTTAAGCAGTATGACCGAGGAATCCCCGGCCGGGGAGGAAATCACAAAACCCGGAAGGTTCGCCCGGTATTCAACACTCAGCGCCTTCATCTCCATTTTGTTTTTGCCGGAGTCGCTCCATGACTGGACGTTCATTTTGACAAAGGCGTCAAAATCATTTTTGTCATAGCCGTATGTATCGTTTGCGAACGAATAGTTGAACCACTCATTATTCTCATAATAGTCCGAGCTCCAGAGGGGCCGCCATTCAAAGCCCAACTGTGCAATAAAGACCTTTGGTGTTAAGGTATCCGTGGAATTAGATAAACTTGAAAAGGTCTTGAGCTTGCCATAATCGAACAGATATTTAGTTATGGAACAGATCTCGCTTTTTACTTTTACGGGGATCTCATCATTGGGCTTGGCCAGCTTCCCGTTCTGAACCAGGGAATACTTGGTTAAAATGCCGTTCAACCGGTCCCGCTGGTTGATGAAGGATACGTTAAAGGCGTTCCAGGGCCCGAAGGAAGATAAAAGGGCGACAATGAAAAGCGAGAACGGTATCATTATCAGGTCTTTGTTCTTCCGTATCACCATGTAAATGGTGATAAACAGGAGCCAGACCGACAAAGCGATCACATAATACCGCTTGAAGGTGATCCCGTAATCCAGAACCCGCCTGACGATGGCTATGCCCAGCAGCACCAGCAAAGGGAATTGCAGGTAATAGAAGAGTCGGCCGAACCAGCGGCTCCATTTGGAGTTTTCGTCCTTTTGGAAAGGATAGACCACGAACAAAGATGCGATCCCGAAAGCGGCGAAGGAAAGCACCAGGTAAGAGACCATCCCCTCCGGCAGTTTCCACAGGATTGCGATCTTGCCCAGATAGGCATAGAGGATGCCCAGATAGACCATGGTGAAAGGCAGCAGGACGTATATCCCGATGTTCTTTATCCATTTCGGCTTAAAAGCCAGGATCTCATCCATGTTCTTGAATCTCGGGACTCCGGTCAAAAAGAACAGCGGCAGGAATATCCAAAGGGTCAGGATCACCACCCGGACCTCCTGGTGCTGAAGCAGTTTGGTCTTGAACAGGGTGTCGATGGCTCCCAGGGCGGCGCTGGAGGCCGCCAGGATCACACCGGTGTAAACGGATGCGATACTGAAGCGGGAGAAAAGGCTGATGTGAAAATGCCAGAACAGGTCATCGTCCTTTATGCAGTTCTTAATGCAGATAAAGGAAAGCAAAAAAGTGATCGATAGATAGAGCCAAAATTGGGAAAAATGATAGGCCAGCAATTGGGAGTTGGGCAGGGAAAACAGATAGATCAAGGTTATCCCGACGGCAGACAATTCCAATGACAGTTTAAGTCTTTTGGCCAGCCATTGTGACTCAAAAAACAATTGAAGGGAATAAAGAACAGGCAGAAGAACCAGGATGCTCATGAAAAGGTTGCGGGAGTAGTATTTAAAAGCAGCTGTTTCAAAAATGTTCATGTAGAGGTGGTTGGCTGCGCCCAACAGAAGCAAAACTGACGGCAGGGGAAACCTGGAAATGGTTTCCTTGGCCGATGCCCCCAGCTCGCGCAAAGAGACAAGTTTGAGTTTCATTTGTTCTGCTCTCCTCGATATTTGGGGATTTTAGTTGCCGGGTCTATTCTGCCTGGCAGTTGAACATGCTGGGCCGGGGATGGATCCTCAGGAATTCACCGTCGCGCACCAATACTATCGCCGAGGGGATGCCCTGCACCATTACCTCCACATGAATGTGGTCTCCGTGATCCCGCTCGCTTTGGTACTCGGTGTTCTTCCAGGCTTGAACCCACATATCATCGTCTTTCAGGCTCTTCTCCAATTCCTTTTTTTCCTTTTCCAGGTCATAGTTCCGGAGCTCTTCCTTCAGGACGGGATCGATCTCCAGTTTTTCAAGGATTCCTATCCCGGCCCGCATCTTCAGGATAGCCTTGGCGTCCCCGTTCTGATAGGCTTTGGAATAGGACTTGATGAACTGCTCTGCGGTGGAACATTCGGTCTTGACCCCGCAGCCGGCCGCCAGCAGCACCGCGGCCAGCAAAAGACCGGCCATTATGGCATTGTTCCTCGGACCCATGGCAAATCCTTTCTTTTTGTTGGGGTTTACCGGCAGAAGATCCACCATATTAAAAACACAATGGCCATGAAAATTCCGGCGATGATCGACAGCCCCAGGGCAACGTCCCTGTTTTTGTGGCGGGTATTTTTGTCCACCCGCTCCCTAAAGCGCAGCAGGGCCCTTGTTGTTTCCGCGTCCCCTGGCCGGAGCTCAAGCTTGACTATGACCGATTCCAGGCGCCGGGCGGCGGCATCGGTGCGGTCCTGTTTGATCTCGTCCTCGTCCATCAGCGAGATGCACTTGAGCCCGGCGTCTATCAGGGCGGCGGTATCGTCGGGCAGGTAGCCGTTCTTGATCAGCAGGACCTGCTTCTCCCGGGGGCTGTTGGCGATCAGCTTGTGCAGTTCCTCTATGGCCCGGCGCTGTTCCTCCACGGTGGATGTCGTGCCGGCCAGAGCTCCGCAGTAGTCGCAGATCAGCCCGGTGAAGGCGGCCCCGCAATGGGGGCAGTTGGGTTTGGTCATATGGTTATCTCTTTTTGTCGGGGCGGGTTTGAAACCCGCCCTTACCTTTGCCATACGGGACATGTTTATTGTGATGGCTTCACTTCTTCTGGAACGAACTCCAGACCCATCAGGATGTTCATCATCGGCCAGTTGTCCTCGGCCACCTCGGTCCGGATTTCCTCTGCACCCCGCTCCGCCAACATCCTGACCCGCCGGATGGTCATGTCGCGGCCAAGACCTTTACCCTGCGAGGCTTTGGGCACGCCCAGGGTGTCCAAGAAACCGATCACCCGGCCGTTCTGCGCTTCCGTCCTGATCTGACCGGCGGCCACAGGGCGCTCTCCATCATACATTATCAAACAGTCCGCCCGCGTGTACCAACCCTCTTTAAGGTCCAGTTCAAAGGCTTCGCGGGTCATGCGGGGCGGGCCGTAGGAATCAAAAAGCACCTGGTAAAAGTCATTCTCCACCGCCTCTTCCAGCGCCGGGCGGACGGTATGCCCGGGGTATTTAAGCTGGTAGGACGGGAAGGGGTTTTTGAGGACGAAGATCAGATCGCTATTTTTCGTCATAACTGATCCTTTGCTTGATCTTGCTTTGTTTTACCAGACATGCGGTATCAATCTGAAGCGGACCTTTGTCGTGTATTCCCGGTAGCCTGGCAGGTCCTTCAGTAGCAGCCTTTCCTCGTCGAAGATCCTTAGGATTATTATGGCCACCACCGGCAGGAAGAAGACCAGCGCCGGGTACGAGCCCAGGGCCAGCGGTATGGCCAGGTACATGGGGATGATCCCGGCGTACATGGGGTGCCGGATGACGGCGTAGGGTCCGGTGTCTATCACCTTCTGGCCCTGCTGGACCTCCACGATGCGCGAGGCGTAGCTGTTCTCCTTAAAGACCCGGAAGATGAACATATACGACAGGAACACCACCGCGTCCGCGGCCAGGCACAGCCAGCCGGGCATCTGCGACCAGCCGAAGCGGCGGTCCAGCCCGGGGGCCAGAAACCCGGCCAGGAACAAGAACTGGCCGGCCTTGATCATGGATTTCTCGCGGGTTTCGGTTTCCCTGCTTTTAAGCCGCCGTTCCAGCAGGGCCGGGTCATGCCGGACGAAATACGATATCACGAAGCCGGCCGGGATGAACAGGGTGGCCATAAAGGCCCAGGCCTGCCAGTAGCGGAGGGTGCCGGCCGGAAGGAACAACAGCAGTCCGGTAACGGCCGGGGCCATGATCAGGAAAAGGACAAGCTTTTTCTTAAGAGTGTCCATGGCGTATCTCCCCATCGTTTCTGCGATGTGTCCGGCTGCATGAAACAGGGATCGTGACACGGCATGCCGTGTCCTTAAAGTTGGGGCAATTCATCCTACTACGCCACCATTATGGACTTCGTCGGACGGGTGAATTGTCCTTACAGATCTATCACTCCACCACGAAGGTCAGTCTTATCAGTCCCGGTTCCACCCAGTTCCAGGTGCGGATGTGCAGGCGGCCGATCTCCGAGGTGTTCTTGACGTGCGGGCCGCTGCAGGGGGTCACCACATCCGGGCCGATGCGCACCAGCCTTACGTTCTCCGCGCCCTCCGGCAGGCGGTGCAGGGAGCAGTAGGCGGCGGCCTCGCCGGCGGTCATCTGTTCGTAGGTGACATCCAGATTTTGCGCGATGATCCCGTTAGCTTTGGCCTCGGTCTGCCGGATGATCTCTTCCAGGGGCAGACCGCTTTGGACCGCAAAGTCACAGCGGACCTTGGTGCCCTTGAACCGGGTGTCCAGCAATTTGCCGTTAAAGAGCAGTCCGAAGACCGCGGTCAGTATGTGTTCGGCAGAGTGCTGCCGGGGATCGGTGGCCGGCATGTTACTTTATCCTGTCGGGGCGGGTTTGAAACCCGCCCTTACTGCCCTTACGGCGGTCAGGTCCTTGGCCATGATGATACTGCGGAAATCCACCACCTCCCATTTGACCCGGTCCACCTGCTTAAAGCCCCAGCGCTGGTACATCTCTATCAGGTCCGCTGCGTTCTCGCAGGTGTCCAGGGCCAGGTACCTGATGTTGTTCTTTTGGCAATGGTCCTCCACTGTTTGGTACAGCCGTTTGCCCAGGCCGGTGCCCTGCAGGGTGGGGTCCACTCCGAACTGCCCGAAATAGCGGACGTCTTCCCGCCGGTAGAACTCGGCCGCGGAGTTTTTGTCCGGGCCGTAGACCGAGATGGTGCCCACGATGGCGCCGTCCCTGACGGCCAGGAAGGAGGTTCCCTTTTTGAGCCGTTTCTCGGTGACGGTGTCGTCCTGGCGTGAGGCCCAAAAGCGGACGCCCTGCCCGGCCGGCTTAGCGTAGGCCCGATGCAGAAGGGCGGTGATCTCCGGGATGGAGTCGCCGGGCTGGTATGGGCGGATGAGGATATCTTCAGTCATAACACAACAAAATAATGAGAATTATACATACCGTGATGACAAGACCCTGAATTCCGGCTTTGTGACATAAGAACAATATCTGACCCGGCCGTCAAATTCTAGTATATTTTTAAATCGGAGCAAACACGCGGGTGCTGTGACATATTCCAAAACCTTGCTCTTGGGAACCCAGATCACCTTGCTGGTCTCGCTTGAGGGCGTAGGTTTTCCATCAATGTGATCACAGATAAAATCAAACATGACCTTGGTTGGAATTGTTGTTGTGCCGTCATGAAATAGGTCCTGGCCCACATTGGAATATATGCCGGCCAAACATCTTACGGAGGCTTTTATGCCGTTTTCTTCCAGTATTTCACGCAAGACCCCTTCTTCAAGGCTTTCGCCAGAGGCTATCTGACCCCCGGTACAATCCCATCCCCGGTGCTCGGTTTTTACAATGAGAAGGTTATCGTTTTTGTCAAAGACATAACCTGCGGCGGCAACAATGTGTGTAGGCCAAGGCATATTGGCCGTCTCCTAATGATTAGTAATGGCCCGGTGCAGAAGGGCGGTGATCTCCGGGATGGAGTCGGTTGGCTGGTAGGGGCGGATGAGGATGTTGTCTGACATTTTATTTTTTAATTTATGTCCGTCTAACTTGCTCAGGAAATATGTTCTTTTTCTTTTTTGTACCGCCAACTAAGAAAAAGAACCAAAAAGAAAAAAGCTCGTCGCTTAAAACTCTCCTGGCGCTGCGCTTCTCGTTGACGGCGGGCTTGTCTGAACTCGGGCTTTGGCAAAGCCCTCAAACACGCCAGACAAGCTTTTAACCGCCATCAACTGCGATGCTCACTGATCGTTTTAACGCGACATACCGGGGTTGGCACCGGGCGTTCAACAAGTTTCCGGAGTATGTTAGAGGATCATTTTAAAATTATCTCCAGGGCTATGTCGTGCGGTTCAGTGAACTTGAACTTACGGTAGACCGGTTCGCCGTCCTTGGTGGCGTGCAGTTCCACCTTGTCCAGGCCCCGCAGTTTGGCCTCTTCCAGCAGTTTTTGGAAAAGCGAAGACCCGATCCCGTTCCCGCGGAATTCCTTAATGGTGAACATGTTCAAGATGTAGCCGGTCCGGCCGGTGGGCAGTTCAAAGTTGCCGGGCTGCTCCCGGATGACCATGCCGCTGAAGCCAACGGGCTTGCTTTCGTATTCGGCGATCCAGGAAACAAAGGTATCGTTTTTAAACGCTCCGGCCAGGTATTGCCGCAGTGACTGCCTAACGGAAGTCTCCAGTTCGGGGGATGGGTTGCAGTGGACCTCTTTTAGAAAGAGGATCCGGTGCTCGATGAGGGTCTCAATGTCGGCGGCGGTGGCTTTGCGGAGGGAGAGTTTGGTTTTGTCGAGTTTCATGGCAGGGGGTGGTTATTGTTGTTTGTGGATTTGTGCAGGAGTCGATGAGCTGGTATGGGCGGATGAGGATGTTGTTTGACATTACTAATGTTTTCACAAAAGAAAAACATTCTATTAACTTCTTGTAAAACATATAAAAGTAAGCCCATCGTCATTTAAAAATCTTAAAAACCAAACTGAATTTTGTATACTTTCATCACAAAAAGCACAAGTATACATTAGAACACCGTTTCCAAAAATTCCAACGGGGCTTTTAGATAAATTTATTAAAAGTTGTTTTGTTGCCAAGCTATTATCAAATTTGGGCCTCATTTTTACAATAACCTTGGTATCTTTATCTAATATTTTTTTTGTTTCAAAATAAAACAAACCACGTGTTATTTTTTCAACAATACGTACTATTCTCTTCATGTCTGGTTTAAATCCGGGGGTTTTGCCAAGGTAAATTTTACCCCAATATACGTCAATACTTTTAAATTGCTGATAAATCTCGGAGGCAAGTTTATGGTTTTTTGATAATGTTTTATGTGCTTTCTGTTCCCATAATTTAACACCGATCTCATTATTGCTAATGATGCTACGAGAAGTAGCAAAAACAAGTCTTGTATAATCTTCATCTGTAGAGAACGATTTGTTGCATTCAAAACAGCAAGGCACTGTAACTAAATTTGGTGGGTATGGTTTGGGAAAAAAGCACTTTGGTGGTAAATGATCACTTGTTGTTGCTGGTTTCCCGCAATAAATACATATATTTGGCATATTATATATAGATTTTATTGATTTATAGAACAAAGCTAAACTTTATAACATCCAACCCCATATACGGCCTCAGCACCTTCGGCACGGTAATCCCGAAATTACTAAAATGGTGCGCCCATGGTATCGGTTAACACAATGCTTTTCAAAATTTCTTCACCTTCTCTGATGATCAAAGAGTCAAGCTCCCCTTCCAAGCCCCGCTCTGATACTTCTGCTTTAATGACAACCGTGTTCTTATAAATAGGTTGAATGCACCTGAAGCCCTGTGCGCGTGCCACGAGGTGTATGCTTGGTGTAATTGCTGGTTGACGGTCAATTATCTGCTCTGTCCAGTTTACGCACCATTGCCCTTGCCGGTTAGTGGGGGTTTGGGTAAAGTTAACCATTTTAAAACGCACAGTGTCTTCAAATACATGGGAGGCTTTATCAATAAAGACCAGATCCTCAAGGCTTGTAGCCGCACGTTCCATTCTCCCTAAATAAATCTCAACAAAAGCAGTGTGGGTGGGCGAACTAAGTTTCTTTCTAAAAATTGCCCTATCGTCTTTTTGCTCACTTTGTAGTGCAAACCATCCAGTATCCGGCGGTCTGGCCACGGTAAACCCATAAAAACTCAGCCGCGGCTGCATCCTTGATGCTGGTATTATGGTTTGCCTGTTACATGAAGCAATGGTGAGAATTGCTAATAGAAACAACAACAGTGATGATCCGGTGGTCTTTTTCATTTTTCGCCTCGTATTGTTGGTTTTATGTCTCAATGTTTATTTTATCACATCCATCCCCATATACTACCGTAAAACTACCGGGGGTGCGCGATGGGTTGAAACCCATCGCTGGGTATCATCAAGGCCGCGGGTGCGGCCTGGGCCGTAGTAGGTTTCGTAGAAACCTTGATGAATGACCAGCGATATCATTAATGGTATCGCTGATGAATAAATCATTTTATAATGTCCATCCCCATGTACGGCCTCAATACCTCCGGCACGGTAATGCTCCCGTCGGCGTTCTGGTAATTCTCCATCACCGCTATCATGGTCCGGGGCAGGGCCAGCCCCGAGCCGTTCAAGGTATGCACGAACTCCGGTTTGGCTTTGGGCTCGCGCCGGAACTTGATGTTGGCGCGGCGGGCCTGGAAATCCCCGAAGTTGGAGCAGGAGGAGACCTCCAGCCACTCCTGGCAGCCCTCGGCCCAGATCTCAATATCGTACTTCTTGGCGGCGGTAAAGCCCAGGTCGCCGGTGCACATCTTTAAGATCCTGTACTTAAAGCCCAAAGCCTGCGGGATCTTCTCGGCGTCGGCGATCAGTTTGTCCAATTCCTGGTTGGAATTCTCCGGCAGGACGAACTTCACCAGCTCCACCTTGTCGAACTGGTGGCCCCGCTTGATGCCCCGGACGTCCTTGCCGGCCGACATCTTCTCCCGCCTGAAGCAGGCGGTGTAGGCCACGTGGTTGACCGGCAGCAGGGCGCCGTCCAAAATCTCCTCGCGGTACATGTTGGTCACCGGCACCTCGGCGGTGGGCACCCACCAAAAGTCCTCCTCGATGTCCTTGTAAACGGTGTCGGCGAATTTCGGCAGCTGGCCGGTTCCCACCAGGCACTTTCCGCTGACCATGTAGGGCGGATAGATCTCGGTGTAACCGCTCTGCCGGGTGTGGACGTCCAGCATCCAGGTGATCAGCGCCCGCTGCAGCCGGGCCCCGGCGCCTTTAAGCAGATAGAACCGGCTGCCGGAGATCTTGGCCCCGCGCTCAAAATCTATGATGCCCAGCTTTTCGCCCAGCTCCCAGTGGGGCTTTAGGGCAAAGTCGTATTTCTTCTCCTGTCCGACCACCCGATCCACCAGGTTCTCGGACTCGTCCTTGCCGATGGGTACCGAGGGGTCCGGCATGTTGGGCAGGGAAAGGGTGGCCTCGGACAGTTTCTCTTCGACCGTGCGTAGCTCGTCGTCCAGCGCCTTGATCTGGTCGCCCACCTGGCGCATCTCCACTATCTTCTGGTCAGCCAAAGGCGACTTTTCCTTCTTCAGCCTGGCGATCTCCTCCGAGACCTTGTTGCGCTCCGATTTCAGGGTCTCCACCTCCTGGAGGATGCCGCGGCGCTTGGCGTCCAGTTCCAGGAACGGCCCCAGGTCGGCCTTCTCGCCCTTGTCGGCGATGGCCTTCTTGACCAGTTCGATGTTCTCCCGGATGAATTTGGGATCCAGCATAATGAGTTCCTTTGTATTTATTTGACAGGATTAACATGATTTACAGAAATTAACTTTACCACAGAAACACGGAATTACTGAAACACAGAAAACTATAATTTCAGATAATATTACTTCTTCCATCCCTCTCCAAATTCATTTGGAGAGGGGTAGGGGTGAGGTCAGGTGCCCGGCCCAGGCCCCAAAGTCAAGGTCCAGGAATGGCACATCCCCCTCGATCTTCTCTTTTCGGCCCTTCATGAACCCGGCCACCCAGGGGTTGGTGATATTGCTGACGTCGAAGCTGCGGTGGATCACTGCATAAAGGTCTATCTCCCGGATCTTCAGAAAATGCGGGATCTCCTTCAGCCACTTGGGATCCAGCTTGTTCTCTTCGGCGTAGCCGGACAAAAAGTGGGCCAGGAATTCCTCAACCGAAGCGATGTCCGGCTCCTTGCCCGCGGTCATGTAAAACAGCACTATGGCGATATCGCAGACGAACCAGGAATGCAGGCTGTCGTCGAAATCGAACAGGCAGAGCCTTCCGTCCTTATCCACCAGCATATTGCTGCTGTGGGCGTCGTAGTGGATCAGTCCAAAGGAGTCTTTGTCCCGGGGCAGGACGGCCACCTGCTCCATCACTTTCCAGTATTTTTCCCGGACCAGGGATTCCGTCTCCGGTAGATGCTTGACGCATTCGGTGTTGGCGGAGTCCTCCCATTGGGGCCTTTTGGCCAAAGGATCACTGGGCCGGTAGTCCTTGGTCAGGGAGTGCATCTTGCCCAGAAGTTTTCCGTAGGTCCGGTAAAGTTGCGGGCTCCAGCCGGCCTCATGGATGGGCCGGCCGTCGATCTTGTTGAAGGCGGTGGCCAGAAAAAGCCCGCCATGGCCGTCATCGATCGCCTCCACCAGGTTTCCATTCTCCGACATCACCGCTCCGGCCACCGGCACCCCGCCTGCGGCCAGGTAGTTGATCCAGTCGGCCTCGCCCCGGATCAGTTCTTCGCTGCGGCGCAGGCTGTGGCTGATCCGCAGAATGTAATGCCTGGAATCTCGTTCAAACGAATGGATGAAGCTCTCGAACCCGCCCAGTTCCCGGATCTTTCCTTCCGGCACGGCGTAGCGCTGCATGGCTTCGGCCAAAATGTTTTTATTGAATCGCTCTTTTATGCGGCTTTCCATGATCCCTCAATCTCCGTCTGGTTTAAGGGGACATAACTCTTAACAATATCATAAAACATTGTCAAAGTCAAAAGCAAAAAACTTAAAAATAACGCCGTCCGGCCAGGTCTAAAACAAAGAACGGGCGCACCGGAGTGCGCCCGTTCTTAAAGGTCCTCGGAAGTTTACTTAAGCCAAACCAGCTTGCCGGTGGCGGTCCTGTCCCCGGCCTGGATACGGTAGAGGTACACGCCTCCGGGAACGCTGTTTCCCTTGGCATCCCGGCCCTGCCACACCACCTGGTGTTTTCCGGCAGGATAGCTGCCGGAGGCCACGGTGGCCACCTTCTGTCCGGCCAGGTTGTAGACCGAGAGCACCACTTGGGAGGCCTTGTCCAGGCTGAAGTTCAGCCGGGCCGAGCCCCGGGCCGGATTGGGCCAGGCCGGGGCCAGGGCGAACTTGTGAACCAGCGGCTGGTCAACCGGCTGGCCGGCCACCCCGGTGGGGGTCAGGCTGCCGTATAATACGAAATTATGCCCGTAGACGCCGGCCCAAACGCTGCTTTGGTGAACATAGCCGCCGCCCATGCCAAAGCCGCCGCCGGGATTATACCAGAATCCTTCATAGCTGCCGCGCAGGGGCATGGTGTTCTGATTGATATACCATTGGCCGCCCACGTCATAGTTCATCTGGCCCTGGAAAGCCATCCACAGTCCGGGATTGTTTCCGTAGACCTTGACCTGCGTGGGCAGGCGGACCATGAAGCTCCCGGTGGTCTCGGTATAGCTGGCCGGGGTGAAGTATCCGCTCCACAGCGGTTGGCTGAAGGCGGGATAGCCCGGGGCTCCGGCGCTGTCCGGCATGATGATGAACTGGATGCTATCCAAAGGTCCGGTAGAGGTGTACAGGCCCTGGACATAAACGGAATCCAGCCACAGGGAATCCGGACCGGCGATCCAAAAGTCTTCCATTATCCAGCAGTCATATGCATCGTTGGCCGCTTCGAAATTCTGGGCGGCCGAACCGGTAGTGGAGGCTCCGTCGATCTGGTACCAGACAGCGTCCATGATCTCGCTGGTGACGGTCATGGTATCGTTGGCGGTATTCTGGTCCAGGCTCCAGTTGACATAGGCCTTGAAAGTGTGGATGGTGCCGGGGGTCTTGGCCGCCGGCCAGTCGGGGAAGATGAGGGTGGTGGTGCCGGCCGAATCCAGATCGCACCAGCGGTTCAGATTATACACTATAGACCCGGCGCTGTCGATCTGAAGGCTAACCGGGACGTTGTACTGGCGGTGCGGCCCGTTGTTCCGAACGTTGACATAGACCGGGACCACCACCCCGTAATTGCCTAAGTACTGGGGGATGTCGATCTGGGTTACCTCGGCATCGTTGACCACCGGGACGTCGGTGGCGCCCTTCTCGGCGCAGGCCCGGTAGGCTCCGCTCCAGCCGCCCAGCACATAGGCATCATTGCCCACGGCCGTTACTCCGACCGTGCGCCGGCCGAAGACAAAACTGGTGTCTACCGTCCAGGGGGTTCCCCCGGCGGTGTCGGCTTCAGGTGTGTAATATTCTACGGTATTCAGGTAGGTTGCCCAGCCCCCGCCAAACACATATATCCTGCCGCCAATGTTGGCCGCTCCCAGGCCGCCCCGTCCGGTCAGCATCGGAGTCTTGGTGGTCCAGGTTCCAGCGGCCGGGTCGTACATTTCCACCGTGGTCAAATCACTAAGGGACCCATTTCCGCCCAGCACGTATATCTTTCCGTTCACCGTCACGGCGGCGGAAAATTGGCGGCCGGTCGGCATGCTGTCCTTCATGGTCCAGGTGTTGTTGTCAAAATTATAGGCATAGCAGGAACGGGAATTAGCGGCTCCGTCCCATCCGCCGAAGACGTAAAGCGTATCCTCCACCACGGCGCAGGAAGAGCCGTACCGGGGTTCGGGCATGCTGTCGTATCCCGAGTACCAGGAATTGGCCCATTGGTTGTAACCCTGCAGTATCCTCCGGGTGGCCACCCCGTCAAATCCGCCGGGGACGAACAGCTGATCCTGGTATTCCGTGGCGCACATGTTGGACATGCCCACCGCCATGGAGGCTCTGTCGGTCCACAGGCCGGTGGCCGGATCGTAGCGCTGTAGCCATCCCGAACGCAATCCCCCCGAAGCCTCGCCGCCCAGGCGGTAGACCTTGCCCAGAGAGGTAGCCGCGGCCATGCGCGAAGCCCCGGGATTGATTGAGTCTATGGTGGCCCAGGTGATCACCTTGGGCCCGGCCGGGGCTTTTGTGGCCGCCGGCTGTTCCGGGGCCTGGATACGGGTGCCGGTGCTGCTGGCGGGAACCGCCGCCCAAAGGGGAAGTCCCAGAGATAGTAAGGCCAGCAAAAGAACCATGACTTTGAGCTTCATGAACAGCCTCCAAAAAAGAATTAATATTGGGGTGAATTTCAGGTTAAATAGTAAGGCTTTTTACCGGTAAAGTCAAGGGCCAATCTGAAACATATTTTTATGCCCGGACGATCTTTTCCATGGCATTGACCATCTGCTGGGCGGCGAAGGCCATCAGGTCCTTCTCGGTCTGGCCGAAGGATATCTCCTCGGTGTAGCTGTTGATCACCATCACCCCGAAGATCCGGCCGTCCTTCTTCAGCGGCACACCCAGCCAGTTGACGAAAGGTGTGTCCATCTCCTCGTACCCGCCCTGCTGCAGCATCTGAGAGTAGGTCTCCTGGGTGGCGAACAGGGCCTGGCCGGTCTCCAGCACCTGTTTGATCAGGCCCTTCTTCAGCCGCTGGGGGCCGGGGGCTGCCGAGAACTCGTCCACGAAATAGGGGAAGGTGAGGTTGTCGGCCTCCTGGTCGTACAGGGCCAGGTAGAAATTCCTGGCGTAGATCAGGCCACCCACGATGTTATGCAGGTCGGAGCAGAGGGTCTTCAAATCTGAAGCCGCCGCGGCCTTGTCAGATATCTTATATAGCGCTGTCATGAAGGCCTGGGCCTGTTTTCTGGCGGTCAGCTCTTCGCTGGTGGTGATGATGGCCAACGCCTCGCCCCGCTTGTTCTTGACCACGTCCGAGGTCAGCAGGGCCTCAAAGGTGCTGCCGTCCTTGCGGAGGTTGATGGCCTCGCGGGTCAACCGTTTTATCTTTTTGGCCTGTTCTGGGTCCAGCGGGCTCCAGCGGCCCTGGGGGGCGAAGATCTTGACCTCCTGTCCCGTCAACTCCTCCACCGTGTAGCCGTGCATCTGGGCCTCGGCCGGGTTGGAATAGAGGATCCGGCCCTCCAGGTCCGAGATGGTCACTCCCATCGGCAGGCTGTTCACCATCTGCTCCAACGCCGCCAGCTTTTCCCGGGTGCGCTTCAGCTCCAGTTCCAGCACCTCGGCCTCGGTCAACCTGATTCTCAGGGCGTGGAGCTCGCCGATCAGCTGTTCCTTGGATTTGGATTGATCTTCCATCGGGGGTCTCCTTTGAACTTTATCAGGAATGATTATTATATCTCCAGTTCCAGCCCTATGGGGCAATGGTCAGATCCCATTACCTCCGGCAAAATGTAGGCCTTCTCTATGCTCTTTTTCAGGTTTTCGCTGGAGTAGAAATAATCTATCCGCCAGCCGACGTTGCGGTCCCGGGCCCGGCTGATCACATCCCACCAGGTGTAAAGGCCGGGCGATCGGTTGAACAACCGCAGGGTGTCCACGAATCCCAGTTCCAGGAATCTATCTATCCATTCGCGCTCCTGAGGCAAGAACCCCGAAACTTTCGAGTTCTCCCTGGGCCTGGCCAGGTCTATCTCCTTATGCGCTGTGTTGACGTCGCCGCAGATGATTATCTTTTTGTCCTTCTTCAGCAGTTTCTTCATCTCCAGCAGAAAGGCTTCATAGAAATCCATCTTGTACTGCAGCCGTTCGGGCGAGGCCTTGCCGTTGGGAAAGTAGATGTTGAACAAAATGAATTTGCCGTAGTCGGCCTGAAGGATGCGGCCCTCGTCGTCGAACCTGGTCACACCGAAGGTCTGTTTCACAGACACGGGCTTTTCTTTAGTGAACAGCGCCACCCCGCTGTATCCCGGCCTTTGGGCCGAGGAAAAATGAAAATCATATCCCTTGATGGTTTCCAGCTCCTTCACCACCTGCTCGGGCCTGGCCTTGGTTTCCTGCAGACAGAGTATATCGGGGCCGGTTTTGGCCACCCATGGGGCAAAGCCTTTTTTGAACACGGCCCGCAGGCCGTTGACGTTCCAAGATAGAAGTTTTATGCTCATAGCTTTATGCTCTTTAAAGGAATAGATTGCACAACAGGTACCAGCCCCGGTTGTCGCGTTAAGAACCATCAGTGAGCATCGCAGTTGACGGCGGTTAATAGCTTGTCTGCGCCTGTTTGAGGGCTTGGCCAAAGCCCGAGTTCAGACAAGCCCGACGGCAACGAGAAGCGCAGCGCCCGGATGGTTCTTTGCGACGAGCTTTTTCTTTTGGTTCTTTTCTTGTTGGCGGTACAAAAAGAAAAGAACATAACCGAGTCAAATCAGTACTGGCCGGCATCCTATTTTATGGTAACCGAGGCTTCCGGGTCAAACGGGTTGTGCCGCACCACCAGCGAGTACATATAAGGATAGGCTTCCTTCAAATGCCGGGCGTAGCCCAGCCACTCGCCCAGCAGCAGGCCGTACACCCGCTTGATGTCGCCGGAGAGATGCTGACAGTCGGCCGGCGGCAGGCCCTTCAGCGAGGTTCTGAACTGCAGTTCCTCGGTCAGATGGGTGACGGCCCACAGCAGGTCGGTGAAAGTGGCATGCTCCAGAAGATTTTGGTTCTCCAGCAAGCCCAGCACAAAGCCGCGTTTTCCCGAAAGAAAATCCTTCAGGGCTCCCAGGTCGGCCCGGCGGGCGTCTATCTGAAATTCTTTTTCTTCCAGCCGGCGGCGGGCCAGGGCAAAGTCCTCGGCCTTCCATCCCGGGCCGGGCCGGGCCACCGCCGCCAGGTCATTGAACACCGGGTCATACTTGGTCAGACTGGTTATCAGCTCGTTGCCCATCTCGCTGAAAAAGGCCCCGATCACCATGTTCATCTTGTTAAGCAACGCCTTCTTCTCCCGCCGGACCATCAGGTCGTTAAGGATCAGGGTCACCAGCAGCACCTGGATGGGCACGAAGGCCAGGTCCTGCAGCATGTAAAAGAAAGTGTCGTGCGGCTTGTGGAATATCAGCACCTGAGCCAGGTAAAAGGAGAACGAGATGGCGGCCAGCAGTGCGGCCAGGAAAAGATACCAGCGGGAAAGTTTCATGGTTCCTCCATTGGTTGACAGCTTAAATATAGCATTAAAACAAAGCGGCTGCAACAATAAATTGAAATAATTTGAAGGAGCCTTGACATTCTTGGAAATTTGTATTATCATATCAAGATATCTTGATATGTAAACAGACCCCACCCCTGCCCCTCCCCGCTGCGGAGAGGGGAGAATAGGTGAAAATGATACAAGCCGTCAAAACATTCAAGGCCCTGGGGGACCCCACCCGGCTGCGGATCGTCAAGCTGCTGGAGGGCGGGGAGCTGTGCGTCTGCCAGCTGATAGCGGTGCTGGGCATGGGCCAGTCCCGGATCTCGCGGCACCTTTCAATCCTTAAGGAGGCCGGGCTGATAGTGGACAACCGGAAGGGGAAATGGGTCCACTACAGGCTTTGCTGTCCGGATGCCTCAAAGAACATCTGCGCCTGCCTGAACGGCCTGTCACAGGACACGGCGGTCAAACAGGACCGCCGGGCGGCCAAGGGGGCCAAGCCGCTGATGCCATGCGGGCCGCATACTCACAAACCAGAAACCAAACGCAAGGATCAGTGACATGTCGGAGCATCTTTCCAAACGCCTGTCATTCCTGGACCGCTATCTTACGCTGTGGATCTTTTTAGCCATGGGCCTGGGGGTCGGCCTGGGTTGGCTGTGGCCGGAAACGGTCCGTTTCCTCAACCTCAGGCTCAGTTCCGGCACCACCAATATTCCCATCGCCATCGGGCTGATACTGATGATGTACCCGCCGCTGGCCAAGGTCCGCTACGAGGAGCTGGGCGCGGCTTTCCGCGATACCAGGTTGCTGGGCCTGTCGCTGGTCCAGAACTGGGTCATAGGCCCGGTGCTGATGTTCCTGCTGGCGGCGGTGTTCCTGAGAGGGCAGCCGGACTACATGATGGGGCTGATCATGATCGGGCTGGCCCGCTGCATTGCCATGGTGATAGTCTGGAACGACCTGGCCAGGGGCGACACCGAGTACTGCGCGGGACTGGTGGCTTTCAACTCCATCTTCCAGGTGTTCCTTTACTCGGTCTATGCCTACATGTTCATCAAGGTTTTCCCCCCGCTGTTGGGCATCGACCTGGGGACGGCGGACCTGTCCAAGATCACTATCGGCAGCATTGCCAAAAGCGTGTTCATCTACCTGGGAATTCCGTTCCTGGCGGGGATGCTTACTCGGTTGGCGCTGGTTAAAGCCAAGAGCAAGGACTGGTATCATTCCAGGTTCATCCCCGTGATCAGTCCCGTCACCCTGGTGGCTTTGCTGTTCACCATTGTGGCCATGTTCTCCATCAAGGGCCAGGAGATAGTGCAGCGTCCTCTGGATGTAGTGCTGATAGCCATCCCCCTGCTGGTGTATTTTGTGGTGATGTTCCTGGTAAGCTTCTGGATGGGCAAAAGGATGGGGTCCGGCTACGCCAAGACCACCACGCTGGCTTTCACCGCGGCCAGCAACAATTTTGAACTGGCCATCGCGGTGGCGGTGGCGGTTTTCGGGCTGGGGTCCAAGGCGGCCTTTGCGGCGGTGATCGGTCCGCTGATCGAGGTGCCGGTGATGATAGGGTTGGTTAACGTGGCGCTGCGGTTCAGGCAGAGGTACTTTACCCACGAAACACACTAAAGAGCACGAAATATATGTAATGGGTTGAGTAATATGGCAACTGATAAACACAGTATCAATGCATGTTTCGGCGATAAAGGCCTGTTAATAGCAGGAATGACGCATCTTTCCGGAAGCGAGGCCCTGGAGACAGCCATAAATGGCGGACTGTTCATAGATCTAAGGGCACAGATAGAGACCGATTACAAGAAATTCGACGTGCCGGAGGTGCTCTACATCCCCGCCCCGGAACTGGAAACCCGCCTGGCCGAGCTGCCCAAAGACCGCCCCCTGATCGTAGCAGACTCGGTGGGCCTGCGCAGCAAGGAGGCGGTAAGGTATCTGATGGAACATGGGTTCACCAATGTTGCCAACCTCAACGGCGGGATACTGGACTGGGAGCACGACGGGATGCCGATCAAGATAGACAATTCAAAGAAGCTCTCCGGCTCCTGCACCTGCCGGCTGCGGCCGGGCGGAAAATAAGCTGCCCGCTAAAAACGCGAAACACTCTAAAATTAGGAGAAATATGAAAAAAGCACAACCAGTCATCGATCAAATACTCTGCAACGGCTGCGGGGCCTGCCTCCAGGCCTGCTGTAAAAAGGTCTATGAACTGATCAAGGGCAAGGCCTCGGTCAAGAACGCCGACGAATGCTGCGGCACCGGAGAAAAGTGCCTGCCGGCCTGCCCCACCGGAGCCATTTCCTTTCCCGAAAAGAAAGAAGGTAAGACCGTATGCTCCTGCAGTTGCGGGGGCTCGGGATCTTCTTGCTGTTAACCTCGCAACGTAAGACTCTCCCTCTCCTCCAAGGAGAGGGAAGAAGGCTTGCACTGAGAAGATTGTCGGTGCTTTGGCCAACGAAGTGGAGAGGTTAATAATATATGTCACACGAACACAAACACGATCACCGGGCTGACAGCCTGAAGGGGCTGAAGTGGACCCTGGTCCTGACCGCGTTGCTGATGCTGGCGGAGTTCGCCGGCGGCTGGCTGTCGGGTTCATTGGCCCTGGTCTCCGACGCCGGGCATATGCTGACCGACGTGCTGGCGCTGGGCCTGTCCCTGCTGGCCATCCGCTTTGCCACCACTCCAGCCAACGCCAAAAAGACCTATGGCTTCTACCGGCTGGAGATCCTGGCGGCGCTGCTGAACGGGGTGACCCTGATAGTTTTGTCGGGATACATCTTCTACGAAGCCTGGCAGCGCTTCAGCTCGCCCACCGGGATCAAGAGCGGCCTTATGATCATAGTCGCCCTGGCCGGGCTGGCCGTCAATATTGCCGGGTTCTTTGTCCTGCGGGCCTCCAGCCGGGATAATCTCAACGTCCGGGGAGCCTTTCTGCACGTGGTGGGCGACCTGCTGTCCTCGGTGGCGGTGATCATCGGCGGGCTTATCATCCGCTTCACCGGCTGGCTGGTGATAGACCCGGTATTGAGCATCCTGATCGGGGTCATGATCCTGAAGGGGGCCTACGGCCTGGTGAAGGAATCGGTGGACATTTTGCTGGAAGCCGCTCCGGCCGGGATGGAGAGCCGGGAAATTGAAAAAGCCCTGAGCGGGATCAAAGGGGTAAAAGCCCTGCACCACCTGCATGTCTGGAGCCTGTCCTCCGGGATCCACGCCTTAAGCGCCCATGTGCAGATTGAGGACCAGATGACCAGCCAGAGCGATGCCCTGCTGGAGGAGATCCAGGAATTGCTGGAACATGGGTTCGGGATACTGCACACCACCATTCAGTTCGAATGCACCGAGTGCAACGGGGTGAACTGCCACATATCGGAAACAAAGAACAGCTGTGGCCACAAATAAACACAAGGAATAAAATATGAAGATCCAGATCCTGGGCACCGGCTGTCCCAAGTGCAAGACCCTGACCGCCAATGCCGAGAAAGCGGTCAAAGAGCTGGGCATAGAAGCGGAGATCGTCAAGGTCTCGGAACTGAAGGATATCATGGCCTTCGGGGTGATGATGACCCCGGCCCTGGCCATAGACGGCGTGGTCAAGTCCACCGGGCACCTGTTGTCCCCGGAGCAGATCAAGAAACTGATCACCTAATTGGACGCGGATTCGCGCGGATCAACACGGATATTAAATATCAAAGGAGAACGATGAAGAGAAACCATAGCTTTTTGATTTTGGCATTATTATTAATTTTTACGGCCGGCCAGTTGATGGCCCAGGAAGCCAAGACAGTCTCGGTTAAAAAGGATTCAATTGCCGCCAAGGCCGCAACAAAAAGCAAAACGAAGACCGCGGTTAAAAAGAAGATGGTTGCCAAAGCCGACAGCCTGAAACCCATACCGTTAAAGCTTCCCCGGCTGGTGGACCTGGGCGCCGGGAAATGCATACCCTGCAAGATGATGGCCCCGATCCTGGAAGAGCTGAAAAAAGATTACGCGGGGAAATTGGAGGTGGTGTTCATAGATGTCTGGCAGAATGCCGACGAAGGCAGCAAATACAAGATCCGGGTAATACCCACCCAGATATTCTACAGCCCGGAAGGAAAGGAACTGTTCCGGCACGAGGGTTTTTATTCCCGGGAGGATATTCTGGCTAAATGGAAAGAACTGGGACACGAGTTTAAGAAATAATGACTATCTAACTTGATCAGGAAAAGTAGAAAGAATATAGTGGATTTGGTAAAATGCAGATTTTACCCGGTTATGTTCTTTTCTTTTTGTACCGCCAACAAGAAAAGAACCAAAAGAAAAAGCTCGTCGCTTAAAACT